>NZ_CDSBIE010000015.1:0-45781 GCF_977113345.1 Adlercreutzia sp. CNCM I-6216
ATCGCAACTAGAATCACTGGCGTATTGGCGAAATTAAATTGGCCGGGATTGGCGATTTATCTCCGACTTGGGTGTGGCTGATTTAACCTGACTCCAATAGTGGCTCAGGCCGTCAGGCGGCGAGAGCACGTTAAGCGTACCGTGCGTCGATGAGGATGGCGTCATCGGGTGGTGCATGTCGTTTGCCTCCGCTGGCGTGCGACCGGCGATATGGCTTGCTTTCTGATGAGTCGTTGTGCCTATTCGGCACTGAGGAAAACGTCCTCGGTGCCGAGCGTAGCGCAAGACTGGCTCGTGGCCTTCGAGGAGCAGTTCGATAGGCTGTTTCGCGCAGGTGAGGTCGTCGTAGTAGCTGGCCCGGAGATCGTAGAGCAGCGGCGACAGGGACGCCGTGCTCAGGGCTACGGGATGGCCTAGGGTCTGGGGCGCTATGACGTGGAGGCCCCCATGCTCGGCGCAGGTCTCGCCGATCCACAAGGCTGCCTTCCGAGTGCCGAAGGGGGCGGTGAATCTTCGCCGTGCGACGGGAGGCCTACTCGTCCGAGTCGTCTCTCGGTTTCTCTTCGTGCAGGTAATGTACTTCGACCTTGATTTCTACGGAGTCGTATCCGTTTTCAGCGAGCGATTTTGCGATGGTGTTGCAATCGGCGATGGCCTGAAGGGCCTCGCCGCGGTCGATATCCGGCATCTGGGAATAACGTGCTGCAACCGCATGCATGCTGATATTAATGGCAGCGTCGATAACAGGGGGCTCGACGCTCAGCCAGCCAGAATCGATGGCTTTCGACAGAAGCTCGTCGACGCTATGGGTCTTGCTGGGAACGATTCCATTCTGGATGAATACGTTCTTCACCATCTTTTCTGCTGCTTGCTGCGAATGGAAGGCGATGGCCTCGGTGTAGGGATCGATTTCCTTCGCCAGATTCTCGACAACGAGCACATCGCGGTGGGCGGCGTACATGAAGCCGGTGTATTCCGTATCAGCCATAAATCTTCACCCCTTCACGAGCGACGATGTATTCGGGTGTCGAGAGGTCGTGCGAGCGTTGCACAAAGGTGTCGGCGCTTGAGCAGAGCACGTCCTTGGGACGCTTCATCCAGAGAAGCGCCTTGCGAACCAAAGCGCCGTAGGCCAGGGGTCTCTTAGCGGCGTCTTTTGTGACGACGTAAAGGTCGACGTCGCTATCGGGTGTTTGCTCGCCGCGGGCGTAGGAGCCGAACACATAGATGGCGTCGGTGGGCACGGTGCTTACGATGCTGCCCACAATATCGTCGAGATGATCGATGGGAAGTTGTTTCGCATTGGGGTTCACGGTGCCTCCTTCCGATGGCTAGGTATGCGGCGTCGCCTGATGGGCGTGATTTGCCTGGCTCCGTCTGATTATACCTTCAACGAAAAGTCCCCAGGCATGACAAAGGGCCCTGTCCCCTCCAAAAACAGAGCCCTCATCGTTCGAAGCTTGTGGGCTTCGGCGTAAATCGGTGATTATTATAGCAACCCTCACAGAAAATGCAAAACGTCACCGAAAACTGTTACTTTTGCTCGCGCTTCTTGGCCTTCATGTACTTGGCGCCGAAGGCGCAGATGTCGGTGGCGCCGAAGCCGATGAGTAGCATCGAGAAGCCGGCCTTCAGCACTTGAGCCGAGGTGGCGCCGGCGCTTGCGAAGCCAGCGGAGCCGTTCATCTGGTAGGTGTCGAACAGGGAGCCGACGTCGTCGGGTGTGTAGTAGGCGAGCATGCACAGGCCGAAGACGATAATGACGGCGCCGACGATCATACCGCAAATGCGGAAGGCCTGCTCGGGATCAATCGTCTTGTGCGTCTTCTGGACGGCGGCCGCAGTGGCGGCTGCCGCTGTGTGAGGCGAGGCGGTGGGGGCGGCACCGGGTGCCGCAGCTGCAGTAGGAGCCTGTGGCGCCGCTGCTGCTTGTTGGGGCGCCCCGTAGGTCGCCTGGTAGGCGGCTTGATGGGTCGCAACCGGATTCTGCGGCATAACGGGAGGCTCGTTGGTGACGGCGGGCTCGTCGGGGTTCAGCTCCTGGGATTGCAGCACCTCGCCGAGCATCTCACTCGCATCGCCCGCAGCGGCGGTCTCAACGTCGCCAGGGGTGCGAGCGGGTTCGCCATAGGCAAGGGATTCCCGCTCGAGCTCGCGGCCTTCGGGGCCGTAACCGGCGGTGGCGCCAGGGGTTTGGTTGGTGTTCTCGGTCATGGGAAAGCTCCTCTCAGAGAAAGGGTTCTTGGTTGAACGCAAACCAGCATAGAAGCGGCCCGCCCCGAAATCGGAGCGGGCCGCTAAGCGTATGGCGACCGTAAAGTTGCCGCCACCGTTTCGGAAACGGTGGCTGGCGAGTCGGTTCTCTCTACCAGCTGAGCAGCTCGTAGCCGTCTTCGGTGATGACGAGTTGGACTTCCCATTGGGCTGTGAGCGACCGATCGGCGGTGCGGACCGTCCAGCCGTTGGGGTCGGTCATGTCGATCTCCTGGGCACCGGCGTTGATCATGGGCTCGATGGTGAAACAGAGCCCCGGCACGAGAATGGGGCCAGTGCCCGCCTCCGTGACGAAGCTCACGAAGGGATCCTCGTGGAACTCCAGGCCGATGCCGTGGCCGCCGAACTCGCGGACGACGGTATAGCCATGCTCGCGGGCGTAAGCGTTCACGGCGGCGCCGATATCTCCCAGATGCCCCCAGGGCTTGATGGCGTCGAGTCCCACCTGCACGGCCTCTTTCGTGACCCGCACGAGATCAGCCGCCTCCGGCGACACGTCGCCGATGCAGAACATGCGGGACGAATCGGAGAAGAAGCCGTCTTTAATAGTGGAGCAGTCGATGTTGACGATGTCGCCCTCGCGCAGCACCTCGTCTGGAGAGGGGATGCCGTGGCAGACCACCTCGTTGACCGAGGTGCACACTGACTTCGGGAAGCCCTCATAATCGAGCGGCGCGGGAATGGCGCCGTGCTCCACGGTGTAGTCGTGCACCCACTGGTCAATCTGCTCAGTGGTAATGCCCGGCGTGATGCGCTCGGCCACGTAGTCCAGCACGCCCACGTTCACCTCGGCGCTGCGCTTGATGCCCTCGATCTCGGCCGGGGTCTTCAGCAAATCGCGCGGCGGCACTTCCTCGCCGGTCTCGGCGAGCTCTTCCAGGCGCTCGTCGAAATCGAGGTGGCATTTCTTGTACTTCTTGCCGCTGCCGCACCAGCACTCGTCGTTGCGTCCAGGACTTTGAAGGCCGTCATACATGGGGGCTCGCTCCTTTATCGTGTGCGCCTGCGGGCGCCTTGATGTTCGCGTTCCCATGGTACTACAAGTTCGCCAAAGCGAACCTGCTGGTTTGCCTCGGCGGGTTCATTGCGAGACGGGATGAAGGGCTTGCGCGACTCTATCGATCGGTTGCGGGTATCTCCAGGGCGCGGTAGAGGCGGTCGGGCACGAGGCTCACCAAATCGTCGGTCCAGCGCGCAAGATCGGTGGGCTCATCGGAGCGGAACCAGTCGTTCATGACCTCGCATTCCAGCTTCGAGAACACCTCCACGATGAAGCGCAGGTTGTCGTTCACCTCGACATGGCGGTAGTTCTCCAAGGTGTCGAGAAGCACGGCCTTGCGGTTTTCTGGCATGATGGTCTGCCCGAAGGGCGTGTTGATCGAATACTGGATGGACTCACGGAAGAAATCGCGCTCCTGGGCGATGAGCCGCAGATGGTGGTAGTAGCCCGTTTTCCAATCGATGGTGCGGCCGATCTCGTTCAAATAGAACTGGCGGCAGAAGATGGAGTACCACCAGGGGATGTCATACTTGCTCTCGAAGTGCCGGTAGAAGGTCTGTCGCGAGATGCCGGCGTTGCGGCAGATCTCGGCCACGGTAATCTGATCGAGAGATTTGTTCACCGCATGAAGAATTTTCATCTTGATGCTCAAATCGGGGGAATTGAAGATGTTCTCGCCCAGGGTGAGGTCAGTGATCATAGGAGTGCCGCCTTCTGCTCGTTTCGGGTATGCATCCGGGGGTTGGTCATGTCCTCCTTAAACGCATAGTACCTGATTGCTGTGGCTGTATTGATGACAACTGAAGGTGAACGTCAAGAGAACCATGATGCGGTTTCCCCTTTGTCACAATTTTGTGACATTATTGCCAATTTGTTCTCCGCTTCAAACAAAAACCCGCTGACATTCTGTTTCGAGGAACAGAGTTTGCGACTTGATCTTTGCGCTCGCCTGCGACTGGGCCGCACAATTCTTCTCATAGGGGAAGGTGCTTCCAATGAGGCGTCTTCGAAATCGAATGGGAAGAGGGTTCCTATGAACTCGAAATCGAATGGGAAGAGGATTCCTATGAACGAAAGGGCGAAGTACAAGTTCATCGGATTTATCATGATGTTCTGCTCGTCATCTTTGATGGGCGGCATCGGAGCGTTCACGCGCTTCATTGACGCCCCAGGCGACTTCGTGTCGTTCTGGCGCAACTTCGCGGGCCTTATTGCGCTCACGATCATCTTCTTGTTTATCGGCGGCTTCAAGAAGGTGAAGGCTACGCGATTCTCGGGCATGATGTTGCTCTCGGGCATCTTCTTGGGGCTGCTTTCCGGCCTGTACTGCCTGTCCACCCAGTACACGACGTTGGCGAACGCGTCGTTCCTCATTTACACAGGGCCGATCTACTCGACGATCCTTGCGGCGATCTTCCTCAAGGAAAAAATTGACTGGCGGGGTATTCTCTGCATCATCGCCGTGGTAGTCGGCATGCTGTTCATTGTGGGCATCGTCACTCCCGAGGGCCTGACGCTCGATCTCGATCCCACCTATACCTTCGGCAACGCCATTGCCTTCGCATCGGGTGTCGCCTACGGCCTCTATTTGTTCTTCTCGCGCTATCGCGAGGATTGCGACTCGAACGTGCGCTCCTGGTGGAACTTCCTGTTCGCATCGCTGGCCATTCTCGTGCTGCTTCTGTGGCACAACTTCTGCCTGCAGCCGCTGTCCTATACCGAGAAAGTGAATGGCGTGACGCAGGTAGACGCCGCTGGCCAGATCATCACGCACCCCTGGAACCTGTTCACCATGCCGCTCGATTCCTGGCTGTGGCTGATTGCCGCCGCTCTCATCACCGGCTTCGGCGCGTTCTATCTGCTCACCCATGCCACCAAGCGCCTGAAGGCCGGCGAGCTGGCTGCCATCTCCTATCAAGAGACCATCATGGCGTCGCTTCTGGGCCTGTGCCTGTTCGGCGAGACCCTGACCGCCTTCCAGCTTATTGGCGGCGCGCTCATCGTTATCGGCGGCGTGAGCCAGATCGTCTTCACCACCAGTGCGGCGAACAAAGAAGTCGACGATGCCGCTGTTGATGGCGAAGTGGCCCTGGCGGCCCAAGTGGGAGCCGGCGGTGCGGGCTTCATCGATGCGAACCCGGATGGAATGGATCCGAAGCTGGCTGCTATGGCCGACGGCGCCCAGAAAGCTGCCGACGCTTACGATCGGGACCATCCCGACGCCGACGACCGCTAAGTCCCCTGCTTTCGCGGAGGGTCTGGCTGGGGAAGTGAGAGCCCGGCCCTCCGCTTACGCACTTGCCAAATGGGTCTTTTTGGGAGGGAAGGCCCCTGCTTTCAAGGAGTGACTATGAAAAACTCTGTATTCATGGAAGAGATGGACGCCTTTACCTACCGCGAGAAGCTCGCGAAGGATGCCGTCGTCTTCATCCCTGTCGGCGCACTCGAGCAGCATGGCAGCCATATGGCCATGTGCGTGGACGCCGCTCTTACCAAGGCCATGGCCGGCGCGACCGCTGAGGCGCTCACGGCCGATACGGACGGCGCGCTCGAGGGTATCGTGTGCTCGGCCATCAATTTCGGCTATCGTTCCCAGCAGCGCAGCGGCGGCGGGTTCCACCTGTCGGGCACGACTTCGCTGTCGGGTACTACGATCATCTCTTTGGCCCGCGATATCTGCTATAGCCTCATCGAGGACGGCGCTCGCAAGATCGTGTTCATGAACGGCCATTACGAGAACTACCAGTTTATCTTCGAAGGCGCCGAGCTGGCTCTCGAGAAGGCGTCGGCCGAGGGCATCAAGAACGTGAAAATCCAGCTTTTGTCCTACTGGGATTTCGTTGACGATGCCACCATCCAGGAGTTGTACCCCGATGGTTTCACGGGTTGGGATTTGGAACATGCTGGCGTGATGGAGACGTCCCTCATGCTCTTGTTCTATCCCGATTTGGTGGACATGGACCGCATCGATCCCGCGCTGTACACGGGGTTGCCCGCCGAGCTTCCCAATTACGATGTGCTGCCCATTGTGGCCGACTACACGCCCCCTTCGGGCTGCCTGTCGCATCCTGGTGCCTCTACGCGCGAAAAGGGCATCATCCTGCGTGACGTTGCCGTGGCCAATATGGTCATCGCCATCGAGGATGAATTCAGCGGAGCAGGTGATTTCCATGAGGACTAACGATGCCGCGGCTGAGGTCGCCCCTGTTGCTCACGAGCCCCACAGCGATTTGAAGCGCGTTGCCGCCTCGTCGTTTCTGGGAAACTTCATCGAGTGGTTCGATTATGCCACCTACACGTACTTCGCCATTACGATTGGCCAGGTCTTCTTTCCCGGCTCCGAGGTGAACTCCACTTTGATGGCCTTCGCCATCTTCGCCCTGGCCTTTATCTTCCGCCCGCTCGGCGCCATGTTCTGGGGAAGCATGGGCGACAAAAAAGGTCGCAAACAGTCGCTGGCCATCTCGGTTCTGCTGATGTCCGGTGCCGCTTTCCTCATCGGCTGTCTGCCGTCCTACCAGGCCATTGGCCTGGCCTCTCCCATCCTGTTGCTCGTGCTGCGCAGCGTGCAAGGGTTTTCAGTGGCTGGCGAGTACTCGGGTGCCGCCGTGTTTCTGGCCGAGTACGCCCCGCCTGAGAAGCGCGGCCGCTATTGCTCGCTCGTCCCCGCATCGACGGCCACGGGCCTGCTGGCGGGCTCCACGATGGCCCTTGTGCTGAAAATGGTTCTGCCCGAGGCCGCCATTATTGAGTGGGGCTGGCGCATTCCGTTTCTTCTGGCTGGCCCACTCGGCTTCATCGCCCACTACATCCGCACCAAGCTGGAAGACTCTCCGGCTTTCGTGAAGATGGAAGAGGGGAACAAGGAGGCGGAGCATCCGACGCACTTGGTGTTCAAGAAGTACCGCAAGCGCCTGCTGTCCTCCGTTGCCGCTACTATGGTGAACGCGGTGGGATTTTACCTGGTGCTCACCTATCTGCCGACGTACCTGACGAGCTACACCTCAATGGAGGCGTCCCAGGCGCAGCTGGCCACCGACATCGCGCTCATTGCATATCTGCTCATCATCTTCGGCTCGGGCACGCTGTCCGATAAAGTGGGGCGTCGGCGTATGCTGCTCACCGCATGCGTCGCCTTCATCGTGCTTTCCATTCCCTGTTTCCTCATGTTGGGGACGGCGTCGCTGCCCATCGTTATTGTCGCCGAGCTGATCATGTGCGTGACGTTGTCGCTCAACGACGCGAACATCGCTTGCTATCAAGCGGAGATGTTCCCCACGGAAGTGCGCTACACCGGTGCGGCTTTGGGTTCGAACATTGCCTATGTGGTGTTCGGCGGCACGGCGTCGTTTGTGGCCACGGCGCTCATCGACGCCACAGGCAACGGGCTCATGCCAGCTTTTTACATGATGGCCATCAGCGCGGTGGCCGGCGTTATCCTGTTCTTCACAGCTCACGATTATAATGGCATACCCCTGGACGAGATCAGGTAGCTGGTTGGTTGACGCTGGCTCGTGCCCCTTCTTTCGGGCCAGCTCCCTCTGAGGTGCCAGCTACCGCCTCGTTCCGGCGGATCGGCCGCTTGCCCGGCGGCCGCCTCTTTTAGGCCCCGCAGCCTGCCCTGGCTGTGGGGCCGTTTGCGCGTTTCGGGCACCGAGAGGGGCGAAAGGCTGCGCCGGGCTTGTGGGCGCGTCCAAGGGGGCCTTCGGTTTCTTGGAGCCGCCCCTTCCGTCACCTGCGGCGCCGTGCTACTCTAGGCAGTACGACGTGACTACGGGACGATGAAGGAGGTGGAACGTGGCGGCGGTCAGTCCGGGGGTCTACAAGAAAGTGCTGAGCGTGCGCGAGGCGTACCCCTTCGATATCGCGTGTTTGCTCATGCGCTTTTTCGGCAGCATGCTGAATATCGGCGTGGTCACGATGATCACGCTGTCGGGTTACTCTTTTCTCACGGCAGGGCTGTCCTCCTCGCTCATTGCGTTGTCCATCTTCGTGGTGACGCCTCGGGTGTCGAAGCGCATCGACGAGCGCGGCCAGTCGGCCGTGGTGCCCAAGGCCGCGGCCGTGTCGCTTCTGGGCCTTGTTGTTCTGATTGCGAACGTGGCGCTGCACGGGCCGGTATGGCCCCTGTTCGTAGGGGCGCTGCTGGTGGGGTTCTTCCCAAGCCCCCAGGCCATGGCCCGCGCCCGGTGGACCTACCTCATCCGCTCTGGCCGTTTGGGCGAGGCGGCCCCCGATTTGCGTACGATGTTCTCCTACGAGAGCGTGCTGGACGACATGGCGTTCATCTTCAGCCCGTCCATCTCCATCGCGCTCGCTGCCGCCATCGCCCCGGTGGCGGGCATGGTGTGCGGCGGTGTCGCCTTTGCCGTCGGGGTTGTGCTTTTGTGCACGGCCAAGAGCACCGAGCCGCATCCCGGTTGGTCGCAGGCTGGGGCTGCGGGGAACGATGCCGATATCGTCGATGTCGCTGATGCCGCCGATGCCGTCGCCGATGTGGCGGGAGACGGTGCGGCCGCTTCGAAGGGCGCGCTCGCCGAGGGGGCGGCTGCCGTCGCTTCGGCAGCCTCCGTGCCTTCGAAGAGCCTGCTTGCCACCTCCGAGGCGGTGCGCGTGCTGTTCGTGATCTACGCCTTCGCCGGGTCGTTCCTCGGCCTGTTCGATACGGCCACAGTGTCGCTTTCCGAGGACTTGAACAGCCCCGATTTCGCCGGTGCGGTCCTTATGGCCTCGGGGGCGGTGTCCATGACGGCGGGCTTTCTGTTCGGCATGGTGCGTCTGCGGGCGCCTCTGCCCAAGCAGCTCGTGGTGGCCGCCTGCGCCGTCGGCCTGTCCTTCGGCACCATGTTCCTTATCGATTCGGCGCCCACGCTGATGGTGGTGGCGCTGCTGGGCGCGTGCACCTACGCGCCTCTGCTCATCGTGGCCAACGGCGTTTGCGAGCGCGCCGTGCCCGACGCGCGCCTCACCGAGGCCATCACGTGGCTCAATGCTGGCTATACCTGCGGGGCCGCCTTCGGGCCCACCGTGGCCGGCGCCCTCATTGACACCTTCGGCACCATGGCCTCCTTCAAGGTGGGCACGCTTCTGTGCTTGGGGATGCCCATTACTGCCATTCTCTGCTATCGCGTGGTGAAGGCGAGCATCCTTCCTGCCTACACGGTGGTGGAGAAGCGCGAGATGTAGAAGTCTGCTCTTCAGGGACTCCTTCAAGCTTGCTTAATTCTTGCGGAATTAGGTGACAATTTTCCCACTGATTCGGTGTCAAAAGGGGAATGGTGTCGCAATAGCCCCAACGCCATTCGAGTCGGAGTGCCTCTGGTTTGCGCCGCGCTTTGGCCGCCGCAAGGTGCAGGCGTTTCGACTCCGGAAAGAGGAGGTTCCCATGGATCCGATGAACTACACGCCCCCGACCCAGCCCGCGCCCGCCTACGCCACCAGCTGCCTGAAGGCCGCCTGGGAAGACGTGAAGGCGACGCCGAACTACGTGAGCCGGCTGTTGGTGCTCGGCCTCATCATGTGCGTGCCGATTCTGAACTTCGTCGTGGCCGGCTACCTTCTGTTCTGGTCCCGCGAGGTGCCCTTCGGCGGCCGCAGCCTCTTGCCCCAAAAAATCGTGACGGGCAAGAACTTCGAATACGGCTTCTACGCCTTCGTACTGACGCTGGTGGTGGGCCTGATTGGCGGCATCATCGGCGGCATCTTCGGCTGGATTCCCTTCATCGGCTGGGTTGTCTCCATCGCCGTTTCCCTCGCCACCTATGTGGCCGGCATCATCATGCAGATGCGCATGATCATGGGGCAGAGCCTGGGCGATGGCTTCAACGTGAAGGACATCTGGGAGAAGGCGCGCCGCAACTGGGGCCAGCTGTTCGCGGTGACGCTCATCCCCATGGCCATTGTCATCGGCATCTCGCTCGTGCTGAGCATCGTGGTGTTCTCGATCATGTTCCTCTGCATCATGGGTGCCGCGCCCACGATCGCCGCCATCGGCGGTGCGGCCGATCCCTCCTTCGCGCAGATCATGTCGCTCATCGCCGCCCTGGCCGGCCCGATGATTTTCTGCACGCTCATCCTGTACGTGGTGCTGTCGGTGGCTGAAACCTTCGCCGAGGCCGTGGCCATCCGCGGCGTGGCCCACTGGGTCGCCCGCTACGCCCCCGAGTGGACGACGCTCGACGTTCCGCGCTACTAATAAACTACAGGCAGAACAGGAACGGTTGGCAGAGGGCCGGCCCGCACATGAGGCAGCAGCACAGCGAGCTCGGGTCCACGCAGCCGCCGAAGCCGCGGCTCTCGCTTTCCTGCTGGTAGGTGCGGGCGCGGGCGCCGATGACGGCCTCGGCCTGGCGGTAGTCGCCGTTGGTGGGATCGGCCTTGCGGGCGGTGCGGATCTGGTCCACGGCGGCCACGGTGTTGCCGGCGCCGTAGTTGGCCAGCGCCGCCAGATAGTGCCAGCGGGCCGTGCGCTCCTTGATGGGCAGGGCCGCGAGCACCGTGAGGGCCGCTTTGTAGTTGCCGCCGTCGATGAACAGCACCGCTTGGCGCAGCTCGGCCGAATCGGTGGTCGATACCTCCGGCCGCGGCACCGAGGAGGCCTGGTTCCAGGTGTTGAACAAGTCCTCCCAGTTGATTTCCACCCACTGGTACTGGTACCCGCCGCCGGGCGCCGAGCCGCCGCCGTAGGGATTGCCAGGGCCGGAGCTGCCGAAGGGATTGCCGCCCGGCGTGCCGTAGCCGGTGTAGGTGGGGTTGTAGGGCGACCGGTAGCGCCGGGCATCCTCGCGGGCGTACTTCTCCGGGTTCGTGATGCGGTCGTAGGCCTCGTTGATCTTCTTCAGGCGCTCCTCGGCCTCGGGGTCGTCCGGGTTCAAATCCGGGTGGTTCTCCCGCGCCTTCTTGCGATAGGCCTTCTTTATCTCGTCGGACGTGGCCGTGCGGGGAACGCCGAGGATGTCGTACGGGTCTTCAGTCACGAAAATCTCCTAGGATGAGCGATGGGCGGCATCGGGGTGGATGCTCATCGATTCGAAGCGGTTTTCCATCCACTGGTTGTCGAACTGCTCGGCGCAGAACTGCTCGAGCGCGTTGTCGGGCGCCGCACCTGCCAAGCGCGAGTACCAGCAGTCGAGGGCCACGAGCGTCATGGCGCCGTCGAAGATCATCAGCGCCGCGCACAGCGCCGTGATGGAGTAGCGCCAGCGCCACGGGATGAGGTTCACCGTGTGCAGAAGCGCCGGCAGAGCGAGCTTCACCCACACCACGCCGAGGACGCCCCACATGCACATGAACATGAAGTTGGTGCGGCCATTGATGTTGAGGAACGTGCCAGTGTAGTCCCAGGCGATGGCGCCGAAGGCGTATTCCATGAACCAGCTGACGAAGTACTCGAAGGCGCCCCCGATGACGGCGCTGACGAGGAACACCACGGGGATGGGCGCGTTGTGGAAGCGGTTGAGCGCCAACGTCATGAGCACGGCGCCGAAGCCGTAAATGGGGGAGAAGGGCCCCCACAAAAGGCCGGCGCGGTCCTCGTAGTGGCCGAAGTCGACCACGAGCACGTGGTAGATGGACTCGATGACCACTCCGGCCACCGAGGCGATGACGAAGATCCAGAACAGGTTGAAGAAGTCCAGTTCGATGTAGCCGCGGCCGGTCTTGTCCAGGCCGAGGGTGCCTTCCTCGGCCTCTTCGCGGGTCTGCATGAGGCGCAGCCGCCGCTGCAGCTCGCGCTCGTCGGACAGCGACGGGTCCACCCAGACGTGGGCCGCGATGAGGATGAGGGCGCAGGCTCCGAGGAACCACAGGCCCGGGTTCACGCCGAACAGCAGCAGATCGGCGGAGAAGGCGACGACGAGCCCTATGGCCACGGCCTCGGCGATGAGGCGGGCGCGCCGGCGGTTGCCGCGCAGAAGGCGGAAGCCGAGAACGCCGGAGGCCAGGGCGCAGAAGCAGGCGGACAGCGCGAGCGTGACGTACAGGATGATGGTGAGCAGCGAGTCGTCGGTGTAGGTTTTCTCGACGAAGACGGTTCCCATTTGGGCGAGCGTGTGGATTACTTCGGGCACGACGGCCACGCCCCCGGCCATGAGCAGGGCGCCGAACACGCGAAGCGCCAGGGGAGTGCGCTCGCTCTTGCTGCCGTCTCCGATGCCGGGCGAGGGCTGCAAGGGGGTTTGTTGAAGAACCGTCGGATCCATGGGCCTATGGTATCATGACCCCCATCTTCAGGCGGCAAGCCCACAACAAGCCCGCAAGCTTGAGGGGCGTCCGTCACATTGCCCGCAGGGCAGCAGGCTGAAAGGAGCGCTGGTGGCAGTCGAACAGACAAGCACCATTTCGTGGTATCTGCGCATGTTCTCGTACCTGCTGATGATCTGCGGCCTGTTCGGACTCGCCGTGGGCGGCGTGGTGATCTACGGGGCTCTCGCCGACGGGGCGGCCGCCGCGACGGGGCTTCCGCTTTCCGCCCTTGTGCTCGGCGTTGCCGCGGCCGTGGCCAACGGCATTACCATTGCAGCAGGAGTTCTCGGACGCGCGGCCTCGCGCAATCCGGGGCGCGCGGCGGCCCTTCGCAGCCTCGCTTTGGCCGGTGTGGTCGCCTCGGTGTTCGGGCTGGGGCTGTGCTATGCCACGGGCGGTCAGCTTCCCACGTCGCTCATCTTCAACCTGTTGCTCATGGCGATTTGCGTCGTCATCGCCGGCAACCTGGGGAAATCTGTCCAATAGTTCTTTCGCTGCTCTAGCCGACATCGAGTCAAATACAGTATACTGCGAGGCTAAGGCCGCATAATGGCGGTCTGCTTTCTCAGGAGGAATTATGACTGAACTCGATCCGCGCAGCGCCTCTCCGGCCGATTCCGCCCCCGACGAGGGTCTTTCCCCCCGCGCGGCCGCCGAGGCCAAGAAGGCCGCCGCCGCGAAAGCCGCCGCTGCGGCGTTCATCCAGAGTGCCGGGGACGATTACGGCAACGTCGAGGCCGCTCAGCCCCGCGACGTGAAGAAGGGCCAGCGCACGGCCGTCATCGCTGGTCTTATCATCTGCGTGCTCGTAGCCGCCGGCGTGCTCACCTATCTGTTCGCCTCCGGCTTCTTCAACAAGCAGCCGGTCGCCGAGGAGACCCAGCGGGTGCCGCTGTCCGACGCCCGCGTCATCGCCGCCTTCGACGAGGTGGCCATGGACGCGCCGGACATCTCGCAGTACGCCTACGTCTCCCAAGACGCGCTCATCGGCCCGAAGTTCAGCGACATCGTGCTGAACGAGCCCACGAACTTGGGCACGCCGGGCAACCAGATCGTCACCTGCGAGGCCACTGCCACGGCCACCTTCAAGAACAAGGGCGTCGAGATCAACGTGCCCGTGACGCTGCCCTTCGAGTACTCCAATGCCGGCGAGACGTGGGTTCCCGGCGATTTGGTGGTGGGAGAGGCGACGGCGGTGCCCTTGGCCAGCGCCAACGCCAGCGACATCCTGGCCAACCTGAACGACATCCTCGCGACCAACGACCCCACCTACGGGGAGGCCATGGTTGATGCGTCCATCGTGAAGACCACCTCCGATCTCACCATCGACGGCGGCCCTATCACCGTGGACCTTTCGAAAACCGTGGAAAGCGAGGCCGACGGCGTGAAGACGAGCGAGCTGCGCACCTCCACGGTGACGCTGAACGTGGCCTGATCCAACACCGAGGGCTGGCTTGTCACGGTGGCCGACGCGGGGCAGATCGACACGCAGACGAACCAGATTCCCGTCGCTCCGGCCGAGGGCACGGATTCGCCGGCATCGGTCGACCCCGCCAACACCGACCCTGAGAACATCGGCAACGTCAAGTTCGGCGACTCGGTGTCGCTGTCGGGCACGCTTCAGGCGGTGGAAGACGCCGCAGGTCTTTCCTCCGGCAACAACTACACCAATAAGGGCACGACGGATAACGCCAACGGCAGCGTGCAGCTGGTGCTGAAGCTCACCCGCCCGCTGGACATGAATCTGAACGGCACCCAGTATCGGCTGACCACCATCGCCGTGGCCACCTCGGGCCTCGATGACAACGGCAAGAGCCTCATTGGCCGCAAGGCCGATGTGAAGGGCCCCCTGGAGGAGTCGTTCGCCACGTCCTGGTCGCCGGCGGGCGTGAAGGCCCTCGAGATCCACGTGGAATAGCGGACAGCATTTCGAAATGTGCAGACAGCGCCCCTTGGACGAAGGTTCAAGGGGCGCTGTGCTATGATTGCCGGTACTGCTTATTCGCGCCGGGCCGCTCGGCCGGCGCCTCGATACCTGAGGAGGTTGCCCGTGCCCCAAACGACAGATTGGGCCGATGTGCAGGTGGTGGGCATTCCCCGCGCGCTTCTGTTCTATCGCTTCGGCGTGCTGTGGACCACGTTCTTCGAATCCATCGGGCGCACCGTGGTGGTGAGCGACCCGACGGACAAGGCCATCGCCGATGGGGGCGATCGTCTTTCCGTGGACGAGTGCTGCCTGGCCTCGAAGGTGTTCATCGGGCACGTGGAAAGCCTTGCGGGCCGCTGCGACGCCGTCTTCGTGCCCTGCTATCCGACGAGCGACCACCGCAGCGGGTTCTGCACGAAGTTCCAGTCGGCCACCGATATGGTGCGCAACACCTTCCGCGACGACAAGCTGCGCGTCATCTCCTGCGAGGTGCAAAATGCCCGGAAGGCGAAGGACGTGCGCCGCGCCTTCTGCGACATGGCCGCCCGCATGGGCGTCGCGCCCAAGGACGCCCGCGCTGCCTTCAAGGCCGCCTGGGACGCCCAGCGCGCCCACGACGAGGCGCTGGCCACCGCCCAGGAGCGCACGCTGCGCCGCCTGGTCGACGAGCGCCGGACCGCCGATGCCGCCGCCGCGGCCGGCGACGATGCGGTCGCGCGCCCGCTTGGCATCCTGGTGGTGGCCCATCCCTACATTTCCCACGATCCGTACCTCTCCGGCGCGGTCATCGATTCGCTCGAGGATATGGGCGCCACGGTCGTCTACGCCGACGCCATGGATCACGAGCGCGCCTACAAGAAGAGCTTCGAGTTCTCCGGCACTATGCCGTGGCTCATCAACCGCGAGCTCATCGGCTCTATCCTCCTGGCGCAGGATGACATCGACGGCATCGTGCTCATCAGCGCCTTCCCCTGCGGCCCCGACTCCATGACCGACGACGCCATCATGCGCTGCATCCAGGGCACGCCGATTCTGAACCTGATGATCGATGCGCAGTCCGGCACCGCCGGCGTGGAGACTCGCGTAGAGAGCTTCGTCGACATCCTGCGCTTCCAGCAGAAGGGAGGCTATGTCCATGAGTAAGCCCCAGGCCCTCATCGAGCAGGTGCGCTCCTCGGTGGCTGTTGAGCTGGAGCGGCGCCATGCCCCAACGCTTCTGGCCGACCGCAAGGCCGCCAAAGCCGCCAAGCACAAGGCCAAGCACCATAAGTACACCAAGGCGGCGTTCTTTCGCTACTGCTACTACGATCCGGCGTTCAAGTTCTTCTGCGAGCAGGTGCTCGACGTGGACTACCTGTCCCTGCCCGAGGCCACCCGCGCCGCCAGCGAGGTGGGCGTCCAGAACTCGAGCGATTACGTGTGCACGCCTTTCAAGCACATCCTGGGCGATTTCGCCGAGGCGCTCGATTTGGGCGCCGACATCCTCATCCAGTTCGGCGGCCCGTGCCGGCTGGGCTATTACGGCGAGCTGCAGGAGTCCATCTTGCGGGACATGGGCTACGAGTTCATCATGATGAACTTTGCCCGGGGCATCGAACTGGGGTACATCGGCTGGGCCAAGGAAGTGCTGAAGACGGTGAACCCGAACATCGACGTTCCCCACGGCGTGGTGAAGCTGAAGGCCGTAGCGAAGATGATCGAGCACTTGGACTCCCTGCGCGACTTCTACCTGGCCAACGCCGGTTTCGAGATGGAGCGCGGGGCCTTCGACGCCGCCTGGGTGTCGGCGATGGACGCCATGCGCACCTGCCTGGACGAGCGCGACATCAACGAGGCGTACCGCGAGGCCATGGCCGCCTTCCGCGCCATTCCCCTGGACAAGCCCGCCGATCCCATCCGCATCGGCATCGTCGGCGAGATGTTCACGGCCATCGACGAGCGCAGCAACTTGGGGCTCGACCACAAGCTTGTCGCCATGGGCGTGGAAGTGCACCGCATGCTGAACTTCACGAACCGCTACCTTCGCTACAACGAGCCGAACCTGCGGGTGGGGGCGAAAGACTACCTGACCTATGACATGGGGCCCACCTCCACGCTCACCGTGGCGGCGGCGAAGAAGTACGCCGCCGGGGGCTTCGACGGCCTTATCCACGCGAAGAGCGCCGGGTGCACGCCGGAGATCGACTGCATCCCCGTGCTGCAGAAGGTGAGCGAGGACTATTCGGTGCCCGTGCTGTACCTCACCTACGACTCTCAGACCTCCGACACGGGCCTGGACACGCGCCTTGAGGCGTTCTACGACATGCTTTCCATGAAGAAGGAGAAGAGCAAATGACAAAGGGCTATCTCGGCATCGACATCGGCTCCATTTCCACGAAGGGCGTGATCATCGACGAGAACCGCGCCATCATCGCGCGTTCGTATCTGTGGACCGAGGGCAACCCGACCGAGGCGTCGAAGAACGTCGTGCGCGAGCTGGAGCGCCAGGTGGAAGGCGCGGGGGTGGACATCGTCGGTGCCGGCACGACGGGCAGCGCGCGCCGGCTCGTGGGCGCCATGCTGGGGGCTTCCGTGATCAAGAACGAGATCACCGCCCATGCCGTGGGCACCACTCATCTGCACCCGGACGTGCGCACCATTCTGGAGATCGGCGGCCAGGATTCCAAGATCATCTGCGTGTCCGACGGCATCGCGGTGGACTATGCCATGAACACCTTGTGCGCGGCGGGCACCGGCTCGTTCCTGTCGTCCCAGGCGCACCGCTTGGGCGTGGAGGTGGAGGAGTTCGGCGACATCGCGCTCACTTCCACCAAACCGGCCAACATCGCCGCCCGCTGCACCGTGTTCGCCGAGAGCGATCTCGTGCACAAGATCCAGGTGGGCTACGCGCGCGAGGACATCATCGCGGGGCTTTGCAACGCGGTGGCGTCGAACTACCTGAACAACGTGGGCAAGGGCAAGAAGATCGCCGCGCCCGTGGTGTTCCAGGGCGGCGTGTCGAAGAACGCCGGGGTGGTGCACGCCTTCGAGGAGCAGCTGGGTATGCCCGTGGCGGTGGATCCGGACGGGCACCTCATGGGAGCCTTCGGCGCGGCGCTGCTTGCCGCCGATGCCGGGCCGATTGTGGGGGCCGAGTCGGGTCCGTTCGCGAGCGGCACCTTCGACTTCGAGGCGATGCTCGACTTCGACTTCAAAACCCGCGAGATCGAATGCCAGAAATGCGCCAACCACTGCGAGGTCATCTGCGTCTACCGCGACAAGGACATCATCGACAGTTGGGGCAACCGCTGCGACAAGGGCGCCGTGAAGACCACAGCGTAGGGACTCTTTCGCCGTGGTGCAGGAGATTTTGTTGATGGCATGGGGCTGCTTTGGCGGCCCCTTTTTCGTACGGCAACATTGCCCGTCGACGCTTAGCGATAAAAGCGAGGTTCGATCACGACAAGCGACAGCTCGTCCTGCGCTCCCTTCAGCGTGGCTTTGGTGAGAAGGGCGAGCCCTTTATAGAAAGGATGCTCGGCGCAGACTTCCAGAAGGCCCAGATAATGGGGGGCCCAAGGGAGAAGATGCTCAGACAAGTACTCTTCTACCAGCTCGGGGCGTTCTTCAGTCAAAGTGGCGAGCAGCGAGAGCATAAGGCCGATATGGTCGTCAGGCATGCGGTCGTCTGCGAGGCGAGCGATGCCGTGTTGGCGCATCCAGCTCCGCAGACGCAGCGTGCTTTCCCCGAAGATGACTTGCTCCCGGTCGGTATAGACGGAGCCCCAAGGCGGCGCCGGTTTTTGCGCAGGGCCGATGAACAGTCTTCGGTACTCGTCCACAAGCTTGTCTTCGGCGCAGAAAGCCCCGTCAGCTTCGGTGGCGCGGCTCGCTTTCAGCCCCGCAACGATAAGATCGAGGCCTTCTTGCGCCTCGGTTTTGTCGGCCAAAGGCCATTCTGCCGTAGCCTCGTCGGCGTTAAGCAAGCTCAATGCTTCGAAAAGCGCTCCTGCGCTACCAGTGCGTGGATCCTGCAGAAACAGGGGAGATAGTGTGGCGCCTGCAAATGACAGGCTGTTCAGGACATCTACGGATGGGGTCAAGGAAAGCCTCCTGGGCAAGTCAGTGATTTCGGCGGGCTAGAATCCGACGGTCATATGCAGATTGTAGAACACAATGCGTGTTGCAAAGACGGCGGCGAAGGCGAGGATGGCGGCGGCGATACGCAGGATGAGGCGCGCACACTCGGTTGCTCGGGGTCGCAGGGCCCAGCCGTCGAGGAGGAGCGCGCCAGCCCCGACGAGGGCGAAGATGCCGATGACAAGAGGGTAGCCCGGCGCAAGCGAGGCTGCGGATATCTCATTGTTGGCGATTGAGGCCAGATAGGCGTTCTGGGCGAGCATGGAGATGACGCCGGCAGCAAGGCTCGCCGCCCCCAGGCCCACAAGGAGAAAGCTCCATCGTGATAGGGGTACTTTCGCAGCGGCAAGAAACAGCTGGCTTAGCACGGTCCCCTCGAATAAGCCCGTGAGCAAAAGGTTCGCCGGTGAATAAGGTGTGTTCCAGGTGGGCACGGTGCGCACGGCGTAGGCTTGGGAGGTGCACGCTAGCAGGGCGATTCCTGCAAGGCAAGCGACGAGCAGCCATGGCTTCGCAGCAGCATCGGGAAAGTTCACCTTGAAGGCGACCATCCAATAGGATCCAGCCAGGAACAAGAACATCACGGCGGCCAGCACCTCGTTGGAAAGCGGAGAGGTTCCCACGCCTGAGAACACGTGAAGCGCGTTGGCCGGCGTACCCAGATGCGTTGCCGAGGCGATGAAGCCAACGAGCGCAACGGCGAAAGGCAGCGCGATCATGCGGTCGATGCGAACCGCGCGCTCGTGGTCGATAGCAAATAGGCGCGCCAGAGCCATGATGATGAAAGCTACGACGCCTGCAGGGGCCAAGGCGGTGAACAGCGCAAGGGAAAGATTGTCGAGGCCGCTTGTCATAAGCCGATTTCCTTGCGGTTGACCAGCGCGCCCTTGCGACCTTGGGCAGCAGCGGGGCAGGGCCGGATGAATAAATTGGGCCCGGTCTCCGTTTCCGAAGGCAAAGGAAGGATGTCGCCGCGCACCTCGTCCCACCATTCGGCATGGCGCTCGAAGATGTCGCCCTTCTCCCCGAAATCCAAGGCGCGCAAGGGGCAGGCCTCCACGCAGATAGGGGCCTGCCCCGCGGCCAGACGCTCGCGGCAGCCATCGCACTTGCTCGAGCGCTTGAGCTCTTTATCGATGACGGGCGCATGGTAGGGGCAGGCCATGGTACAGTAGCCGCAACCGATGCATTTGGTGATGTCGGGCCAGATAAGCCCCGTCTCATCGCGATGCATGGCCCCTGTGGGGCATACCTGGGTGCAGGCGGGGCTGGCGCAATGGTTGCAGGCCAGAGAAATGTGATAGGCGAAGGCGTCTTGGGAAACGGTTCCGTCCTCTGCTACGTTCCAGTCGCCGCCCTCGTAGTCGAGCACGCGGCGAAATCCTTCGTCGGGCCCATGGTCGTGGTAGTCCTTGCAGGCCATGACGCAGGTCCTGCATCCAGTGCAGCGCGCGTTATCGAAGAAAAATCCCTTCGGCATGGTCTCCAAGTCCCTTCAAACGGCGTAGATCGGGCGAATCCGTGCTACGCCTCAATCATATCGGAAGCGGGCCGCCGCCTATGAGGGAGGGGTCGCGGCGGCCCTGAATGCTCCTTAGGCGTTTTCCACTTCCTTCGGATTCGCGATGGCGCCGGTGGTGTCACCGCAGTCTTTGGCGGCCGGGCAGGCCAGAATGGCCACAGAGGGCTTCGTCGCATCCGGAGGAGCCATGGGGGCAATGCCGTCCACGGTGCCGGGGTGCGCCGCTCGCAGCTTTTCGATGTCCCCGAACTCGAGGGCCCGAAGCGGACAGGCGTCCACGCAGATCGGCATCTTGCCCTCGGCCACGCGGGAGGCGCAGCCGTCGCATTTCGCGGATTTCATGGTCTCGGTGTCCACTACGGGCACCTCGTAGGGACAGCTTTTCACGCAAGTGCCGCAGCCAATGCACTTCTCCTCGTCGCGGGACACGAGCCCGGTATCGGCATCCTTTTCCAAGGCGCCTTGGGGGCAATTGGCCACGCAGGCCGGCATTGCACAGTGGTTGCAGGCCATGGACACGTGGTAGGCCCAGCTCGTCGGCTCAAAGGTACCGTCACCGTTGTCTTTCCAATCGCCACCCTCGTAGTCGAACACGCGGCGGAAAGCGTAGTTGGCGGGCAGGTCGTTGTAGTCTTTGCAGGCCATCTCGCAGGTGCGGCAGCCGGTGCAGCGGGTGCTGTCGAAATAGAATCCGTACTGAGTCATCTTCGTACCTCCCTTAGGCCTTCGCAATCTGGACGATCATGGAGTGAGTGCCGTTGCCCTTGGCCATCGGCGTTGGTTTGTACTGCGTGAGCGTGTTCACGCAGCCGCCCTCGTCCACCTTGTCGCCATTCATGTTGGCCTTGTGCCAGGCGCCCTGCGGAATCATTACAGTTCCGGGGATGACGCGGGGCGTCACCTTCGCCTCGATGCGAATCTCGCCAACCGGACTTGTCACGGCAATCAGGTCGCCGTCTTCAATTGAGCGGCTCTCGGCATCAGCGGGGTTTACCCACAGCTGCTGACGGGCCACGGCTTCAAGCTCGGGGATGAAGCCGAACGATGAATGGGTGCGGCTCTTGTGATGGAAACCGCAGCAGTAGAGGGGGAATTCCTCGGTGACGGAACCGTATCCGTGAAATCCTGCTTGGAAGACGGGGATGGGGTAAATTACCTCGCCCTCTTCAAGATCCCAGGTACGTGACATCTCGTCCAGCGCTTCGGAGAAGATCTCGATTTTTCCGGAGGGGGTGCCCAGTGGGTTGGCGGAGGGATCGTTGCGGAACGCCTCGAAGGCGATGTAGGGTTCAACGGGTCGCTTGTATACGCCCTGCTCGAGCATTTCCTCCCAGGTCGGCATGGAGCCATCTTCTTCGGCCCCCTGCTCATAGAGGAACTTTACCCATTCGTCATGAGTGCGGCCTTCGGTGAACGCATCACGCACGCCGAACTTATCGGCAATGTCGGCCATGACGTCATAGCTCGAGCGACACTCGCCGGGTGCTTCTTGAGCGGGAGTACCCAGAACTACGCCCGCGTACCATTCGGTGTATCCCTGGGTCTGCAGGTTCATTTGTTCTGAGCGCATGGCATCGGGCAGCAGAATGTCAGCGTATTTCGCCGAGTCGGTCATGACCGTGTCCCAGACGAGGATGAACTCGCATTTCGATTCGTCGACGAGAATCTCATGGGTCATGTTGATATCGCCATGCTGGTTGGTCAGACAGTTGCCGGCGTAGTTCCAGATGAACTTGATATCGGTACCAAGTTCATCGCCTCCGACAAGACCGGAATTTGTGGCGGTCATGGTATGGCCGTGATCCACGGCGTTAACCCACTGATAAGCGGGAATGGAAAGCGTGACGGGGTTTTCGCCTGCTGGCAAGCCGGGAACGAGACTTGTGAGCGCCATGGATTCACGCTCCCCGTTGTTGGTGCCCGGAAGTCCCCACTTGCCTAGGAGGAGCGGCAGCATGTAAATAGAGCGGCAGGCGTCCTCGCCATTTGTGTGGCGCTGGGGGCCCCATCCCTGGGTGATGAAGGGTGCCTTAGCAGCAGCGATGGTGTTGGCTAGTTCGCGGATGCTGGAGGCAGGAATCTGAGTGATGGGGGCGGCCCACTCGGGCGTCTTCTCCACCATGTCCCAGCCAGTGCCCATAATGTAATCCTTGTAGGATTTGTTCTGACCTTTGGCGGATTCGGGCATGGTGTCCTCGTCGTAGCCGAGGCAGTAAGTATCGAGGGATTCCTTGTCCACTTTGCCTTCGACGATCCATTCATGAGCGATGGCCGCGCAGAGGGCCGCGTCGGTACCAGGGCGAATGGGAAGCCATTCGTCAGGGTGGCCGGAGACCGTCTCGTTCATGCGCGGGTCGATAGAGATAATTTTGCCGCCGCGGTTCTGAATGGCTTCGCGAAGGCGGGCGAAATCCCATGAGGCATTGGCACCGCCCATGCGAGTTTCGGCGGGGCTGTTGCCGAACATGACGATGAGATCAGAATGCTCGGTTGCCTCAGTCAGAGAAGAGCCGTCGAGCGACGTACCGTACATGTAGGGCGCGACGGCCTCGATCATGTGGGCCGAATAGTCATAGGAACGGTTTAGGTAGCCGCCGAGCAGGTTGAGCAATCGGGCGGTGGGGTTGCCTGTTTTCGAGTACATGCCTGTGGCATAGTTGACGTAGATGGCCTCATTGCCATAGGTGTCGATGACGCGTTTCAGCTCGCTGGCGATGGTGTCGATAGCCTCGTCCCAGGTAATCTGCTCGAACTTTCCTTCGCCGCGTTTGCCCGCACGCTTCATGGGGTACAGCAGACGGTCGGGGCTGTTGAGCCAGCGTCGCATGGAGCGGCCGCGTAGACAGGCGCGGGCCTGCAAGTCGGTATCTCCTGTGTTATCGGTCTCCATGTAGAGCACTTTGCCATCGCGGGAGTGCCACTGGAAGACGCAGTTGCCGCCGCAGTTGACGTTGCACTGACTCCAGTGGATCTCGTCGGGCGCAGTCTCCTCTCCGGTGGCGGCCATGGGCTCCTCCCCGGCTCCGGTGCCAGATTGGGGTGCGCATCCGAAGAGTGCGGTACCCGCGGCTCCCGTGGCAGCCAGGCCCGCGAGCGAGCCTTTGACGAAGGTGCGGCGCGACAGGGTGGATTGGGTTTCAGTCATAGTCCCTCCTCTAGTTGAATTGCCTTCTCGCCGCTTTCAAAAGTACCGGAAAAGGGGAAGTGCCGAATCACACGACAAGTGTGATTTAAGGACAAAGCCCCAGTTCGCGCGTTTTCGGGTGATACCGAAGTGCGGTCATTTGCCTAACAGGCGCGTCCTCCTATGCTACCATGCGTGCCACCGAGATAAGAGAGGAGGTCAAGCTATGGCGACCGAGAGTGCCAGCGCAATCGGCCATGCGTCAAGTTGGGGCTATGCTTGTTTCCTCACGGTGAATGCCACCTCGGTATGGGGCGGCATCTTCCCGTTTCTTCCCCTTGAGTTTCAGACGGTGGAAGTGACTCTCACGTTCTTTTTGACTCAGGCTGTGGCTTTTGGCGGCGCCTTCCTGGCGAGTATGCTGGGATCGTATTTCTTTCCCTACGGTGCTCGGCGCATGCTCGTCTCGCTTTCCGCTGTCCTGCTATTCCTTGGGTCGGCCTGTCTGATTACGGCCATGTACGTGGCATCGGCTGCCATTGCATTTGTGGGAGCTGGCGGGGTGCTTCTCGGAATCGGGTGCGCCGGCATGTTCATGCTCTGGCAGCGGTATTTTGCTTCCCTCGATGCGAGAACCGGCAATTTCCGCCTTATTGTGGGCACGGCTATCGCTCCCTTCATCTACCTTGCCCTGTATTTAGTGCCCATTGCGCTAACGGCTTTTCTCGTCCCCCTGATCTTCGTGCCTCTGTGCGGTCTGTGCGTGGCACTTTCGGTGCGCGAGATGAACTTCGAGCAGCCCATGTTCGAGGACGTCCCGCGTCAGCACCCGCGCGTCTACCGTCAAGTGGTGGCCGACTATTGGCGCAGTGCTTTATGCGTGGGGTCGCTTGCTCTGGTAGCCGGCGTCATTCGCGGAATCGCTCTGCTACATGAGGAAATTAGCTCGCTTGTCAACAGCGCGTCCATGCTTGGTTCGTTTATTGCGGCTGCGGTGCTTTTAGTCCTGTGGCACCGCATGAGCTTTCGCTTCGGCCTCATCTCTGTGTTCCGCGTGGTATATCCGCTGCTCACGCTGGGATTTCTTCTCATGCCGTTTTGTGGCTTGGTGTATCTGAACGCCTTCGCGGCGGTCGCCTACATGGTCTTTTCCCTTGTGCAGATGCTCATGATGATGCAGTGCGCCCAGGTCTCCCGCGATCGTGGTATCAATCCTGTGCTCATCTACGGGTTCTTTGGGGCTATCGTCTATATTTTGCAAAGCGTCGGCTTCCTTTTTGGCTGGGCGAGCGAATTGACGGTGCCCGCGGGCTCCCAGTGGTTGTATTTCGTGGCGCTTATCTCTAGCTGCGGACTGGGGATCACGCTCCTGGTCTCTACGGGAACCCTTTTCAGGCCGATGGTGTCGAAAGGCACCGTAACCGCCGACCCCATCGAGTTCTATTCTCTTGCCGCCGTGCCCGCCGTGTCAGTGGGGAGAGGAAGCGGCTCGGTCTTTGGCGAGGATACTCGAAAGGCGAACTGCGGCTTAGGAGCGGAACTGGGCAGAGCGTCAGCGGAGTCTTTGGAGGATGGCGATTCCCGCGTAAGATCTACTGCCGACGATAAACCGGCCACGCCAGCCAAACGTCGTCGACGTCGGCCTTCGGCTTCGGAGGACGCCGGTGCCATTCGCGACCGGCTTTCCAAGCAGTGCCTGGTACTGCAGGAACGCCACGGTCTTTCCATGCGCGAGACAGAGGTGATGGAGCTCATCGCCCGCGGCAACTCCATGGCGGCCATCGCCGAGCGGCTTGTTATCAGCGAGAATACTGTGCGTACTCACGCTAAGCATATTTACACCAAATTGGACATTCATCGCCGCCAAGAGCTTCTCGATATGCTGCGCGAATTGGGGGATTAGCCATCTTTGCAGTATTGCAAAGATGGCAGGAGCCTCCTCGCCGCTTACCGAGCGGCCTCTTTTCTTTTTTCGCCGAACCCATAGCATCAGAACATTCACTTTTTTCACGGACGAGATGCGAGAGCGAGGTAGATGCGGCATGGCATTGGGTGTTGGAAGAAAAGAACTGGTGATGGTGGGCGTGCTTCTGACGGGCACGCTCTTGGCGGTGCTGAATCTGACGATGCTGTCGCCGGCGCTCCCGGCGATTATGAGCGATTTGGGTGTGGATGCCACCACGGCCCAATGGCTCACTTCGGTGTATGCCCTGGTAGAGGCCGTAGTCATTCCGCTTTCCGCCTACCTGGTCGGGCGCTTCACCACCCGCCAGCTGTTCATCACGGCGCTGTCGGTGTTCACGGCGGGCAGCCTCGCCGCGGCTGTGGCGCCGAACTTCTGGGTGCTTTTGCTCGGGCGCATCATGCAGGCCGCTTGCACCGGTGCGGTCATGCCCATGGTGTTCACGGTGATTCTGCTCGTGTTCCCCCGCGAGAAGCGCGGTACGGCCATGGGCGTCATCGGACTCATCATCGGCTTCGCCCCGGCGGTGGGGCCGTCGCTGTCGGGCCTTCTGGTGGATTCCGTGGGCTGGCGCGCGCTGTTCGCCATTGTGACGGCGCTCGGTGTCGTCGTGGTGGTGCTCGCCGCGTGCCTGCTGCGCAACTACGGCAATTTCGCCCGCACGTCTTTCGACAAGCTGTCGGTGGCGCTGTCCACGGTGGGCCTCGTGTGCCTGCTCTATGGGCTTTCCACCTTCGCTTCTACAACGAATATGGCGCTCACGCTGGGGCTTATCGCCGTGGGCATCGTGCTGGTGGCTCTGTACGTGAGGCGCCAGTTGAAGCTGCCGGAGCCCATGCTGAACGTGCGCATCCTGAAGACGCGCCCCTATGCCACGGCGGCCTGCGTCGTCATCATCGTGCAGGCGGCGCTCTTGGGTACCGAGGTCATCACGCCGCTGTACATCCAGGGCACTCTCGGGTTCACGGCCACCATGTCGGGCTTGGCCATGCTGCCCGGCGCGGTCATCGGCGCCTTCACGGGCCTTGTGTCGGGCCGCTTGTTCGACCGTTTCGGTGTGCGGAAGGTGGCGGTGCCCGGCGTGCTCGTGGCCGTGCTGGGGGCTTCGGGCCTGGCCCGTCTCGGCATTGATGCGAATTTCATCACGGTGGTGCTCACCTACACGACGCTCGTCATCGGCTTGCAGTTCACCATGACGCCGTTGAACACCTGGGGCGTGAACTCGCTGGACAACCGCGTGATTCAGCACGCCCAGGGACTTTCCAACACCATGAACCAAGTGGCGGGCTCCTTTGGCACGGCCGTGCTCGTGTCGGTGTCGGCTTTGGCGCCTCTGGTGGCGCCCGATGCTCCGGCCGCCGAGCAGGCTTATCTGGGCGAGCATATGGCCTACTGCACCACCTTCGGCCTCATGTGCGTGGCGGCCCTCGTCATCATCTTCCTCGTGCGCAACCGTCCGGCGGCGTCCGCGGGAGCTGCGGCGGCCACGCCCGCCGAGCGCGGCGAGGAGCCGGTGGACTACACGGCCGGCATATCCGGCGTGGCCGTGGACGGCACTTTGGACGAGTCGTGGGACACCGATCACGTGTACACCGCGGCCGAGGTGATGAACCGCGAGCCGGTGTGCGCGGCCGACACCGCCACCATGGCCGAGGTCATCCGCCTCATGGACGCCAACCAGACGAGCGGGCTTCCCGTGGTGAATGCCGAGGGCGACCTGGTGGGCTTCGTGTCCGACGGCGACGTGGCGAGCTACCTCGGCAAGACCGAGATCGCTCTCGTGGACTCCACGCTGCGCAACGGCTACCGCTACATCGACGACGAGACGGACGTCGCGCGCCTCAAGGACCTCATGGGCCTGAACGTCATGGCCGTGGCCACCCGCCGCGTGATTTTGGTGGAGGCCACAACGCCGGTGGACGAGGTGTGCACCCTGTTCGCCGCCAAGCGCATCAAGAAGGTGCCCGTGGTGCAAGACGGCAAGCTCGTCGGCGCCCTGTCCCGCCGCAACATCATGCGCTCCCTCGTAGAGGCCATCGACCTGCTGGAGAAGTAGGTCCCCGGCGATAACCTCACCCACAATTTCCCGTCTGAACGGGCATCTCATAGGGCCATCACCAACCATGGGTGATGGCCCTTCTTGGAGCTATTTCACCAACGAGCCCCGGGTTTTTCATCAATTGCGGACGTTTCGGCCCCGCGCCCCTTCTCGGTAGAGTGCTCCCATCGCCGAAGAGAGCGAGGAGAGACGATGGAGAACTACGAAGCGGTGCGCAAGGCCCTTCTGGCCAATCGCGCGAACACCTTGGCGCTGCTCGGCTGCCTGCGCGAGACCTTGGAGGAGAGGCCCTTCCGCGAGGCGGAAGACGCGCTTGCGGGGTCGCGGGCCATGGCCCTCACCACGCAGACGCCCCATGCGCTCTACGCCATGCTGTTGAAGTGCGGGGCGGTGGAGGCCATCGAGGTGCCTGAAGAGCAAGGCGCCCATGCCGGCAGCCTGCCCTCCGATGGCGCCGGGAGCGCCGGCGCTGCCGATGCCGCGGACGTCGATGGCGGCGCGGACGTCGCGGTGGCTGATTCCCCCTCCGCCGAACTTCCCGATCAGCCCGTGGACTATCTGCTGCATACCACTGAAGCGGGCCGCGCGGCCCTGGATGAGTTCGAGCCCACCAAGCGCTTCAGCGAGCTTCTGGCCGTCGAGCCCGACGGTTACGGCGATGCCTACGGGCGCGTGCTCGCCCTCTGCGAGACCGGGGCCTCCAAGGCCGCCATAGAGGAGGCCCTGGCGGGGCATCCGGCCCTGAGCTTCCCCAAGCAGATCTATTCCGGCTATTTCATCTCCAAGTTGGAGACCGTAGACGGTATCTCATGGGACGGCGCCTGGCGCACGACGGAAGCGGGCCAGCGCATGCGCGCACTGCTGGCCTAGCGCCGTCACGCCACCTGTTCCAGGGACATGCAAGCCAATCGAGAGGAAAGAAGGAGAAGGCTTATGAGTCGAGCCACTATGACGCGTCGCGGATTCCTGAAATCCACGGCGGCCATGGGAGCGGCGGGAGCGCTGGGCATCAGCGCGGCCGATAGCCTCACGGCGGTTGATCCGGCCCATGCCGACGAGGCGTCGGACGTGAAGATCATCAAGACGTCCTGCCGCGCGTGCATCGCCAGCTGCGCGGTGCTGGCCCATGTGCGGGACGGCCGTGTCGTGAAGATCGAGGGAAATCCGGAAAGCCCCATGTCCCAGGGCGGCGTGTGCGCCAAGGGCCTTGCCGGCATCCAGGCGCTCTATCACCCGAACCGCAACAAGTACCCCATGCGCCGCGTGGGCGAGCGAGGAACCAACCAGTGGGAGCGCATCTCGTGGGAGGAGGCGCTCACCGAGGTCGCGACCAAGATCAACGAAGTGTCCGACAAGTACGGCTCCGAGGCCATCTCCGTTTCCACGGGCGGTGGCGGAAACCCGCACTTCTCGAACGTGAAGCGCTTCGGCGAGGCCATCAACACCCCCAATGTGTGGGAGCCGGGCTGCTCTCAGTGCTACCTGCCCCGCATGGGCGCCTCGCTTCTGGCCTACGGCGCCGGCAAGCCCAACAACCTGTCGTTCTCCGACTCCAACGGCTGGGACTACTACTATACCGACAGTCCGGTGACCTCGCTCGTGCTTTGGGGCACCGACCCATCCAACTCCTCGGTGGCCACCGGCGGCCGCGCCCTGGCCGAGCTGCGCAACCGCCCGGAGGGCCTGCGCACCGTGGTCATCGACCCCCGCTACACCCTGGACGCCGCCAAGGCCGAGGTATGGCTGCCCATCCGCCCCGGCACCGATGCGGCCCTGCTGCTCACCTGGACCCGCTGGATCCTCGAGAACGAGAAGTACGACGCGGACTTCTGCCGCACCTGGACGAACATGCCCTACCTTATCAACCCCGAGACGCGCCTCACGCTGAAGGCGACCGAGGCGGGCTTGCCCGGCACCGATGCCGACTATGTGGTATGGGATCCCGAGAAGAACGCCCCGGTGGTCGTGGAGTTCCCCATGAACGAGGGGCTCTCCCCGGCGCTGTTCGGCACCTACGAGGTCAACGGCATGCAGTGCGCCACGGGCGGCCAGCTCCTGAAGGAGTCCTGCGAGGAGTGGACGCTTGAGAAGGGCGCCGAGGTCTGCTGGCTCGATCCCGAGCAGATCGAGCGCGCCCTTGAGATCTACACCGACCCGAACGGCCAGTCCGGCATCATGCAGGGCGTGTGCATCGACCAGTACGTGCAGTCCCAGCAGTGCGCCCTGGGTGCCCTGAACCTGGAGTTCCTCATGGGCAACGTCGAGAAGCCGGGCACCATGCTGCAGAAGTTCGCGCCGGCCCCCTGCAAGGACCAGCTGGGCAACACGCCCCGCCTGCTCTCCAAGGAGAAGGTCATGAAGCGCTGCGGCACCATCGAGCACAAGGGCATCTTGTGCTGGGACATGGCGCACATCCCCTCGGTGTTCAAGGCCATGAAGGACGGCGACCCCTACCAGATCCACATGTGGATCGAGCGCTCCGGCAACAAGCACGTGGTGCTCGGCAACTCCTCCTGCCTCGATGAGATCGTGCCGAACCTCGACTACATCGTGCAGTGCTTCATGTACCCGACGGCGTTCTCGGTGCTCTGCGCCGACCTGCTTCTGCCCACCACCGAGTGGTTGGAGACGAACCTCACCATCCCGCAGCTGAACACCATCGTCATGCGTCAGGCGGTCACGCACTTGTTCGAGACCGTGGAAGAGGGCATCATCTGGACCCAGATCGTGCAGAAGTGCGCGGAGCTCGGCAACACCCACTGCCCCAAGGCCTTCGACGAGGCGGCCTGCATGACCACGCCGTTCTACAAGAACGAGTACGAAAAGCAGCTGCAGCATCTGAACAAGCTGGATATGACCTGGGACGAGGCCTGCGAGAAGGGCGTCATCGAGTGGGCGACGCCCGAGGAGTACCGCACCTACCAGACCTATTTGGCCGAGGACGAGGAGAACCCCGGCAAGCCCAAGGGCTTCGGTACCCCCTCCAAGAAGTTGGAAGTGTACTGCGAGTCCAACATCATTCTGGGCCGCACCGGTGCTCCGTGGTCTCAGTGCGCCGAGGAGAAGCCGCTCGTGCTGCCGCCGGCCAGCGCCGACTACGAGCCTTTGTGCTACTACATGGAGCCGGCCGAGTCGCCCCTGACCGACACCGAGTACCCGCTTGTGCTCACCGAGGGCCGACTGCCCATGTACCACCACGGCACCCTGCGCAACATTCCCTATCTGCGCGAGATCTACCCGGTGCCGGAGATGTGGATCCACCCCGAGGACGCCGAGAAGTACGGCATCGCCGACGGCCAGTGGGTGAACATCGAGAGCCGCCGCGGCAAGACCCACGGCAAGGCCCGCGTCACCACCGCCATCGCCAAGGGCGTCGTGTACCAGGAGCGCTTCTGGGCTCCCGAGCTGCTGGATTCCGACGACCCGGCCCAGGCCTACAAGGTGATGAACATCAACGTGCTCACCAAGAACGACCCGCCCTACAACCCCGAGTACGGCACCTACACCCTGCGCGGCTTCCAGGTGAAGGTAAGTCCGAGCGACGACGAGATCCTGAAGAGCGTGTGGATCGAACCCGAGCAGTTCCAGCCCTGGATGCCCGCTCCCAGCGACAAGACCGAGGATGTGTTTGACTATGGCGCGTAATTGCATTGTTGTGAACCTGGACCGCTGCACCGGATGCTTCGGGTGCGAGGTGGCATGCAAGATGGAGAATGGCGTCGCCTTGGGCGAGCGCTGGTCGAAGGTGTTCACCGTGGGCCCGGTGGGGGAGTATCCCGACATGACCCGCTACGCGCTGCCGACCATGTGCCAGCAGTGCGAGAACGCCCCGTGCGTGTCGGTGTGCCCCACGGGCGCCAGCTACCGCGACGGGAACAACGTCGTGTTGGTGGACAAGGAGAAGTGCATCGGCTGCAAGTACTGCATGATGGCCTGCCCCTACGGCGTGCGCTCGTGGAACGCGGCTGAGAAGTGCGCCGAGAAGTGCACGCTGTGCGGTCATCTCACCTCCCAGGACAAGCTGCCTGCCTGCGTGAAGAGCTGCGCGGCCGGCGCCCGCTTCTATGGCGATTTGGACGACCCTGACTCCGACGCCTCCAAGGAGCTGGCCAAGTATTCCGAAGGCGACATCCACACCCTGCAGGACGTGGGCAACCACCCTGCGACCCGTTACATCATGACGAGCATGATCGGCCAATGGCAGGATCGCATCGCGCCGGCCGATCATCCGCATACGGCTGCCTATCCGGTGGCCGAGTAAGGAGCACCCATGGAAATTCAATGGTCCCTCGTTCTGTTCACCGCCCTGTCGGGGGCGGGGGCGTGGCTTGTCGCCTGCGCCGGCCTCGACGCCTTTAAGGGCCTGGCCAAGAAAACGGTTGTGCCGGCGGTCGTCACGGGCATCGTCCTCATCATCGTGGGCGGCATCGCCTCGGCGACCCATCTGTCCCACGTCGATCGCATCATGGCCGTGCTGGCGCACCCGGCTCCGGGCATTTTCCTGGAGGCCGTGCTCCTCGGCATCGACGTCGTGGTTGCCGTCGCGTTCCTCGTGCTGTATCGGCGCGGCGCCTCCGAAGGGGTGCTCAAGGGCCTCGGTGTCGTCGCCGTGGCCATGGCCGCCATCTTCAGTTATGCGTGCGGTTCCTCCTACATGATGTCCTCGCAGCTGGCCTGGAACACTGTTGCGCTGCCCTTGGGCTACCTGGGCACGGCGCTCGCTGCGGGCACGGCCCTGTGGTACCTCCTGTGCGCCGCCCGTAGGGAAGAGGGCGCTGCCCTGTCCTTCGCGGCCACCGAGACGCTCGTGGGCGCGGCCGCGGCGTTGGTGACCTCCCTGGCCTACGGCCTTCTGGCCGGCATCGTGGGCGGGGACTCCGCGATCTTGTTCTGGGTCGGCGTCGTTGTCTGCGGCGGCGTTGTGCCCGCGGCCTGCGGCGTGGCCGGCATGAAGAAGACCGAGGGCGCGCTGTCTTTGGCCACCGTGGCCGTCGTCGGCGCGTTCATCGGGGCGGTCGCCTACCGCGTGCTCATGTGGACCGCGTCCATCGCGCTGATGTCGCTGTTTGGTGTGAGCATCTAGCCTCACTGTTCCCGCCGCCCGGTCTTCCCCTCCCGGCCGGGCGGCCCTTCCCAAGGAGTTGCCCTATGGACCAGACCAACCGCATCGCCCTCGACGGGGCTGCCATCCAGGAAATGCGCGAGGCCAATGAGACGCGCGCCGCCTTCTGCCGATTCCTTGCCAGCTTGTACCTGTACGAGCTCACCGACGAGCAGATCGAGGCATTCGCCCATATCGAGATTGCCGGCGATGGCACGGCCATCGACGAGGGGCTGCGCGCCATCAAGGAGTATCTTCGCCATCGCCACGGCGGCACCCGCCAGGAGCTGGCCGTCGACTACGCGCGCGTGTTCCTCGGCGCCGGCAGCTACGACCGCATTCTGGCGCCGCCCTACGAGTCGGTGTTCACGAGCGAGGAGCGCATCCTCATGCAGGATGCCCGCGACGGCGCGGTGACCTACTACCGGCGGGGCGGCCTCGATCTGCCTGCCGACAACACGACCCCCGAAGACCATCTCGGCTTCGAGCTGCAGTTCGCCGCAGTCCTCGCGGACCGCGCGAACGAGGCCCTTGACGGGGATGACGCGGTGTCGCTGGCGGACGCGGTGTCGCTGGCCCGCAGCTTCTTCGTGCACCATCAGCAGAACTGGCTGCCGGCTCTGTGCGAGGCCGTGGACGAGTTCGCCGAGACCGATTTCTACCGCGGTGTCGCCCAGATGACGCGCGGGTACGTGGAGTCGGAGGCGGCCTTCTTCGACGAGGTCGCCGCGGCGCTCTCCCTCGGTGCCGCAGTGGATGAGATTCGCCCGGCCTGGGATGGCGCCTGCGAGGGCACTCCATCCGCCGCGGAAGGCGCGGTGGCGTCATGACCGCCATGACGCGCCGCAGCTTCGTCGGCCTGGCAGCGGTCTGCGCCGTGGGCGCGGGCGTGGGCGGGGCCGGCGTGGCCTTTGCGGGGGAGGGCGAGCTGTTGCGTCCGCCGGGCGGCCAGGACGAGCGCGCCCTTGCGGCCGCCTGCCTCAAGTGCGATCGCTGCCGCAGCGTGTGCCCCACGGGAGCAGTGGCCGTGGCCTCGGTGGGCGACGGCTTTCTGCGGGCGCGCACGCCGGTGCTCGACTTCCACAAGGGCTACTGCGATTTTTGCGGCAAGTGCATCGAGGTGTGCCCCACCGGCGCGCTGAGATCCTTCGACGAGACGGCCGAGAAGCTGGGCGTGGCGGTGGTGCAGAAGGACCGCTGCCTGTCCTATTTCCAGGGCTGCACGGTCTGCGAGGACTCCTGCGCCTTCGACGCGCTGGCCTTCGTCGACGGCCATCCGGTGGTGGACGGCGACGCGTGCAACGGCTGCGGCCAGTGCGAGTTCGAGTGCACGGCGCTCGTGTACGGGACCTTTGCCGGCGGTACGCGGCGGGGCATCGTGGTGGTGCCTCCCGAGGCAGCCGGCCAGCTCGGGCGCACGGTGGTGGAAGACGGCAGCGAGATGGGGGTGTAGGCCCATGAAGTTGAAGACGAAGCGCACTATAGCCGCCGTCGGCCTTTTGGGCCTGGTCGGCGTGGGACTCGCCGTGCATACGGGCACGGGAACGCCCTCGGCCTGGGGCATCGGTGACATCGCCGCCATCTGCCCGTTGGGGGCCGTTGAGGCCGCCATCGCCTCGCGCACCATCGTGCCGCCGCTGCTGATCGGCCTGGTCATCGTTGCGGTTCTCGTGGCCCTGGCGGGTCGTGCCTTCTGCGCTTGGGGCTGTCCCGTGCCCTTGCTGCGCCGGGTCTTCGGCATCAAGGAGCGGAAGGCCGACAAGCCGACGCCGGCCGAGCGCGACGGGGCCAACGACTCGCGCAACTGGGTGCTCGGGGCCACGGTGCTCACCACGGCCGCCTTCGGGTTCCCGGTGTTCTGCCTCATCTGCCCCGTGGGCCTTTCCGTGGCCACCTTCATCGCCCTTTGGCGCCTGCTCCAGTTCAGCGAGGCGACGCTGTCGCTCGTGGTGTTCCCCGTCATCCTCGTGGCGGAGATCGTGCTCTTGCGAAAATGGTGCCACCGCTTCTGCCCCCTGGGCGCCCTGCTGGGCCTCATGGCGCGGTTGAACCGCACGTTCCGTCCGACGGTGGCCGCCGAGTCCTGCCTGCATTGCTCGGGCGCCAGCTGCTCGCGGTGCGCCGACGTGTGCCCCGAGGGGATTGACCTGCATCATCCCGAAGCGTCGGTTTCCCTGGCGGAGTGCACCAAGTGCGGCGAGTGCAGGGACGCCTGCCCGGCCCATGCCATCAGCTTCCCGCTCTTGGCACGTACGGAGAAGGCCGGGCTGCCCGTCGCCTCGGTGGCGCAAGAGGCCGATGAGGATGCCGTGGGCGCTGAGGGCTAGGAGAGGGGCGGAGGGAGCCGATTCAGCCGCCGTGAGAATTCGAACAGGGGGAATGTTGTGCCAATAGCCGAGGGTATACAATATGAGCCGTGGAACGAGCGGAACGAATGGGGCGGCGACGCCCGTTCTTCAGTTGACAGTGCGGCCTTGGGGACGGCGGGCCGCCGATCATGGGGGAAGCGCATGCTCAAGCGGTTCGGTGATAATCAGGAGGCGTTCGCGTCCAACAGCGAGTTGGCGCCGACCCGCCTCGGCATGACCATAGAGGAGCAGTGGCCCGCCCTTAAGCTGGTGGGCTTCGGCTTTTACTACGCGTGGATCTGGGTGTCGTACAACAGCAACGTGCTCGTGTTCCCCTCCGCCGCCTCCGACTTGCCCCCTGACACCATTTCCCTCACCTATCTGGTCTCGACGCTTGCCCTGGGCGTCGCCTTCGTCCTGCTCTCGCTCGTGCGCCCTCTCACGCGGCGGCTCGTGGGCAGCAACCTGCTCCTCATTGCGGTGGCGGTGGTGGTGGGCGCGGCCACGGTGGGCACCTACGCATCGTCTAGCCTGGGCGCCGATGCGAACCTCTACCTTATCGTGAGCGCCGCGCTGACCGGGGCGGGCACGTCGGTCATCGTGCTGAGGTTCGGCGTCGTCTACTCGAAGGCGCCGGCGCGCGAGGCCGCTATGTACACGGCGGCGTCCTTCGTGTTCGCCGCCATGATCTACTTCATGGCCGTGGGGCTGCCCGATCCGGTGGGCATGGTGTTCACGGCCCTTCTTCCCGTTCTGGCCGTGGTCTCTACGCTGACCAATCCCGAATGGTCGGATGAGGGCGAGGGCGGACGCCCCGAGGGTCCGGTTCCCCTGCGGAGGTTCTTCGTGAGGCTGCTCGTGGCCGTGGCGGTCTTCTCCGTCGTGGTGGGCGTCTCGCGCGGGTTTTCCGTGCCCCATTCCTCCATCAGCTCGCTGAACGCCGACGGCGCGCTCATCATCTTCAGCACTGCGGTAGTGGCCGGGGTGCTGTTCGTGGTGGTGGGGCTGCTGCGCCGCCAGTTCGATGTGAGCCGCCTGTACTATCCCATCATCATTGCCGTGGCGGCCGGCATTCTCGTGACACCCCTCCTGGGCGGAACGGGTTTCGGCAGCCAGTTCATTACGGTGGCCTACAACTGCTTCGTGCTGGTGATCTGGTGTCTGCTGGCCTATGTGGCCTACTCGTCGCGGCTTTTCCCGATACTCGTGTTCGGCTTGGGCCGCGGGGCCTCGGCTTTGGGGACGACCTTCGGGTGGCTGGCGGGTTTGGAAATCGTGCGCAGCCAGGGCGACGGCAGCTTGTCCTTGGAGGTTATCTCGGTGGTCATGGTCTTCGCGCTCCTGGTAGTCTCCATGCTGGTGCTGAACGACCGCCTGATCGGCGACGCGTTGCGTCCGGAGGAGAGCCCGTCGGGTAGGGCGGCCGGAATGGCGGCTGAGGGCCTGTCAACACTGGGGGCGTCTGCCGAGGGGGTGTCTGCAGAAGGAGTGGGCTCCGTCGGATGTGGGACGGCTCACAATTGCAGCGACGCGGCGGATGGCGGCGAAGGCGACGGAGATGATGCGGTGGAGCCTAGAGGAGCCGGCGGGGCTGGCGTTGCTCTTCCCGATAGCGGCCCGGGCGATGTTGCGCTGGGAGAGCGTCGGCCAGGTCACTACCGGATGCGCTGCGATGCGGTGGCCGAGCGCTACGGGCTCTCGCCCCGGGAGCGCGACGTGTTCGATCTTCTCGTGCGCGGCCGCTCCATCGACTACATCGCCCAGAACCTCACCATCTCCTTCAACACGGCGAAGTCCCACATTCGCCATATCTACGTGAAAGCCGACGTCCACTCTCGCCAGGAGCTCATCGACCTCATCGACCGCGAGCGCTAGATGCTGGGCCTTAGGGAGCTTGCGATTAGATCCCCTCTGCCCTTGACCGTCTCCCATCGAATATGTTATACGTATAACATATTCGATGGGAGGTTGTTATGGCAGAAAGTGTTCTTGTGAGTGCGCGGGTTCCGCAGGCGAAGAAAGATGCCTCGAAGGGCGTGCTGGCTTCTCTGGGGGTGAACACGTCCGATCTTATCAACAGTGCTTTCGACTATCTTCTTGAGAGACGGGAGCTGCCGACGACTGCTCCTTCTTCTCGGCCGAGCCGGGAGGAGTTAGATGCCTTTCTGGCCGCTTCGACACTCGATGTCGATTGGAGGGGAGAGGCGCCCGATGGCGATTATCGCGCTCTTGTGAGGGATGGAAAGCGAGGGCGCTATGAATCTCTTGCTTGATACCAATGTGCTCATCGACTACCTGGGCCGCAAGGAGCCGTTTTTCCTCTCAGCTCAGAAAGTAGTCATCGCCGGGTTCTTTGGTGAGGCTCGGCTGTGGGTTCCTTCCCAGTCTGTCGTCGATGCCTTCTACGTCCTGAGCCGCTATGTTGATTCGGCGCGGCTGCAGGCGGCGGTTCTGAAAGCTCTCACGGTGATTGAGCCGGTAGATCTTACGGGCGCCTCCCTTGAGAGAGCGGCGCGTCTCGGCTGGGACGACCTCGAGGATTGCCTGATTGCCCTTGCCGCCGAGAGGGTGGGGGCCGACTATCTCATCACTCGCGACGCCAAGGGATTCGCGCGATCAACGGTTCCGGCGGTGTCCCCGGATGCGTGGCTTAACATCATGCGCGAAGAGCACAGCCTCGACTACGGCGAGGTTCAGCTTTAGGGCGTAGCACTGCGCTGGAGCCGATCATGATGGCGTATAATGGCGCGAAAGGCGATGCGGGAAAGGAGGCGCGGCGATGGCTGAGGCGGCGGGTGTGTTCGAAGACGGCGTATTCCGGAAAGGCGACGTGCGCCTGTCCGACCGGGCGGGCAACAAGATACTGCCCATCGGCAACGATCGCTTCGCCAGTGTGGCCGAGACCTCGGTGTTCATCGACAAGACGATGCTTATCGCCGACGTGCTCGACAAGGGTCCCGCGGTCACGCTGTTCTGCCGGCCGCGTCGGTTCGGCAAGTCGCTCAATCTCTCCATGCTGCAGCGCTTCTTCGAGATCCCCGTCGGGGTCGATGAGGGAAAGAACTACGCCGGCTTGTTCGAGGGGCTGGCCATATGGGACGCCCGCGATGGACGCTACCGGACCCATCAGGGCGCTTATCCGGTTGTGCGGTTCACGCTCAACAACTTGAAGAGCGTGAGTTATCCTGATTTCATCAGCTGGTTCTCCGATGCGGTGGCTGAGGAGTGTAACCGACACGACTATCTCCTAGAGAGCGATCGACTGAGCGAGTTCGACAAGGACGCATTCGGCCAACTTGCCTCAGGCCGTGCCGACATAGGTCAGCTGGGACGCTCGCTGCTAAGGCTGACGATACTTTTGCAGCAACACTATGGGCAGTCGGTGGTCGTGCTCATCGACGAGTACGATGCGCCCGTAATGGCTGCCCATGAGAGCGGCTGCTACGATGAGGTGGTGTCGTTCCTCAAGCGCTGGCTTACGGGTGCCCTCAAGAGCAACGATGCGCTGGCCTTCGCCGTACTGACGGGCGTGCAGCGCATATCCAAGGAGTCGATCTTCTCCGACCTGAACAACTTGCAAGTCGATACGCCTCTGAACGTCGCCTCCGATGAGCGCTTCGGGTTCACGCAAGCAGAAGTAGAGGCGCTTGCCGAGTATGTGGGAAGCGCGAGCAGTGTGTCTCAGGCGCGCGAGTGGTACGACGGTTACCGCTTCGGCGACGTCGACGTATATAATCCGTGGAGCGTTCTCAATTACTTCGGTAACGGTTGCGCACCCGATGTCTATTGGGGCAACACGTCATCGAACTCGGTGCTGGGCGGTCTCGTCGCGGATGCCGGCGATAAGATGCTGAAGCGTCTCTACGCGCTTGCCGAACCGGGTGGCACCGTGCGAGCGCCCCTGGATACCCGCGTCGTGTTCTCCGACTTGGCGGTGGCACCGCAGGCGGTATGGTCGATGCTGTACCTTGCCGGGTATCTCACGACTGACGATACGGCCCTGCCGGGCGATGTCGACCGCCTGCGTCCTCTGCGCATACCCAATCGCGAGGTCGCCAAGCTCTATGCCTCTGAGATCACCGGTCGCTTCGCCCAGGTTGCCGGCGGCCGCGACGCGCTCGACGACCTGCACAGAGCGCTCGTGTCGGGCGATGTCGTTGCTTTCGCCGAGGAATTGGAAAGCGTGCTTTTGAATTGCGCGAGCTTCCACGACCTTGTTTCCGAGAACAGCTACCACATGCTCATGATGGGCCTTCTGTTCAACGTGCCCGGCTATAGCGCTCCCGTCTCGAATCGCGAAGCGGGACGCGGACGCTTCGACGTGCAGCTGGCTCCGGCGGATCCCGCTCGCAACCCGCTGATCACCCTTGAGCTAAAGCATGCCGAGCAGCCGATCGATTTGGAACTGGCGGCACGCCAAGCGCTGGCGCAAATTGACGAGCGCGCCTACGACGCCGCCGCGGGAGCGGCCGGCTCGATCCGCTACGGCATCGCCTTCGCCGGCAAATCAGCGGCCGTAGCCTGCGAGGTCGTTTGAGCGCGCATCCTACGAGAGCCTAATAGCCTCGCTGTTCGCGGGCTTCGCGCTGGGCATCGATGGCGAACTTGATGAAGTGATATTGCACACACTGTGTGCAATATTGTCCAATGAGACGAAGAAGTTTGGCAGAGTTTCGGCTTTAAATATTGCAACAGGCTGTTGCAAATATCTCGTAAGTGCTTGAAACGGGCTACTCTATCAAAATTAGGTTTTAATTTTGATAGAGTATGGCTATACTGTTCCTATCAAAATAAAAACTTAATTTTGATAGGAACAGCTATGGAGCTCATCGACTTCTCGATATATCCCGCGAGCGACGTGCAGTACGGCGGGTCGGAGCGCAAAGAGGCGATTCTGGTGCCGAACGGCGGTGGGCGCCCCTGCGAATATATGCTGAAGTTCCGCAAGCGCACTCCCTTTGGCATGCGGAACAACCATCTTTCGGAGTACTTGGGCTCGCGCATCTTCGAGGCTTTGGGGTATCCGACTCAGAAAGTGTTTCTCGGATTGCGCCACGGCGAGGAAGTAGTTGCCTGCAAGAGCTTCGTGGCCGAGGGGGAGCAGTTCGTTCCCTTCAACGACGTGGGGGAGAGCACCCTGGACGAGGACAAGGAGTCCTACCAGTACGACTACGAGGACATCATGCGCATGCTGCGCGACAACTCCAAGCTCACCGACGTTGCCGAAACGATCTCGATGTTCTGGGAGATGTTCATCGTGGACGCCCTGCTGGGCAATTTCGATCGCCACGGCATGAACTGGGGCTTCATCAAGCGGGACAATGCGTATGCGCTGGCGCCCGTTTTCGACAACGGATCCTGCCTCTTCCCCAATATGACCGACGAGGACGAGATGGCCGCTGTCATGGCATCCCCCGAGGAGACGGCCAAGCGCGTGTACGGGTTTCCCTTGTCGCAGATCAAGCTGCGGGGAAAGAAGAGCTCCTATTACGAGGTGATAAACAGCCTCGCTTTCCCCGAGTGCAACCGCGCCCTCGAGGAGGTCATGGGCCGTATTCAGCTGGAACGTATCGAGGCGCTTGTGGGCGAAATGCCAATCAGCGAGTGCCATCGTGCGTTCTATCGTCACATGATTCAAGCTCGCTACCATGGCATCCTGGAATCGTCCTGGGCTTCGCTCGGAAGGAGGTTTCTGTGAGAGAGTCGGTTACTGCCGCCCAGCTCTGCCTTGACGGTCGCGGCGGCTTTACCTACGTGGTGGCGCTGATGCGCTACATCGTGAGAGAGGACGAAACGTTCCGCTACGAGTTGGAACCGAACTACGAGGTGATCGACCTGCTGGACTCGTCGGATTTCCAAGGTATTCCCGGGTTCGATTTGTCGGTGCGCAAGACGTGCTACGAGCGCGATAACCGCACGCCCACCCTTATTGCCGACCGCGCGCCCATGGCCAATCGTGAGGACCTTTGGTCGTTGCTGGATGAATGCGGGATGGACTATTGGGATCCCCTCGAATGGCTCGTCCGCTCCCCCCGGCGCTATATCGGCGACAAGCTGTACTTCCGCGCAGTGCCCGAAGGTGCCCCTGGTGTCCTGGGGATGGAGGAGGCTGTTGCGTCTGCGGCGAACTCGCCCCAGGCCGTTGGCTCGGTACTTGCTGCCCTGTGCGCCGGCGATGCCGTGGAATGCGAGGGCGAGCCCTTGGGCGGCGCCGAGCGGAAGGTTCTCTACGAGAGCTTCATGCTGCTGCACGAGAAGGCGTCACGGGGGAGGCGGGCCGAGACGGGGGGCGGAGGGCCTGCGGCTCGCCCGGGGCGCCGACGGAAGCCCGTCGACGAGCTGATGCTCCGCGAGGCCATTGCCCGTTACCGCACCCACGAGTGGACCGCTGTGAAGGCGGCCGAGAGCATCGGGGTGGGCGAGGCCACCTTCTACCGTCGCATGGCCGAGTGGGAGCAGCGGGAAGGCTGACGCTCTCAAAGGTATCCTCAACTAAACTTAAAGAAAACTTGATAGGTATTGACTTAGGTTTCCTTCTGCGTAGAATGTGGTGTTAGCACTCAGTAAGGGAGACTGCTAACGCTTTTGTCGCCGCTGGTCAACGACTGACGTACAGACCGAACGCACCGCGAGACACCGCCGGCGCGCGACCTACACTGGGGCAGTTATGCGTCTTCCGCCTCTAGGAAAGAAGGACAAGAACCTATGCGCAAGTTCAAGACAGAGAGCAAGAAGCTGCTCGACCTCATGATCAACTCCATCTACACCAATCGCGAGATCTTCCTGCGCGAGCTCATCTCCAACGCGTCCGACGCGGTGGACAAGCTGTACTTCCGCAGCCTTACCGACCCTTCCGTGGCTGTGGGCCGCGACGACTTGGCCATCACTGTGGGCTACAACAGCGACGAGCGCACGGTCACAGTGTCCGACAACGGCATCGGCATGACCAAGGACGAACTGGACAAGAACCTCGGCACCATCGCCCATTCCGACTCTTTCGAATTCAAAGCTGCCCAGGCCGAGGCCGCTGCCGAAAGCGAGCCCGGCGAGGCGAAGGGCCTCGACGACCTCACCGATGTGGACATCATCGGCCAGTTCGGCGTCGGTTTCTACTCCGCCTTCATGGTGGGCAAGAAGGTGCGCGTCGTCTCCCGCGCCATCGGCTCGGATGAGGCCTGGGCCTGGGAGTCCGACGGCATCGACGGCTACGACATCAAGCCGGCCGAGCGCGCCGAGCATGGCACCGACGTCATCGTGTACCTGAAGGACGACACCGCCGACGAGTCCTTCGGCACCTTCGCCAGCGAGCACGGGCTCACGCAGCTCATCAAGCGCTACAGCAACTACGTGCGCTATCCCATCAAGATGGAAGTGATGAAGAGCCGCAAGGTGGAGGCCCCCGAGCCGGCCGAGGGCGAGGAAGCCCCCGCGCCGCAGTGGGAGAGCTACACCGAGGTGGAGACCATCAACTCCATGATCCCCATCTGGAAGCGCAAGAAGTCCGAAGTCTCTCAGGAAGAGTACGACGAGTTCTACAAGACCGACTTCCACGACTTCGAAAACCCGGCCCGCACTATCTCCGTGCACGCGGAAGGGTCGCTCAACTACGACGCCCTCATGTTCGTGCCGAGCCGCGCGCCGTGGGACATGTACTCGAAGGACTACAAGCGCGGGCTCGCCCTGTACTCCTCCAACGTGCTCATCATGGACAAGTGCGAGGAGCTTCTGCCCGACTACTTCGGCTTCGTGCGCGGCGTGGTTGATTCCTCCGACCTCACGCTGAACATCTCCCGCGAGACGCTGCAGCACAACGGCCAACTGCGCGCCATCGCCCGGCGTCTCGAGAAGAAGATCAAGGCCGATCTGGCGAACATGCGCGACGATGACCGTGAGGCCTACGAGGAGTTCTTCAAGCAGTTCGGCCGTACGCTGAAGTTCGGTATCTACCAGAGCTACGGCATGGCGAAGGACACGCTTGCCGACCTGCTTCTGTTCTACTCCGCCAAGGAGCAGAAGATGATCACCCTGGACGAGTATCTGGCCGATGCGCCGGCCGGAGCCGACTCCATCTTCTTCGCGGCGGGCGACTCGCTCGATCGCTTGGCGAACATGCCGCTGGTGACCACGGTGCTCGCGAAGGGCTACGACGTGCTTTTGTGCGACCAGGACGTGGACGAGTTCTGCATGATGGCCATGGGCACCTACGGCGAGCACGCGGTGGACGGCGACGAGGAGAACAAGCAGCCCTACTTCATCAAGAACGTGGGCTCCGAGGACCTGGGCCTTACCACCGATGAGGAGAAGAAGGAGGCCGAGGAGGCCACCGAGTCCAATGCCGAGCTGTTCGGCATTATGCAGGAGGCGCTTGACGGCAAGGTGGAGCGCGTCGTCGTTTCCACCCGCCTCACCGATGCGCCGGCCGTGGTCACGAGCGAGGGCGGCATGTCGCTGGCCATGGTGCAGGTGCTGAAGAGCCAGCCGGGCACTGACGAGTTGCCCGAGATGCACCTGGTGCTGGAAGTGAACGCCAAGCACCCGGTGTTCGCCACGCTGCAAGCGGCTCATGAGGCCGACGACGACGAAAAGGTGCGCACCTACGCGGGCCTTCTGTTCGACCAGGCGCTGCTTGTGGAGGGCATCCTGCCCGACAACCCGCTCGCCTTCGCCCAGGCTGTCGCTGAGCTGATGAAGTAGGCCCAGCCTACCAACCAGTGGTGCACGCCGGCGCGGAAGTGCCCTCGAGCCGCCTAATTAAGCAAAACCCGAGAACCCCTTCTCTCTCCTGGAAAGGATCGCCAAGCGCGATCCTTTCCCGTGTTTTTCGGCAAATATTGCGATTGTTGGCAGAAAGGGCAGTGCCCGAGAGGTTCGCTCAGCAGGGTAAAGGGATAAAATGACAATAAAATAATGAATATTGTATAATTCGCTTACCTTGCGAGTAAGAAGGGTGGGAGCAGCGCAGGAATTTAGTTCCTCGAGGTGCTAACAATCGCAATATTTGGCAAAAAACAGGAAGGCAAATCGCCTAGGCGTGGATCCTAGCGCATGTGCGCTTTTCAAGCAGAAAAAAGATGCCCCATGAGGCGGCCATGAGAACGAGGCCGATGGCGTCGAAGGCGATGAACAGGTCGATGCTGCTGGCCAGCAGGTCGTGGCCGGCGGGCAGGGTGGCGCGGATGAGCGACTCTCCGACGAGCCCTACGACTTGCTGAGCCAGTACGACGCTGGCGAGGGCGCGGTGGCGCTCGGGGCGCCAAATGACGAGTGGGTAGGTGCAGTTCCACATGAGGAAGGCGATACCGATGCCCTGAGTGGCCACGCGACCTGGCACGCCACCGAGCTCGTAGGCGCCCATGTAGGCCTCGGGCGCGAGTGCGAACCCCAGGGCGCACTGCACGTTCACGACGAACACGAAGGCGAAGCAGAGGCGCACGACCCAGATGGCTATCTTGACGCTGCGAGGGGATGCCTCGGCATCATCTTGGGGGAGGGCCGTAGAACGGGGATTGAAGGATCTCATTGTGCCCTACCTCTCCAGCTGGCTCAGCTGCCGGAAGGCGTAGAAGGCCACGGCGCTGGAGGCGGCCACGTTCAGGGAATCGACGCCGTGGGCCATGGGGATGCGCACGGTGTGGTCGCAGCGGGCGATGGTGGCGGGGGAGAGCCCCTCGCCTTCGGTGCCGAACAGCAGCGCAAGCTTCGCGGGTTTGCCGGCGGCCGTCTCGCGCGCGGCCAAAAGCGCGCTCAGCTCGTCGGGGGTCATCGAGTCGTCGGAGAGTGCCATGGCGGCGCAGGTGAAGCCGTGCTCGTGCAGTTCGGCGATGCCCTCATTGCTCCAGATCCCGCAGCCGGGGCGATTCGGTACGTCTGTGTCGCCGATGCGGGTCCACGGCACTTGGAAAACGGTGCCCATGGACACGCGCACGGCGCGGCGGTACAACGGGTCGTAGCAGGCGGGGCTGACGAGCACGGCGTCCACCCCGAGAGCCGCCGCGCTGCGGAAGATGGCCCCGACATTGGTGTGGTTCGTGATGTCTTCAAGTACCGCCACCAGCCGCGCCTCGTGCAGCACGTCGGCCACGGTGGGCAGGACGGGGCGACGGAAGGCCCCCAGGGCGCCGCGCGTCAGCTCGAAGCCGGTGAGTCGCTCAAGTTCGTCATGAGGCGCGACGAACACCGGCATCTCGGGCGCGCCCGCCCGGCCGCTCGCCCGCTCTTCCATGCGCTCGATGAGCGGTGCCATGGAAGGCAGCCACTTCTCTTCCATAAGAAGCGAGATCGGCTCCATGCCGCCCTCGAAGGCCCGTTCGATCACCTTCTGCGACTCGGCGATGAACAGCGCACGCTCCGGCTCCAGCTTACTGCGCAGCTGAGCCTCGGTCAGCCGCGCGAACGCATCGAGCCGTGGGTCTTCCAATGTGTCTACATAGATAAGGGGCATGCCGGTTCCTTCCAAAACAAAAGCGCCCGTCTATTATAGGCGGGCGCTTGCAAGATTGCCTCGGTTGAGACTTAGGAAAGGGCGGCCTTCAGGGCGGCCATCTGGTTGGAGCCGAGGCCCTGCAGACGACGCTCGGCCGGAATGCCCAGTTCCTCCATGAGCTTCTCGGTCTTCACCTTGCCGAAGCCGGGCAGGGCGTTCACGAAAGCCTTGACCTTCATGCGGCCGATGATCGGGTCGTCGATCTGATCGAGAACCTCGGCCGGGGTGGTGAGACCCATGGCGAGCTTGTTGGTGATCTCGGAGCGCTTGGCGCGAACGACGCGAGCCTTCTCGAGGGCGGCGGCGCGCTGCTCAGGGGTCATGGTAGGTGCGGGCATATCACTTCTCTTTCTCTAGTCGGTGCCCTTCTAACAGGGCCTTCACTCGAAGAACGCTGGTACCAGAAGGCTTCGGTACCAGCGTTTCTCCGTTTTTAGCTACACGATCATAATAGAAAACCGCAGGTTGTACACCCCTTTTCCCGCTAATGTCGCGTTTTTGCAGAAAAATGTGCGCTTTGGGGGTGCGGACGTTTTTCCGGACGGCCTAGGCGGCCAGCCCCAGCCGCCTCCTGCGGCCGGCTATCGTATCGTACACCTTGCGCCCTCCCTCGTCGAA
>NZ_CDSBIE010000016.1:0-31163 GCF_977113345.1 Adlercreutzia sp. CNCM I-6216
CGAATCTAGACAACTCGAATCATACCGAAGGCCGGAGCCGTGTCTTTTGGTATCTAGGCTATGCTGCTGTGAAAGTGCGCAAGAGATTGTACGTTACCAGCCACAGTGCGAAAGATTATTGAGGCTGTTGAATGCAGACCGATGTTGGGTTGTAGACTGGAATTATCGTCTGGCTTGTAGTGGGCGAGATAGCGTTGGCGTGAATCGTTAGGGTGGCGTGCGTGGAACGTCGTGTGGGCACTTTTCAACGGTACGCTTGGTAGTCTAGCGTTAGCTCCAGCCTCCGCGGGCCCAGAGCATTGCGACAACGCTGATTGTCCCCAGTGACCGCTCCGATGCTATATGATGAGATTTCGGAATGAAAGTAAGTGATATGCATTATGGTAATTACATGTAGCCAATGAGTCTCTACCGTTGACCAGAGTTGGTCGCTGCGGTGCAAGCCTCGACCAAGTCGCGTATGCTACTTCCCAGAAATGCAATTTGGGAACTGGATGTGCAGACGGGCTTTCGCTCGACGATCGCTCGATCGTTGTTGCCGACCTTGCCAATGATGAATCCGCTTCGTCTATAAAAAGCAAGTAAGCGAGAAAAATAACTCTCGTCTTCTGGATTAATCTCAGAGTGAGTCATCTTCACAAGGTTTCTATCAATTGAATTGATAATAAAGTGCATACAGAGAATTAAATCGGTGCCGACGCCCTTGTTTCGAAACTCATCGTATACATGGATTGTGAAATGGCTGATTGTGCTCCATACCCCCTCCTCAGTTTCTAATGTGAATCTGCATTCCCCCGACGAGCTCTCGTCATCAAGCGCTTTAATCACTACTTCAACTGTAGGAAGTTGTTTTAAGGAGATGTCGTGCAAAAAACCGTGGAGACTTTCCGTACGGTTTTTTGGATAAAATTTCACACAGTATTTTCGTGGAGCGAAGCAGTCTCCCGCTCTTGCGATTAAGCCGCCTTCATCGATGTCCGGATCGAAAAGCAATGCTTCGCAATTCATATGGCCTCGCTCGGCTTTATCCGCTGATCGTCTAGCGTTTTTACTTTTGTTGCGAAGGCGCACGCTTGTCTTCCTCTAATTCTGGAAGAAGCTGATGCTGCAGCCTTCGGATTCGGTTCCTAGGTTGTAGACTTGCATCTGGCCGTTGCGATAGTTCTCGATAAGGCGGCTGAGGGCGATGGTGTGGTCGCGGGTGATGTCCAGGTTGGGCTTCTTGCCGTCCTGGATGGTCTTCGCGAAAACGGAGATCTCGTCGCGGATGCCCTCGCCGTTCAGCTGATAGAAGTAGCGCTTATTGCTGGAGAAGTCCTCGAAGCGCACCTCGAAGTAATCGGTTTTCCACCAGGGAGAGGGCACGTACACATAGCCCTTGGTGCCTGCGATGACCAGCTCGCCTTCGGACTTTGCCCCGCTGCCCACCTCGATGGACGCGCAGGCGCCCGGATAGATGAAATCCACCTTCGTGTACACGTCGGTGCCGTCGGTGCGGCTCATGAGCGACGCCGCGCTGGCTGCCGTGTAGTCGGTGCCCAGCATCTCGAAGATGGGGAGGCAGGCGATGGGCCCCCAGCCGATGAGACTGCCTGCGGGGCTCGTGAAGGCCTGGCTTGTGCAGGTGGCCCGCACGGAGACCGGTGAGCCGATCATGCCGCTTTTGACGAGCAACGTCAGGCGCGAGAAGGCCAGCGCGTAGGCGGTTTTCACGGCCTCGTGGAACACCAGCCCGCGCTCGTCGGCCACGGCAAACAGCGCCTCCGCCTCGGAGGCGGCCAGCGCCACGGGCGATTCGCTCAGCACGTCTTTGCCGGCCTCCAACCCCGCCTTCGCCGTGGCGAAGCGGCGCTCGGGAGCGTTGGCGACGTACAGCGCGTCGCTTGCCTCGATGAGCTTCTCGAGCGATCCGAACAGCGCCGTCTTTCCCGCTAGGTCGAATTCGTCGCTGTCGGGGAACGCCCCCACTACATCGACACCGCTCACGTACTTGCACTCGTCGATGAACTTGGCGATGTCGCGCGAGGCGCCCACGATGCCCAGGGCGATGTGATGGCCGCCTTCGCGCAACTGGGTGCTGGAAATGCCCTCTGTGCGATCGAGGTACACTACCTCGCAGTACTCGTTCAGGTAATCGAAGTGCCCGCGCCAGTCAGACCCGATAGCGAAGATATCCACATCGTAGTTGCGGATATCATCGATTTTCTGGCCGTAGTATTCCTCGGGTATCACCTCATCGGCAATGCCGAGGGCCTTCACGGCCTCGATGCGGTCCATCAGCGATTGCTTCACATTAATCTTGCCGCGGTTTTTGTCGAAGTCCGAGGAAGTGACGCCCACGATCAGGTAGTCGCCCAACTCCTTCGCCCGGCGCAGCAGGTTTACGTGTCCGTGGTGCAGCAGGTCGAACGTGCCGTAGGTGATGACTTTCTTCACAGCTTGATCCTTCGCTTGGGGGGGTGCGGCTGGGCCGCAGGATGGGGCAGGGCCGATGCGGGGGCGCGCCGCTCGTCGGCGGTGCGCCCCCGGATGCCCAACTTAGGCAGCGTCCACTTCCAAAAGGGCGTCCACGAACTTCTCCATGGCGGCTTTCGAGCCGGTGGACACTCGCAGGAAGTCGGCGAGCATACCGGACTTCCACGACTTCACTAGGATGTTCCGGGCCTCAAGGTCGGCCGCCACCTCCGGTGCGGGGCGATGGGTGCGGATGAAGATGAAGTTCCCCTCGGAGGGGCGGGCCTCATAGCCCTGCTCCTGCAAAGTCTCGATGGTCCACGTGCGGCCCTCGCGCTCGGCAGCGATGAGCTCCTCGGCAATCTCGGGGTGATCGAGGATCTTCTCGCCGAACAGCAGCGCCAGAGCGTTCACATCGAAGGTGAGCTTGGCGTTTTCGACGTAATGAATGATGGTCGGGTTCGAGATGATAACGCCCAGGCGGCAAGCGGCCAGCGAGAACAGCTTCGAGAAGGTGCGCATGACGATGACGTTGTCGTAGGTCTGTGTCAAGTCGATGAACGTGTTGGGGTAGAAGTAATGGTAGGCCTCGTCGATGATGACCACGGCGTCCACGGCGCGGGCTGCCTCGATGGCTGCGATGACGTCCTCGCGGCTGAAGGCGTCGCCCACGGGGTTGTTCGGGTTCAGCAGCACGACGATGTCGGTGTTGGGGCCGATGGCGGCGATGAGGTTTTCCATGTTGAAGGACAGATCGTCGTTGTAGGCGACCGGCACATGGTTCAGTCCGAGGATATTGCAGTTCACCCAGTACATCTCGAAGGAGGGGGCCACGGTGACCACGTCGTGCCCTTGTCCGCAGAATGTCTGCAGCAGGTAGCGGATGGCCTGGTCGGTGCCGTTGGTGGCCGTAACGCAATCGCGGGGGACGCCCACGTACTTCGCGTATTTCGTGAGGAAGCGGTCGGGCTCGGGGTAGATGGACAGGTACTCCGGCGTGATCTCGGCCTTGACCTCGTCCACGAACCAGGTGGGCAGTCCTTCCGGGTTCTCGTTCATGTCGTAACGGAGCATCCCATAGCGCCCCTGGTCGGGAAAAACGCGCTCGGTGTTCTTGATGTGCTCGTCAACGTAAAATGCCATGGGTCGTCTCCTTTACGATTGGTAGAACTCGACGAAGGCCTCTTTGTCGGTGAGGCCGAAGTTGCGGGGCATGGCGCTGGCGCCAGCGTCTTTGCTGGAAGTACCGTCGGCGTTCAGGTAGCTAGTGCCAGTTTGCGCGCGGTAGAAATCGAGGAGGGTGTCGATGGTCGGCGTTTGCACGCCGACCATGGAGGCGATGTCCTTGATGATGGCCACGCCGAAGGGGTAGTCCTCGGTGAACATGCGGTCGTTCCAGTTCGGCAGGAATGCGCCGTCCTCGGTGGGGCTCAGGGGTACCTTGACCGCCTCGAAGGCCCGGATGCTCTTCAGCTTGCGAGTCATGACCTCGGGAGTGGGGGACTCGTAGTACTCGCGCAGCGATACCACCTCGCTCAAATCGAGAGGGGCGAGGGCGCGGCAGATTGCCTGCAGCTCGTCGTCGTAAGCCAGAAGGAAGCGCGACGTGTCGTCGTTCCACTGCTCGTAGAACATGAGCTGCTCGGGATAGGTGTCGCCCGGTTGGTAGTCTTTGAAGACGCCGTAGGCGCCCGAAGTGTGCAACAGGGGGTTTGAAGGTACCAGCGTTACCGCGAGGAACTCCTTGAGAGCTACGGTGGGAATATGGAAAAGATCCTCGAGAAGCGCGGCCACCTCGGCGGTTCGACCCTTGGGGAGCGTGGCCACGTACAGCGTTTCTTTCGCCGACAGAATTCCGGCCGTGCGCTCGTCCCAGCTCGAGCGGCACACGTAGGGCACGCGCTGCAGCCCGAAGACGGTGACGCCGCGGGTGATGAGACCCTGGCAGTAGTATTCCACGCCCCCGTAGCCCGGAACAAAGCCGATGAGGGTGCCTTTGCCGACATAAGGCTCTACGTCGGCGACGAACTGCTGCCGGAGAAACGCGGGGTAGGTGCAAAGGATCAGTTCCGCGTTGCAGGCCCGGGCCATGTCGTCGGTAACGGTGAAGGTCGCCGATGCGACGGCCTTTTCTTCGTAGGTGTATGCGAGCGTTTCGCGGCTCTTATGGGGTCGCGTGGTGTAAAGCGTGACGTCGTTGTCCTGCGAAAGCACCGCGCAGCAGGCGAGGCCGAGGTTTCCCGCGCCAAATACCGTAATGTTCACTGCAAACTCCTTTGTCGCCCGGCGAGGGGCTCGTCTCAACGAATGAGCTGACCTTATATGATAGACCAAAAGATTTCCTTCCCTCTTGCAAAGGAGCTTGCCTACGGCAAATGAGCAAAATGTTGCGCCGAGCCCTTGTGCTATCATATGAGGACTGCCGTCAGGCGTGGGTACTCGATGCAATGTGTGATGGCAGAGAGGCGTTTTCCGAGGCTGGAGGAGCGAGAGTGTCAGATTTTGAAATATCCGTCGTGATCCCCGTGTACAATTCCGAGGAGTATCTGGGCGAGACTCTGGAATCGGTGGCTGCCCAAACAGTGGGGATGGACGCCATTCAGGTCGTTATCGTCGACGACGGGTCCACTGATGGCAGCGCCGCCATCTGTCGTTCGTTCCAAGATCGCTACCCAGCCAACGTCGTTTTTCACCAGCAGCCCAACGGAGGCGTCTCCTCGGCGCGCAACGCCGGCCTCGACCGGGCCAGCGGGCGCATCGTCACCTGCCTGGACAGTGACGACCAATGGACGCCGGAATCGTTTGCCTATGCCGTGGATTTTTTCGACAACCAGGAGAACAACGTCGACGTTCTCGTTGGCGAGCTCACCCTCTTCGAGGGCGAGGACCACACCCATCCCTTGGCTTACCGTTTCCCGAAAGACAAGGATTCCATCATCCGTCTGGGAGATCGCCCCTGCGACATCCAGAGTACGATTGGGAACTGCTTCTTTCTGCGCGAAGCTATCGGTGATATCCGATTCGACGAGGATCTGACTACGTCGGAGGATACGCTGTTCGTCAACCGGATTATTTTGCACAAGTGCGCCTACGCGGTTACTCCTTTCTGCACGTATCTCTACCGAAAGCGGCAGGACGGTTCGTCTCTGAGCCAGGTCATTACCTATTCCAAGCATATGCAGAATCTGGATGTGTGCGAGCGCGTGCTCGAGGCGTCGCGCCGTGCCAAGGGGCGGGTGCTTCCCTTTGCCCAGGCGGTGGCGCTCTACATCATCGGGTGGCAGCTTTTGGGCAAGGCGAGCGATGCCCTGTCCGCCGAGGACGCCGCGAATTGGTCGGCCGCTGTGCGCAAGATTGTCGCGGACGCCGATGCTGACGTCATCGCCAATGCGCGCTGGCTTACTCGCGAAAAGAAAATCGTTCTTTACCGCCTCAAATACGGGGTGGATGTCTTTAAGGAACTGGTTTGGGTTGACCGCGATCGAGGGTTGCTCGACGGTATGCAGCTCATCAGCATGAACGCGAAGGCGCCCTGCTATCTTTACGAGATCACTCCCCAAGGCACGACGCTGCATATTGAGGGAACGACGGACATCGACATATTGGGAATGCCCTTCGAGCTATTCGTTCGCGACGAGAAGAGCGGTGAGCGCTTCAATGCGCATTTATCCCCATTCCCTACCGATAATCGTCGCACTCTGGCTAAAGAGTCGGTATGCAAGGGTATGCGGTTCACGCTCGATCTGCCTTTGGAGCCGGAGCGCTCCTTCTCGTTCCGCGCGAGGTTCTGCGGGCGTGTCCAGGAGGTCATCCTCACGCCTCATTATGGCAACTTCGCTATTTTCAGCCAGTCAATGAAGCGCGACTACCATCGTTTCGGCGGCGTCATGGTGAAGCATATCGGCAAGCAGCTGCGCACCTATCGCGCCACGTGGCGCATGGCCGTCGTGTCCGAGCTGCGCCGTTGGGCGGAGATCCTACGCTCGAAGAAGGGGACGTCCCGATTGCGTTTCGAGTACGTTTGGCTGCGTCTGTGCTACCGGGTTCATCGACTGCTGTTCAAGAAACCCATCTGGATCTTCGGCGACAAGGAGTGGAAGGCAGGCGACAACGCCGAGAACGTGTACCGTTATGCCATGAAGCGATCCGGCTATCGCGGCGCTAAGATGTACTTCGCTTTGGAGAAGTCGAGCGCCGATTACGCCTCGGTGGCCAAGTACGGTCACGTAATTGATCCGACCACCTTCCGCTACAAGCTGCTGTTCCTGCTGTCCTCGGTGGTGGTGTCCTCGCGCGCCGAAGAGTCCATGGTGAACCCCTACGGCCCCGAGCTCGTGTTCGTGAAGGATCTCATGGATTACGATTTCGTATACCTCACCCATGGGACGCTCTTTGGAGATCTGGCGTTCATGCTGGGTAAGCCGGCGAAGAAAATCAAGTTGTTCTCGGTGAGCACCCAGATGGAGCGCAATGCGCTTTTGAGCGAGGCTTATGGCTACCGAGAGGATGAGGTGTCTCTCATGGGCATGGCTCGTTACGACGCCTACGGCGATGTCCATACTCAGAAGAAGATCGCGTTTCTGCCCACGTGGCGCTCGAATATCGCTGGCAAGATCATCCCGGGCACGAGCACGCGCGAGTATGTGCATCATTTCAAATCCACGGATTTCTGGAAATTTTACAATGCCCTCATCAATGACGAACGTCTGCTGGACGCCATGAGGCGTTACGGGTACACGGCCGAGTTCTACGTGCACCCTGCATTCGAGAAGCAAGCCGGTGATTTCCAGGGCAATGAGCTTGTGCAGGTGGGGGAGGGGTCGGCTGACTACGAGCGCGTGCTGAGCGAGTCGGCGCTCATGGTGACGGATTACTCAGGGGTGGGATTCGATTTTGGCTACCAGCGCAAACCAGTGGTGTACAGCCAGTACGATTCGGTATTCAGCGGTGGTCACACGTACGGTGAGGACAGCTACTTCGACTACGATATCGACGGCTTTGGCCCTGTGACTCGCACATTGGAGGAAACAGTGGACGCCATCATACGCTACATGGAAAATGATTGCCAGATGGAGCCCGAATATCGAAGCCGTGCCGACGCCATGTTCGGTTTTTCTGACTACGAGAGCAGCAAACGCATTTTCGAGGGCGCTCGAGCATTGTCAGAGCGGCGCCGCGCCGATGGCTGCGCTCGGTGATCCGCCGGTTCGTCATGGCCTCGACTTTGGCGCAAGGAGAAGTTAAACCCTGTGGACATAGCGTGTACGCGATATGTTGATGCGGGGCAACTGCGGGGAGTTTTGCGCCAGTGCTTCTCGATTTTGCTACGATGAATCTGCATTTCGGTTTTGAATTAGGGGGCGACGCGAGAGCGTCGCCCGTTTTGTGTGGATGCGCGGATCGATTCCGTCGGAGGAGGAGCAGGCTTTGAAGCGTCTTGTGGCAGTGGTTTTGGCGATAGCGCTCGTGTGCGTCCCTGTGGCTATGGGCGCCACAGCGTCCTCGTCGGCTCTGGAGAAGCAGATCGCCAGTACTCCCTATCAGATATGGCCTGCGAAGGCGCGCTCCAATTCTCCGGATTTCGTGCGCGCGGCCATCAAGCAGAGAAACGCCCAGGGCGATAACTGCAAGGTGGTTCTCGGCACTTCCGAGTTTCGCTGGGTTTATCCCGATACGGTCTCGTCGCACCCGGGGAACTTTTTCGCGAACAACAATTATGGTATGGACACGTTCCTTTTGGGCCAGCCTTATTGCCAAGATCTGTGGCACGCCATTGAAGCGGGCGCGCTTTCTGAAGACATTCCCGACGACAAAGTGGTGTTCTTCTGCGGAATCTCCTGGTTCATGGATTACCAGAATCCCGCCAAATGTTTCAGGTTGTCGTTTTCGCCCGAGGCTTACGCTGACCTCATGGCCAATCCCAAGGTGAGCGACAAGACGAAGGCGAAGATTCAGAAGAAGATGGTTGAGTACGGCGTGTCGGAGGACGAAGTCTATGCTGAGGCGTCCGATAAGACCTTCGTGGATCGCATCAACGAAGGTGTTCAGAAGATCTTTGATACGTCGAAAAACTGGGACGCGGTGCTCAGCGACGAAGAAGATGATTGGAACGCGCCGGAGCGTGAGTTGAACAAGAGTCGTCCCGTGCCAGAGGGGCGCACCCAAGGTGAGGCCCAGGTGCCCGATTGGGATGCCTGGATGAGCCAAGAGCAGGCCGAGGGAGCGGATCAGACGTCGAGCAACGACATGGGCATCTACAATAGCTGGTACGAGAACGGCGGGTACGACAAATGGTATGCCGGCCGCGAGGACTGGCTTACGTTTACCGACGAGCCCTATCAGGAGACCGAGTTCGAGGATTTCGAGCTGTTTCTCGATGTCTGCCAGGAGACAGGTATCCAGCCGTTAGTCGTTCTCATGCCCCTCAAAGGCGCTATGGTCGATCAGACCGATTACACCGCCGATGTGCGGGCCATCTGGTACGACCGCATGAAGGCGATCTGCGAAGAACGGGGCGCTGAATACGTCGACTACTCGCCCTATGAGTACGATCCCTATTTTCTCTATGATATGGCCCATTTCGGCTGGACGGGCTGGGTGCAGGTGAATCACGACATCTACGAGTTCTTCATGGGCAAGGATGAGGCCGATGAAGCGAATTAGGGACAAGATTCTCGAGGTGTTTTTCAGCGACACTTGGCTCGGTGCCATCCTGTGGTTCGCCGCTGCAGCGGCGATGCTCGCTCTGGTCGTTTGGTTCCTCGTTTATTCGGGGTTTGGAGAGCCGGCGATGCCGGTATATGAGAACTTCTGAGCATGGTTTTGACGATGAGCCGATTGGCGTTTCCGCCAATGGAGAGTGAATGATGACGCGATGAAAGAAAGGGGAGGCACAACCGTGAGCAGGTTTCTTGAAAGGCTACGGGAAGTGAGCGCTGAGTATCCGGAGAAAGAGGCGTTTTTCAATTCTCGGATAAAGGAGGATGCGTGCCAGCGCCTGACTTACGCCGAGCTGGACGCCTGGTCCGACTCTCTTGCCGCTTCCTTTGCCGAATGGTCTCCAAAGGGCAAGCCCGTGGTGGTTTACGGCCACAAGTCGCCTCTCATGCTCGTGTGCTTTATCGCCGCTGCGAAGGCCGGTCTGACCTATGCCCCGGTGGACATCGCCTATCCGTCCGATCGCGTGAACGACATCTTGGATCAGATCGGGCACCCTCTTGTTATCACGTTGTCTGACGACGAATTTCCCGGCGATGCATCGCTGGCAGATTCAGTCGTCGGAGATGCCGTTGTTCGCGAGGCGGCCCTGGCGGGACGCTCCTGGGACAGTTCCCGCTGGATTGCCGATGAGACGCCCTTCTATTTGTTGTTCACCTCGGGGAGCACCGGCCGCCCCAAAGGTGTTCAGATGCCCTCGCGCTGCGTGGACGCCTTTATGGACTATTTCCGCGCACTTTTCCCCGAGCGGCCCGACGGCGTCAGCTTCAACCGCGTGCCCTACACCTTCGATGTGAGCCTGTTCGACATTATCGCCGGTTTGGCCTCGGGCTATACCCTGTTCTCCCTGGAGTCCGAAGACGAGCAGTCCATGAGGGCCACGTTCGGCGCTCTGGCTGCAAGTGACCTTACAACATGGATTTCGACGCCGTCCTTTATCGAGATGTGCCTGGTTGATCCTTCTTTCGACCAGGATCTCCTGCCCCGGCTCGACAACGTCATTCTCTGCGGAGAGGTGTTTCGCAACGCTACGGCCCTGAAGATCATCGAACGTTTTCCCGAGGCGAGGGTTCTCAACACCTACGGCCCCACCGAGACTCAGGCGGTCACCGATATTGTGGTAGACGAGAGCTTGGCACGTGAGGTGAATCCTTTGCCCGTGGGCTATTTGAGCGATGGCGTGCGTGCCCTTATTCGCGATCCGGAAACCGGTGAGGAGCTGCCTTGCGGGGAAGTGGGAGAGATATACCTTGCGGGAAACACGGTGTCGGCGGGCTACTATGGCCGTCCCGATCTGACGGAGGCCGTATTCTCCGAGAGGGAAGGCTCCGATGGCGCTGTGACGCGTTGCTACAAAACCGGTGATAAGGGCTATCTTGACGCGGATGGTCGGCTCTTCTGTTTGGGCCGTCTCGATTTCCAAGTGAAGCTGAATGGGTTTCGCGTCGAGCTGGCCGACGTCGAGCAGGCCCTCGTCCGGATACCTGAAGTGGCCGAGGCGGTGGTGCTTCCCGCCGATCGCGACGGGAAGGTGACTCATCTCGTAGCTCACGTACGTCTTGCTGAGCCGGGGATGACGGCCGACTTCGCTCGAGCGCGCGCCATTAAGACGGCCCTTAAGGAACTTGTTCCCGACTATATGGTGCCCAAAAAGATCGTCTTTCATGAGGAATTCGCTTTGAACGTCAATGGCAAAATCGATCGCAAGGCGTTGGCGTAGGGCTCGACAATTATGAACTTCTATATCGATCCGGCATTCTATGTGTTTCTGGCCGTTGCCATAGTACCTGCGGCCATTCTCGGCTTCTCGGGGCGCCGCATCAAGTATTACGGACTGGCGGCCTCGTTGGCGTTCCTGCTCCTGCTCTTCGGCGAGAACTTGGAGGGCATGCTCGCTTTCGTTGCGTTCATCGCCATCGCCTGTGCGGTTACGTTCTGGGAGCTTTCCAGTTGGCGGTCGGGGCAAAAGGCGCTTTGGAAGTACCGGTTGGCACTCGCGGCCGTTATTGCCCCTCTAGTCGTTTACAAAATCGGTGCCGTATTCGACCAGAACCTCATGGGATTTCTGGGGATATCCTACATCACATTCAAGGCAATACAGGTCATTATCGAGATCCGAGATGACCTCATTGAAGATATGAACTTCACTGATTACTTGTACTTCTTGGTGTTTTTCACACCCTTCACATCCGGCCCCATCGATCGCAGCCGGCGGTTCACTGAGGATGCGAACCGAAGGTATACCGCTTCTGAGTATGCGGACTTGCTGGCTCGCGGCATTATGCTGCTTTTGGTGGGAGCAGTGTATCAGAAAGTGTTGGGCACGGTGTTCCACCATTACTTCACCCCTGCTCCTTTGGGCGACGGTCCTTGGTGGCAAGAGCTGGGCGCCCAGGTGAAAGATGCCTATATGTACGGCTTTTACCTGTTCTTCGACTTTGCTGGCTATTCCCTTATGGCCATGGGGGCCAGCTACTGCTTCGGCATTAAGACGCCGCGCAACTTCCGCGCCCCTTTTCTTGCTCTCGATGTGCGCGATTTCTGGGATCGCTGGCATATGACGCTGTCCACGTGGCTACGTGATTTCGTGTTCATGCGCGCGGTGAAGTCGGCGACGCGTCGCAAGCTGTTCAAAGACCGACTTCAGACGGCCTGTGCGGGCTACATGGCGAATTTCATGCTCATGGGCGCTTGGCACGGGCTGACCGTGGACTATCTGGTCTATGGCGCCTATTATGGCGTTCTCATGGGCGCCACCGACGTGTACCAGAAGAAATCTTCCTTTCACAAGAAGCACAAGAAAAAGAAATGGTACAAGGTTCTCCAATGGTTTGTTACCATTAATCTGGTCATGCTTGGCATGGCTATTTTCTCTGGGCAAATGCACACTGTCATAGGAGGTTTGACCAATGGCTGAGAATTCCGTCGAGGAGCGCATGCTCGAGCTCATCGAGGAGATTTGCGACGACGAGATTATTCGCGAAGAGCGCGACGCCGATCTGTTCGAGGAGGGGTTGCTCGATTCTATGGCAGCCATTGAACTGCTGGTGGCCATCGAGACGGAATTCGGCGTGACCATTGCGCCTACGGCGGTGGAGCGTGAGGAAATGAATTCGGTTAATAAGATCATCTATCAGGTGCAGATTCGCTACGATGCCCAATAGCGATTATGCGAGGCGCGCCTCGGTCCCTCCGCGGGCATGATGCTAATTTCGGCGCTGATGCGTCGTTAAGGAAAAGTTAAGGTATCATTGCCTGAGCTAAATTGACGGGATGACAGTTCGAAGGGACTCGCGTTGGTCTTCTCCAGCACTATTTTTCTGTTCGCGTTTCTGCCGCTGTTTCTGGCGGTGTACTTCGCCATGCCGTGGCGGCCGGCGAAGAATGTGGTTCTGCTGCTGTTCTCGCTTCTGTTCTACGCCTGGGGCGAGCCAGTGTACGTGTGGCTCATGGTGGCCTCCATCTGCTTCAACTGGCTGTTCGCCTTCATCATAGGCAAGTGCGGCGAGGGCAAGACGGCGCCGAAGCGCTTCTGGCTCGTGGCGGCGCTCGCAGCCAACCTGCTCGTGCTCGGGTTCTACAAGTACCAGGGCTTTCTGGCCGAGAACATCAACCGCGCCATTGGCGAGGAGTTCATCGCCGAGTTGAACCTGGCGCTGCCTATCGGCATCTCGTTCTTCACCCTGCAGGCCATCACCTACGTGGTGGATGTCTACCGCGGCGAGGTGAAGGTGCAGAAGAATCCGCTGTACCTCGGCATGTACATCGCCATGTTCCCGCAGCTGGTGGCCGGCCCCATCGTGCGCTACGCCGACATCGAGCACGAGATCGACCATCGCCGCGCGACGCTGGAGGGCTTTGCCCAGGGCCTGCGGCTGTTCTGCGTGGGCCTGGGCAAGAAGGTGCTGCTCGCCAACACCGCCGGCGTGCTGGCCGACTCGCTTCTGCCCCGCGAGGCGGCCGAGATCGGCTTCATCGGCTGCTTCTCGGGCGTGGCCGCCTACACCTTCCAGATCTACTTCGACTTCTCCGGCTACTCGGACATGGCCATCGGCCTCGGCAAGATGATGGGCTTCGAGTACCCGCGCAACTTCAACTACCCCTACACGTCGAAGTCGGCCACGGAGTTCTGGCGCCGCTGGCACATGTCGCTCGGCGGCTTCTTCCGCGACTACGTGTACATCCCGCTCGGCGGCAACCGCGTGAGCACGCCGCGCTTCGTGGCTAACACCATGATCGTGTGGGGCCTGACGGGCATTTGGCACGGCGCCGCGTGGAACTTCCTTCTGTGGGGCCTGTACTGGGGCGTGCTCATCCTGTTGGAGAAGTTCTTAGTCATGAAGGTGCTCGATAAGCTGCCGCGGTTCGTGAGCCATATCTGGTGCGTCGTGCTGTTCTTCTTCGGGTGGCTTTTGTTCGCCGTGACGGGGCTTTCGAACGTGGGGGAGTGGTTCTGCGCCATGTTCGGCGCCTACGGGTGGCTCGGTACCTCCACGTTGTGGGAGCTGCAGTCCTGGAGCTACGTGAGCCTCGTGCCCGTCTTCATCGTGGGGTCGCTGCCCTGGGCGCCGTGGCTGCGCAAGAAGATCCAGGCCTGGGCCGAGGGCGACCCGCACCGCGCCATCGTCGCCGCTCCGCAGAAGGGTAACACCGCCGTGCCGCCCTGCCAGGTGGTCTGCGAGGGCCCCGTGCCCGCCGGCCGCGCCCGCGCCGTGACTGCCGTGAACGTGCTCGCCGACGTGGCCCTTCTGGCCGTCTTCGTCCTGAGCTGCATGTCGGTGGTCTCCAGCTCGTACAACCCGTTTATTTACTTCCAGTTTTAGGGGGCATTATGAAGCTGCGGAATATCCTGTTCGCCGGCGTGCTCTGCCTGTTGCTTTGCGGCCCCGCCCTGATCGGATTAGCCTCATGGGGGGGGGTTGCTCTTCCCTCTTGGTTCACGGCTGACGATGCGGCTTATCTTTCTGGCGGTGTCGTAGAAGCCGATCCGGCCGCCTATGCTTCCCTCGAGGGGTTCAGCTCGGGAGAGTTTCAGATAGCCGCTGAGGATGCTGTGGGCAATTGCATTCCCATGAAGGCTACGGCTCTTCTCGCAAATGCAGCTCTCCAGCGCTCAGCCATCGAGACTTCGAATGCGCTCTTTGGCTGGGAGTGCTACCCCGCTTTCTATGGCTCGTCTATTGCGGAGATGCCGAGTCGGCACCGTCTGCTCGAAATAGCCGAAAAGGCGACCGGCGATACCCTTGCAACGGCCAGTCATATTCGGGATGGACTCGACGCCCTGAGTTTGAGACATCCCGAGCAACGGTTCTTCGTGTATATGGGCCCCGACTCTATGAATGTTGAGGGATCCCCGACGGCGAAACTCATCTCCAATCCACTTACCTACGGAGAGTTATCCTCGATCTTCGAGGACGAAGGCGGCCATTTCCAATGGATAGACGGCAACGTCACGTTCGACGAGTTTGCGGATGGGTGGAATTCCACTGATCACCACTGGAATATCCAAGGAGCTTTTCGGGCTTATGAGCGCATGGCGAGCGCTCTCGGTTTTCGGGACGAACTTCTTGTGCCCGCGCGTCTTGTGACCTATGACGCGCCATCCTTTCGGGGCACGTTCGCGCGACGTGGGTTGGAAACGCGATACGTGGATCAAATGATCGACTACGAATTCGCTGATTTCCCTCAGCTATCGATCATTATTGACGGGGCTGAGGCTTCTATGGACTCGCTTGTGCATTGGAAGAACTACCAAGCGGCCAATGTAGGTGCCAATGCTTTCACCAGTCGCTATGCCGAGTATTTCCATACCGATTACGGGCTTATTACCTTGGAGAACGAGGAATCGGATTCGCGGCAGGATCTGCTCATTGTCGCAGACTCGTATTCCAATTGTATGGAGCGGTTCCTGGCGGTTCACTATCGAACAACCTACGTGCTTGACCCCCGTCACGACGACGAGACGATTGATGCGTTTCTTGCTCAGCACCAGGATGTGTCCGACGTCCTTTTCATAATGCGGAGTCCGAACATGTTGGCGCAAGCGACGGAACATGCTCTTGAGCCGGAAGATATGCGCGAATAGGGGGAGCTCAATGGACGTTACATTGAAGACCACTGAAGAGGTTGAGCGGTTTTTCCAAGAAACCGACAATGTTCTTTTGGGCCCTCCGCCGAAAATGAAGAATGCGCAAATTGTGTTTACCGAGAAGGCTCATACGGGAAAGTGCATCTTGTGCTGTGGCGAAGATGTAACCTTGACGGGAGGCAAGCTGGTTTTCGCTGGCCCCGGTGCCATCGTCTACCTGGCGAGCGGAAACACCTCGTTGTGGCTGGATGCAACGGTGCATGCTGGATGCACGTTTGCCTTGGGCTCGTCGACGTACACCAACGGTTCACTCCATGTAATTGTATCCGAGCGGCGCAGTGTGCTTATTGGCGACAGAGGCCTTTTTTCCTTTGATGTGTGGATAAGGACTGCCGACCCTCATTTGGTGTACAGGGCAGAAGATGGCAGGCGCATTAATCCTAGCCGCGATGTGGTGATAGGCGACCATGTATGGCTCGGTCAATCTGCCATGCTGCTGAAGGGCGCGGCTATTGGATCTGGAAGTATTGTCGGTGGCGCTGCCGTAGTGGCCGGCAAGACGGTCCCTTCGAACACAAGTTGGGCGGGCAATCCCGCTCGGCAAATTGCTCGTGGGATTTTCTTCGACGGTGCCTGCGTCCACGGCTGGACTGCCGAGCAGACGGCTGCCTCTCAGACATTCGCCTCTGATAAATGGGTTTACGCCAATGCGCCGCAGCGCGATCAGTCGGGTCTCGTGCGGCTAGCAAATCGACTGGCCGGAGTTGCCGATGCGAAGGAGCGTATCGCTCTCGTGCAAAGTGCTTACGAGGACAAGGGGAAGAACCGCTTCGCCATTGCAGAGGCGGCGACTTCATCAGCATCTGGAAATCGCGGCTCATCGTTCAGGCCCTTTGAGTTCCTGAGGTTGCGATCGCGTCGTCGTTGAGCCATCGCCTCAGCTTCTTCTTTGAGGTACAATGGCATCTTGTCGTTCTGTTGTTCATCGAAGCTGTTGTGCGTTAACGAAGTGGGGCTATGTCAGACAGGGTTGTAGAGCGCGTTCGACGCGCATTGAAGGTTTGGGGGTGTTGCCCCGCTGAGAGTCGACCAGTTGCGCCTTGCGTTGCGACAGCGCTTGCCCTCACTTTTTTTGTGGTTGGGATTCTTGTCCTAAACGACGACTACCGAGGCCCTGATGACGATTTGGGGATCTCGATGGTCCTTTCAGGACTCTATCCCGACGGCGGCCAATGCCTGTTTACCAGTGCGGTGCTCAACGGCATCATCTACCAGCTCAATATCGCCATACCGGAGTTGAACTGGTTTCTCGTGATCGAACGTCTCGCTGTGACGGTGGCATTTTTCTCGTTCTGCTACATCCTGTTGCGCCATGCTCCGCTCGGGCTTTCGCTCGCTTGCATCGGTTTTGTTGCGTACTTCATTATGCCGAAGTGCACCTTGGGGAGCAATTTTACCGTGGTCGCGGCGCTGTGCGTTACGTCAGGCGAGCTCTGCTGCTGCTCCGGTACTATGCGGAGGGCTCCTTCCTCCTGTGTGGCGGGCACTGTATTGGTGACGTTGGGATTCATGTGGCGGGCCCTTGTCTTGCTTCTCTCTGCTCCCTTTCTTGCCCTCGCTTTCGCGGGGTTGCTCGTTCGTCTCGGGCATGAACAGTTCCAGCGGGCTAAGACTCTAGTCGTTAGGGCTCTTGTCTGCATGATAGCTGTCGGGCTTTGTGTTGGCGGCGCCTTGGCCTTCGACAAGGCGGTGTGGGCTGAGCCGAAGTGGGCCGATTGGCTCGAGTACAATGACGCTCGCTACGCTTTGGTTGATTACCCCATGAGCGATTACGACGAAGTGCGAGACGAGCTGGCGTCAATCGGCGTTTCGGAGAGCGACTACTGGCTCATGCGCAACTGGATTACGGCCGATCCCGACTACATCACCTCCGATTTGCTTATGGAGGTGTCCGATATTGCTCGAGAGCCGGTGGCAGACCGCAGTTTGCCGACCGCTTTCCTTGCCGAGGGGCGCCACTTGGTCAAGTCCCCTCTGCTGACTGTCTCTTTAGCATGTATTGCCGCCTGTGCGCTGCTCCTCGGACGTAAACGGGTGCTTGCGGCGGTTGTCCTGTCTCTTGGCGGGGCCTTTGCGGCTTGCGTGCTCTTTCGGTACACGGGCCGTTTGCCAGCTCGTGTCGAGTATTCCACGTGGGTTCTTTCTCTGCTGCCATGTCTCGTCGCGTTTCTCACCATTAGACCCCCCGCGCCTGTCGCAGCTAAGCCTGTAGGGTTACGGCGTGTAACGACATCGGCGCTCATCGGTGTAGTATTCGCCCTGTTATGCGTAGTGGGGCTTGTGCTGAAATGGGCCCCCACTTTCAACGTCGAGCGCATCGATCAATTCGAGAAGAGCAGCGCTTTTGTCGAGAGCAACGATCTGGTGAAGAGGTTCACGGAGTCAGGCGTCGTCTATGTATGGGACACGACGACCTTCACGCAGCTCGAGAAGCAGCTGAAATATCGCCATCTGCCCCCGGCGTCGTTCATGGGGTCGACGGCCCTTATGGGCGGCTGGACGCAGGGGTCTCCTTTGGTGCGCGCCCATAATGAGGAGATAGGTGTTCCCAATCCCATAAAGAGTCTTCTCGATCGCCCAGAAACCTACTTCGTGACCCGGCGCAGAGAGGCTATAGAGCAACTGACGCGCTATCTGCGCGAGCATTATGGCAAAGATGCAAAGGCGGAAGTTGTAGACGAGGTTCCTCTGAGCGAGAAGGGCGCTGATCCTCTTCTTGTGGTACGATTCTATGCAGATTAGTTCTTTATCTGTGGGAGCGAGGTTGAAATGAAGGGCATTATTCTAGCGGGAGGATCGGGAACGCGTCTGTACCCGCTAACGAAGGTCACGTCGAAGCAGCTGCTTCCCGTGTACGACAAACCGATGGTCTATTACCCGCTTTCCATACTCATGCTGGCGGGCATTCGCGATATCTTGCTTATCTCCACGCCGGCGGATTTGCCTAATTTCCAGGAATTGCTCAAGGACGGATCTTCGTTTGGCGTCAACATGTCCTACGCGGTTCAGCCCTCGCCAGACGGGCTGGCTCAAGCGCTCATTATCGGTGAGGAGTTTCTCGACGGAGAAGGCTGCGCTCTTATCCTGGGCGACAACATCTTCTACGGCGGAGGCCTTTCGGCGCTGCTGAAGCAGGCGGCTTCGCGCGAGTGCGGCGCAACCGTGTTCGGCTATTACGTCGACGATCCGGAGCGCTTCGGCGTGGTCGAGTTCGACGCTGAGGGCCGCGCTCTTTCCATTGAGGAGAAGCCCGAATATCCTAAGTCGAACTATGCGGTCACGGGCCTTTACTTCTACGATAGCCGCGCAGTGGAGTTCGCCAAGAACGTGATCCCGTCCGATCGCGGCGAACTGGAGATCACCGATGTGAATCGTATGTACCTGGAGGAGGGGAGCCTGGAGGTGAAGGTTCTCCATCGCGGCTCGGCATGGCTTGACACGGGTACTATTCCCAGCTTGTACAAGGCCTCCGAGTTCGTAAAGGCTGTGGAAGACAACCAAGGCCTTCAGATAGCCGCTTTGGAGGAGATCGCCTACAACAATGGATGGATCACCAAAGAGGTGCTACTTGATGCGGCCGAGCGCCATGCCAAGACGGCTTATGGGCAGCATTTGCTGCGGGTAGCGGAAAACCGCATTCTCTTTGGAAATATGGCCTCCTAGGAGGCAAAGCATTTGCAACCAATAAGAAGGGCTCGCCAGTTTAACACTGGCGAGCCCTTCTTATTGGTGTAGACGGGTGGCTTAGGCCTTCTTGCCCTTGGGGAAGACCTTGACGCCCTGATTGTTTCTCCAGCCGTAGAGGAAGGCGGTGGCGACGAGCATGGCCACGGCGATGAGGCAGCAGACGATACCGGCGGCAACGCCTGCTCCCTGTATGACAAACATGGGGAGGAACGTCACCAGGGCGATGTCTATGAACGATACGAAGATCCAGGCGAATCCAGAATCTTCCAGCGCCGTGGTACGGAACTCAGGATCGACGACGCGCAACAGCAGCACGGCGATGCTCATAACGCCCGTTGACCAGCCCCAGATGAAGATGCCGCGCTCGACCCAGTGATCGGAGAAGAGATGTCGGGAGATGTAGAAGAAATAAAAAGCCACCAGTACAAAGCCGAGGAGACACAGCACGAGGATGATCGCCCAGTACTGCAGAACCACGTTGATGTTGATGGTCGCCACACCGAAGGCAACCAGATAATCGGTGGCGCAGCTGCCGATGCGGGACACGACGCGCTGGTCAACATAGCGGTCGAGTTTGATGAGCTTGAGAAGGGCGAACAGCGCGACGCCAACGAGGAGGGCAATGCCGTAAACAGGAACCGACACCTGCGGGAATAGGATCTTGAGGCCCGTATTGATGAGGTAGGCTCCGCCCACGGCAACCATGACGAGTGCCACATGCCACGCAAGGGGATCGATGGACATGGGGTTCACGGTGTTCTCTCCCATGGGGGTGCGATCCTTCTCGGGAACCAGGCCGACGCGAACCTCCTCGGGCATATCCTTTACCTTACGAATCTCGGTGGTCCAACCTTTGTTGGCGCAGTAGTTGATGGCGATGATGCCGCTGATGATGCCGCCGAGAAGGCCGAAGGTGGCGAAGGTCTGGCCCACCGTGGTAGCCTCGGCCCAGCCGCCCTCTTCGAACACTGATCCGATGGCGGCTGCCGTGCCGTGGCCGCCAACGAAGCCACCAGGCATGAGGATGGGGAACCATTCGGTTACACCCTGGAACACCGTGGCGATAAGGATGCCGCCGAGGATAAGCGCAATGCCGTACTGCAGGATTTCGGCGGCGCCGTTCAGCATGAAGGCGTCGCCTACTTGACGGAACATCTCTTTGAAGCTGCCCTGGCTGCGTCGGCCCAGGTAAAGAGTAGCGAACAGCACAGCGATGAGAATACCGGCGTAGCTGGAGGCCTGAGAGCTGAGAGGTACCCAATTCAGGCAGAAGGGTCCGAGAATAATGCCGATGAAGCCGGCGATCAGGGCTGAAGGGATAAAGAGGTTCTGCAGAAGCGGAACCCGAGTTCGGATGATTTTTCCGAGCACCAGCAGCGCCGACATGATGCACACGTCGAACGTCAAATCAAGAGCCGAGAATTCCATAGACCACCTTTCCTCGAATATGCGCACGCGGATAGATGGTCTCCGCGCAGTTCAGTGAGATGATTCTAGCACCTCACTGAACTGCGCTATGCTGGAAGGTAATAATTAGCCTCTCGGCGGTTGCTCGTTCCAAGGTTCGCGCAACAGCATCGGCTGGCCGTCGGGCGCCATGGCGTACACCGCCGGCGGGTACTCGATGAAGAACTGCGGCGTGAACGACATGGAGTAAGCGCCTGCATAGCGGATGACCACTGCATCTCCAACCCGAAGAGCCGGTTCGTCATGGGCTGTGAACAGGCGATCGCTGTCCATGCAAGTGTATCCGCAAATGATCTGGCGGGGCAACGTCTCTTGGGCGCCGGTCACCATTTCGTGGACGTAGGACGTCTTCTTCATCTCGTGGTCGATATTGATGCGCGACAACTCGGTGACCACGTAATGCTCGTCTACGATGTCCTTCACATCGATAACGCGGCCAACGTAGTAGCCTGGCGTGCACACCACCGCACCACCTGGTTCGACGAGGAGCTCAGTATGAGTTGGGTCGCAGGCGTCGCCGATGGCCTCTCGAATGGTGCGCACGTACTCATCATAGGCGCCGACATTGGCCGGGCCACCACCATAGAAGCCTCCACCGATGTCGAACCAGTCCAAATCGAGCTTGAACGAGCGGATGATCTCTACGGCGAAGTCGGCCAGCGTCCGGTACACCTTTTGAGAGCGGCTCAATGTAGTCACATGCATGTGGAGTCCGCGCAGCTCGATGCCCGGAATGCTTCGCAGCTCCTCGATGGCCCGTGCGAGCTCCCCGCCTTCAAAAGAGAAGCCAAAGCGGCCGTGGCGGTCGTCGGAGAGCGTCTCCCCGGGACAGTGCTTTTCAAGCAGGATGTTGGCGCGCAGGCCGACGCGAGCGCTCTTTCCCGATTCAGCGTACTCGCGCACCCACTCGATCTCTCGCTTCGAGTCGAGGTTCACATAGGAGCCCGCGTCCAGGGCGTAAAACAGCCAATCGCGGCCCTTGATCGGTCCATTGAAAACGATTTTATCGGGAGCGAAGCCGCACTGGAGGGCCCGTGCGTACTCTTCATTGGAAACGACTTCGGCATAACAACCTTCATCGCGGGCCACTTCCAGGATCCATGGAAAGGGGTTGGTTTTCACGGAGTAGGCGACGTTCGCGTAGGGCGACCAGTGATCCGCCAAGGCCCGGCGAAAGTCACTGAAGTTCTGGCGCAGCTCGGCCTCGTCAAACACGAAGCAGGGAGTCTGGAGGGAAGCAACATCGAAAGGAAGAGGCATGTCTATCGCCCCTCATAGCGCTCGGTAAAGAAGTCGGCGAAGCGATCGGCCTCCATCTCGGCCTTATAATCTTCGAGCATCTTCACGGGCGTGTAAACCGGCTCATAGCCCAAGTTAGCCCGTGCCTTATCCACGTTCATGCAGTAGTTCACGCAGTCGTGCTTTTCGGGACGGTAGCTGATATCCGACACGGCGTCGGGCTCGCAGAACACGTCCACGATGTTGTGAACCTGATCTTCGAGAGAGGTCAGCACGCCTGTGCCGACGTTATAGGTGCCGCTGGCCTCCTTAGGAGCGAATAGGGCTTTCTCGATCATCTGGCAGAAATCCTTCACGTAGATGAGGTCCATGCCCTTGGTGGGATCGCCCCAGATCTCCAACGGCTCGCCAGCCCGCGCCTTGTCGATCATCAGGCGATAGGAGCTTACGGCGGGCTTTCCGTCGTGGTAGAGGGTCTTGCTGTCGTGCATGAAGCAGTAGATATTCGGTAGGCGGAAGGCGAAGAAGCCCATGCCGTAAGCGGCTCGGTAGTGCCAACAAAGCTCCTCAGCGGCGATCTTCGTGATGGCGTACACGGCATGATCGCCGGTCATGGCTGGCTTGCGGGGCATGTCGTCGGCCAGCTCGATCATCTCGCCGAAATAACCGGTATAGTCGGAGATGGTTTGGGTGTACAGCACCCGATCAGCTCCTGCGGTGCGCGCGTACTCGAGCACGTTTAGCGTGCCCATGACATTGGCATCTACGTAACGGCGTGGGTCGTAGCCTTCCATGTAGGCCGGCAGCGCTCCAGCGAAGTGGACGACGGCATAAACATCCTGCTGCGGGAGTGCGGCGAACGACTTCTCGTCGGTGATGTCGGCCTGCACATAGCGCACCAGCGGCGCATAGCGGTCGAAGAACGCTATGTCGGAGCGCCCGCTTGCGATGACTTCCCACTCATCGGCCGACAGAAGGCGAGACAGATGATCTACCAGGTACAAGCCGAGGGTGCCCCCAGCACCGAAGATGACGATTTTCTTTCTCACGAGGTTTCCTTTCGAATGGTTGCGTCCGGTCTGCTTCTAGCGGTTGTCGATGGTCTCTTTGAGAACGTATTGCGGTGCATTGTTGATCGTCATGAACATGCGTCCGAGGTATTCCCCGATAATGCCCAGGAACAAGATGATGAGTCCCGAGCAAGTGAGCATGGTGGCCATGAGCGAGGGCCAGCCTGCCTGCATGCCGGGGTCGGCGAGACGCATGATGAAAACAATGAGGGCGGACACCAGGCCTATAACGCCGAGTGCTGCGCCCACCACTGCGGCAACGCGAAGAGGCGCCATCGAGAAGTTCAGCACGGTGGACCAGAGACGAATGAGCGACTTAAGGCTGTACCCCGATGTCCCCTGGGCCCGCTCGTAATGCTCTACCTTCACGTTTTTGATGTTCGCCGTGGCTCGGAACAGCAGACCTTGAATGTAGACGTAGGGCCCCTGGTACCGCACCACCTCGTCGCGGATGTGGCGACGGAATACAGCGAAGTTGCTGGAGTAGATCTCTTTGGGGCGATCGGTGAGCACGCGCATCGACCAAATGGTGAACTTCGATCCGAGCTCGCGCCACCAGGCTTCCTTGTGCTCGTCCCAGCAGGCGAACACGATGTCGCTGCCGTCCTCCATGGCGTCCAGCAACTTAACACATTGAGAGGGGTGGGTTTGCATGTCGTCGTCCATCAGCAAGATGAGGTCGCCTTCGGTCTTTCTCAGACCTGCCATGATAGCGTTGTGCTGGCCTGAGTTCTTCGCGCAGTTGATGCCGACCACATGGTCGTCCGCGGCGCAGAGCTGCTCGATGGCCGCGAAAGTGCCGTCCGTCGAGCCGTCGTTTACAAGGATGAATTCGTATTCGTATCCCGCTTTGACGAGTTCAGCTCGCGTTTGATCGACGACAGTACCGATCATTTTCTCCGAGTAGTAACAGGGGATAACTACCGAAACAAGCATAAAGCTCCTCCGTAAGCTTACGACATACCTAACGAGTACACAATGATACCGCCCACTATGAGTAGTAGCGCGATGGCTTTGTCTCTACCCAGCTTTTCTTTGAAAATCGTCACACCGAAGAACGTGATGTACAGGTAGGCGGTGGCCTCCAATATAGCGCCCATGGAAAGCGGCACTACCTTGTAGGCGAGGATGGTCATGAGTGTTGCCCCGAAGAAAAGGGCGTAGGCGGTAATAACCCAGGGATTGAGATACTCTTTCAGCGGGGTCTCGTACTGTCGCATGGCAGCCTTCTTCAGAAGAACCTGAGATACTGACGAGATGAGCACGCCGAGCAGGTAGACGCCGACATAAAGTTCGAGCATCGCTATTCACCGCCTAAGGGCGGGAGATTCCCCGGCGCATCGGTCGTCCACTGGTCGCCATCGATCGGATCGCCTGGCTTCTCCTCCTTGCCATCCGCCCGCGCGTAGAGCACCACGCCGACGATGACCATGGCCGCCCCCAAAATGTTCAAGGCGGAAACAGACTCCCCGAAAATGAAGAATCCCCATACCATGCCCCAGATTACCGTGACTGCTTTATTCGCGAACGCCATGGAGAGCGACAGGCGCTTGAGTATTTGCTGCCACCCGATGGCGTAGATGAAAAGAATGACGAGCATGCCACCGTACAGGAGGATAAACATCGGGCTCAAGAAGGGCTCGCGGGCCGCGTTCTTGCTGAAGATACCGGAAAGCGAATATACCAGCAGAAGCAGGTGCAGGGCGATGAGCGTCTTCGCCCTGCCGTCGGTTTTCTTGTGCGGGCTCATTGCTAGTGGGCCATCGGAGCGGTTCTAAGCAGCAGCTCGTTTCCGTCCGGGTCGAGCACCGATGCCCGACCCATGATGGTTCGAGAGAGGGAGTCGACACTTTCCCGCGATGGTCCGGCCACGTAATAGCGCACGACGTAGGGTTTGGCGCCCCGCTCATGGGAGATCGTGTCGCCTGTACGGTAATAGGGACGATACTCAACAACGCCGGGGAGTGCTCCGAGTTCATCGATGGACGAAGTGTCGGCCACCTCTCCGTCATGGCCGTGGAAATAGAGGCCGGCGGCATGGTTGGCGAACAAGGGGGAGTGAGCCAGCACGCGCTCCTTGGCCGCGGGTTGGTCGTACACGCAGTCGATCAACAGCTCTTCGACTGAGAGGCCGCTGCCCAAGGTGACGAGCTCGTGCTCGTAGCCGAAGATGCGTCCGGCCGCCTCGCACACGGCTAACCCCTCGCCTTCCCGATAGAACGCCTGAACGCAGAGGGGGCCGTTCTCAAGACCGACGTAACCGGCGATTTTGGTGGCGATGGAAGCGGCTTCGTCTTGCAGCTCAGCCGTGAGAGGGCTCGGGTAGGCGCACCGGACGACTTGGGGGATCTCGCCATCTTCGAAAGCGATTTTCTCGCGATCGGCAATGCTTATGATGTGGGCTTGCCCGTCCACGATCCAGGTCATGATGTTGAATTCTCGTCCGTCGTTGTACTCCTCGGCCATCAGATAGTCGAACGTGGATTGGGCTGCGGTCGATTGGAAGCGCTCGCGAACGTCCTCGATGGCGTTCGCGACGAACACTCCGTGGGAGCCGTAGCCGTTGACAGGCTTAATGACGCAAGGGAACGCCATGTCGGCGAAGTCTTCCTCTAGCGTATCGAGGCGAATCTTCTTGTAGCGAGGCGACGCGATGCCGAGCTCTTGGAACATCTGCTTCATAAGCGGCTTCTCCCGCAAGAGCTTTTCCCCTTTGGGCTTGAGGTAGGAGGGGAGGCCGGCGGCATCGGCGATATCGATCATGCACTCGGCCAGAAGGTCGGAGAACGACGCGATGATCCCGTCTGCCTGTTCCTTCCTGCAGATTTCCGCAATGGCGTCAGTGTGGCGGACGTCTTCCAGATAGGCCTTGTCGGCGTGGGCTTTGGCGGGACCGTCCTCGTAGCCATCGCAAACGATGGTGTAGATGCCCCTTTTTTTGGCACATTCGACAAGGTCGACGAACTCGTCCATCGATCCGAGAATGACCAAGCGGTGGTTTTCTTCGCTCATGACAAAAGCTCCTTAGCTGCGAACTCGTGCTTCAATGTGGTTGTCTGCTGTCCAGGTCCTACTGGCCTTGGGCGCGATACTTGGCTTCGGTGGCCTCTTTGGCGCCCTGCCACCAGCTGGGATTGTCGGTGTACCACTGGATGGTGCGGGCCAGTCCTTCGTCGAAGTTTGTGTGCTTGGGCGACCAGCCCAGTTCGCGGCGCAATTTCGTAGAATCGATGGCGTAGCGGCGGTCGTGACCCGGTCGGTCCTTTACCCAATCGAAATCGTCGGCGTCCTTGCCCATGGCGGTGAGGATAGCGCGCAAGACATCTATGTTGCTCCGCTCCCCGTCGGCTCCGATGAGATAAGTTTCCCCGATACGCCCTTGGGTGAGGATGGCCCAGACAGCGGAGGAGTGGTCTTCGGTGTGAATCCAGTCGCGGACGTTCTTGCCGTCTCCGTAGAGCTTCGGGCGGATGCCGCACAGAATGTTGGTGATCTGCCGAGGAATGAACTTCTCGATATGCTGGTAGGGTCCGTAGTTGTTCGAGCAGTTGGATATGGTGGCTTCCACGCCATAGGTGCGATGCCAGGCGCGGACGAGCATGTCGGAGGACGCCTTGGTGGAGCTGTAGGGGCTCGATGGGCGATAGGGCGTTTCCTCCGTGAATCGATTCGGGTCGTCCAAGGCCAAATCGCCATAGACTTCGTCGGTCGAGATGTGGTGAAAGCGCACGCCGTGGTTCCGAGCCGCCTGGAGAAGCGTGAAGGTGCCCTCGACGTTAGTGCGAAGGAAGGGGGTGGGATCGGCGATGGAATTGTCGTTGTGGCTCTCGGCGGCGAAATGGACGCAGGCGTCGGCTTCCGCAAAGAGGCGATCGACTAAGCCCGCATCGCAGATGTCGCCATGCACGAAGGTCATACGCTCCGGATCGCAGCCTGCGAGGTTCTCGCGGTTGCCCGCATAGGTGAGGGCGTCGAGCACCGTGACATGAGCATCGGGCTGGTTGTCGAGCACCCAATGCACGAAATTGGAGCCGATGAACCCGGCTCCTCCGGTGACGACGATGTGGTTGAATGGACTTGCCATGATCGGGCTGCTCCTTCGTGCCGCAGTGATACTTTCCTATAGTGTAAAGGATATTCTGGCTCTACGTTGACTTTAGGGAAAACGGGCACACTCCTTTTCAGCAAAAGGCCCTTGGGACCGTGATTCTGTAGCCCCCGTGCGTTTTCGCCGATTTTTTACGGGAAGTTGTCAGAAGCATGTGCATATTGTGAATGGACTGATAGAATCTGACATCTCATTTTGGGAAATGAAGCAGAAAACGGACAACATCCCAGGAGGTTGCACCATGGTCAATCGCTCGGTCGCCAAACGCGCGAAGCACGCCAAGCCCGCTTTGCGCAAAGGATATTGGGCGAAGTCGAGTTCCTCCGTGCTCGCCGTGGCCCTTGCCGCCAGCCTCGTGCCCGCCGTTCCGGCTCTGGGCGATGAGTTCGACGCCGATGTCTCCGACATCGAGGCGACCGAGCCCCCTGCATTCGATGCGCCGATTCCCACCGAGCCCTCGTCGACCGCTCCGGACGCGCTCGCCGAGCTCGAGGCGGGCGATAGGGCGACGTCGGTCGACAGCAAGTCTGATGCCGGCAATAAGGGAGCTCTCCCCGAAAGCGGTGGCGCAGAAGGCGTTGGGGATCGAACGTTCGGCGAGGTCGATGATGCGGGGTTTCGGGAAGGTCTTGGGGCGGAGGCGCTTGCCGCCGCCGAGGTACAGGAAGAATCTTCTGGACAAGGGAGTTCAACGACATGGGTTCCCGAGGGGCCTGAGAACAGTTGGCGTTACGAGGACGGTGTAGCGCTAGGCTCCCTTGCCGCCCCAGGCGCTCGAACGGCAAGCAGCACGACGCCGACTTGGACCTCATCGAACGGGGCCACCACCTATACTCTGGGCGGGAAGCGGGTTACGGTTTCCGGTGCCAAGGCCGTTGGCATCGATGTGTCGGTTCACCAGGGGAGTATTGACTGGGCCAAGGTGAAGGCCGCTGGCATTACGTTCGCTATCATAAGATGTGGTTACGGAAGCGACATCGAGGAGCAGGACGACAAATGCTTTCTTCAAAACGTTGAAGGCGCTCGCAAAAATGGTATTCAGATCGGCATCTACCTCTATTCCTACGCGAAGAAAGCGACAGGTTCAGCTCCAAGCGCTCAGAGTGAAGCTGAGCATGTTCTAAGATTATTGGACTCAGATCATGCGAACCTGAAACCGAGTGATTTGGCGTTGCCCATCTACTACGATCTCGAAGATGATAGCCAGCTGAGCTTGACTGATGCTCAGCGCGGCCAGCTTGCAGAAACATTTTGCAACAAGATTCAAGCTGCGGGATACAAAGTGGGTATTTACGCGAACAAGACTTGGTGGGAGAAATACCTGACAAGCCCCGTTTTCAACAATCGCTCCTGGAGCCGATGGATTGCACAATATCCCGGGAGCGCAATCGGCGCTCCTGACGTGACGTTCTCTTCCGATCTTTGGCAATTCACGGAGTCTGGCCAAGTGAGTGGCGTGTCTGGCAACTGCGATGTGAACTTCTCGTTCACATCGTTCTCCTCGACGCCCCAAGAGGTGGTGCTCACCGGCACGCCCAACACCTGGGCGTGGATGAACGGCTACGCCTACTATTACGGTTCCGATGGCAAGGCTGTGAAGTGGAGCCAGAAGATCGATGGGAAGTGGTATTACTTCGACGGCCAGTGCCGCATGAAGACCGGCTGGGTCACCTGGAGCGCCGACGGCACGAAGAGCTACTTCCAGCCCGGAGAGGACGGCAAGGCTGCCGCGCTGACCGGTTGGCACGAAATCGACGGAGAATGGTACTACTTCAACCCTTCCAACGGTATCAGCTTGCGATGGAGTCAGAAAATTAACGGAAACTGGTTCTATTTTAATGGTGAGTCTCAGATGGTGACTGGTTGGGTTACCTGGAGCGCCGACGGCACGAAGAGCTACTTCGATCCCAGCTCCGGTCGAGCGTGGTTGGGATGGCAGACTATTGGAAATAAGAAATACTACTTCAATCCCGCTAACGGCATCTCAAAGCGTTGGAGTCAGAAGATCGATGGATCGTGGTACTATTTCAATGGCGATAGCGTCATGGAGACTGGTTGGATCACCTGGAAGGATGGCACTAAGAGCTTCTTCGATTGGGATGGTAAAGCACTGCTCGGGTGGCGTAGCTTCCAAGGAAGGAAGTGCTACTTTGATCCTAATACCGGTATCTCACGTCGCTACAGCCAGAAGATCGATGGCGCGTGGTACTACTTCTCCAGCGACAGCTTTATGTTCACAGGGCTGCTCACATGGCATGCCGACGGGCTGAAAAGTTACTATGGATCAGACGGCAAGCTCCGTGTCGGCTGGCAGAACGTAAACGGGAAGCGTTATTACTTTGAGCAGTCTTCAGGCAAGAGCGTTCGTTGGAGCCAGTGGATAGACGGCTCGTTGTACTACTTCAACACCGATTCCGAGATGGTGACAGGGTGGGTGACGTGGAAGGCCGATGGCTCGAAGAGCTACTTCGATGGAAATGGCCGCGCGCTTATGGAGTGGCAAACCATAGGCGGTAAGACCTACTACTTTAATCCTTCCAATGGCCAGTCGTTGCGGGGTATGCAGGTCATCGACGGGCAGTCCTACTACTTCAATGAGCGCTCTGAGTTAGTAGGCGCCAAATCGGAGACCAAGACCGAGGCTACGGGCGTCTCGTTGGCTACTTTGGCGGCCAAAGAACTTAGGGCGTGTCCTTCTGCCCTGAAATATACCCAAGCTGATATTGTCGCATCTATGACGCCGACGAGCTGTGGAGCAGGTACGAGTGGATATTACCAATTCGCCCAGTTGAATCATGGCTATTCCGGTATGGTGTCGGCGGCTCAGTTAGATGCCTACATCGCCTCAACTGCAAATGGGCGAACCGGCACACTTGCGGGCAACGGAGAGGCGTTTGTGAACGCTGCGCGCCGTTACGGGGTCAACGAGGTGTATCTTTTGGCTCATGCGATCTTGGAGAGTGGATGGGGAACGTCTACGTTGGCCAAGGGCTATGTCTATGACGGAAAGACGCTAGTAGATGGCAAGACATGGCCGAAGGGAACGTATTACAATTTTTACGGGATCGGCGCTTATGATTCCAGTCCGCTGTCGGGAGGTCGAGCTTTGGCCATCAAGAATGGGTGGGATACTCCTGAGAAGGCAATCCACGGGGCGGCTCGCTGGATCGCCACCAACTATCTCAATAATGCGTTTAGTCAGAATACTCTTTATAAAATGCGATGGAATTACGTGGAGTATGCGCGTTATGGCTCGGTGGGTCACCAGTATGCGACTGATCGTGATTGGGCGACTAAAATTGGATCGCTTATGAATGCAATTTATGCCTCTGCCAGCGTGGGCCAGGCCAAGACGGGGTTGACATTTCTGGTGCCAAGCTATCGTTAGTCGCTCGGCATTCGAATGATGTATTGGGGTATACTGATATTTTGTCTAATGGTTTTGCGTAGGAGGATGTACCAGCATGAAGAAACGGGAACGGGGCGCTTTGTCGTTTCGGGTGCGTAAAGTGACGAGTCTTTTTTTAGCCGGCTTGCTCTGCTTTTCGATGCCTGCAATGGCTTACGCCGCGGAAACGAATGGGGAGGAGCAGGCCGAGGCGCAGCCTTCTGAGGCTGTCATGGGGGACAAGCCGGTCGATGGCGATGCTCTCGCTATCGGTACCGAAGAGGCGGATGCTGCTGAATTCGGTGGTGCGGTGTCAGTCCGGCCAGAGATTCAGTCTGAAGACGCTGGTGCGGAGAACGCCGCCGGTGGCGCCGAAGATTCTGACGATGTCGTTCCGGACGAGCGAGAGAGGAGCCTTCTTGCGGAAGGCTCCTCTTTCCGCTATGAGTATGCCGACGGATCTTTCGCTGTCGATGCCTGGGTGATTGTGGATGGTGCTCGCTACTATTTCGGTGCCGATGGCTTGGCGGTAGCCGGTCGTCAGAAAATCGAGGGTATCTGGTACTTTTTCGACGATGAGTGCCGTATGCAGACAGGATGGGTGACCTGGAAGAACGGAACCAAGAGCTTCTTCGACTGGGACGGCCGCGCCCTCACTGGCTGGCGCAGCTTCAACGGGGTGAAGTACTACTTCGACCCGTCCACGGCCATGAGCCTGCGATGGAGCCAGAAGCTGGACGGTCGCTGGTACTACTTCGACTCCGACTCGAAGATGGTCAAGGGCTGGGTGACCTGGAAGAACGGAACCAAGAGCTTCTTCGACTGGGACGGCCGCGCCCTCACTGGCTGGCGCAGCTTCAACGGGGTGAAGTACTACTTCGACCC
>NZ_CDSBIE010000016.1:31260-43501 GCF_977113345.1 Adlercreutzia sp. CNCM I-6216
CCCGTCCACGGCCATGAGCCTGCGATGGAGCCAGAAGCTGGACGGTCGCTGGTACTATTTCGACTCTGCTTCTCGAATGACGAAGGGCATTGTTACCTGGAAAGATGGCACGAAAAGCTACTATGATTCTCGAGGTCGAGAGACAGGGGGCTGGGTTCAGTCTGATGGTGCTTGGTATTACTTCGATTGGTCTGACGGGAAAGCGGTTCGCTGGCATCAAAAGATTGATGGTCATTGGTACTATTTCGACTCGGATTACCAGATGCACACAGGCTGGCTGAAGTGGGACGGCGTGCAGAAGTGGTCGTACTTCTACAGCAATGGCCAGCAAGCTTTCGGAACCCAGATCATCGGTGGTTACCGCTACGTTTTCGACAGCAATGGGGAAACGAGCACGAAGCCTGTCACTCTGCCTGCCGGTCAGCTGGCCATGTGGAACAAGGCTCAGAACTATTACAGCAATACCAATTACATTATCTTAGTTAATAGCCGCACGCATAAAGTGGGTGTCTTCCGTGGAAGTAGCTATAATTGGGAACCGGTGTGGTATTGGGATTGCACAACGGGCGCCCCTAGCTCCCCAACCGTCAAGGGGACCTTTACCGTAGGGTCTCGCGGTAAGTCGTTCGGCTCCGGTTATACCTGCTGGTACTGGACACAGTTCTACGGCAACTATCTGTTCCATTCGGTGTTGTACCAGCCAGGAAGCATGTCGCACATTCAGGATGGCCGTCTGGGCATCTCCGCCTCTCATGGGTGCGTGCGTCTTGACATCGAATGCGCAAGATGGATATATAACAATATTCCTCGCGGCACGCGAGTGGTATCCTATTAGCATTCCTTCAGGAGGGCGGGAGTATCGGTAAGGTCCGGGAGGTCGACGTCGATCTTCCGGACTTTTTCATGACGTCCCGAAGACGAAGAACGGATGGTCCTATGGTCGAGCGAGAGACAGAAGATCGCCATGGTGAAAAAGGTTATTTCGGTCACCCCCTTGCGGAGACGACTCGCAAGGGACGGTATGCTCTCGTTCTTTTAGGGGTTTGTGCGGTAGCCTTTGCGGGCGTGACGCTAACGCTAATCATGGCGGGGCGCTCGCTTGTTTGGGACACTGACGGGCGTCTGCTGTATTTCCCCTTTATGGTTGCAGAAGGGGAGTGGTTACGAGATATTGCTGCGTCGCTCTTGGCAGGGGATCTGACGGTTCCGCTGTACTCGTTCGATATCGGTTTTGGCGCAGACTGGCTTATTACGGCATCGGGAAATTCCAACGAGCCGATTAATTTTCTTGCGGCTTTGTGCCCGCCAGAAGCATCCGAGTGGCTCTACGATGCTCTTGTGTTCTTAAGGTTCTATCTAGCGGCCCTCACTTTTTCCTTCTATTGCTTTAGCCGTGGCAAAGGCAAAGGGGCGACGCTCGTGGGCGCGCTCTGCTACGTGCTCTGCGGATATGTGCTGTTCTGGGGGGTTTTGCGTCACCCGAATTTCATCGATTTCGCCATATTGCTTCCGCTCGTGTTCATGGGCGCCGATAAGCTGTTCGTAGGCAAGAACCCGCTTCTGCTTATTGCCTCCGTGGCAGGCATTTTCATGTACTCGATTTATTTCGCTTACATGACGTGTCTTTTCTTGCTTGCGTACTGCCTTATAACTTATTTTGTCTACCCTCGCGAGCGATCTGTGGGGGATTTCGCTTTATTGGCGGGCAAATTTGCCCTTTGCCTCCTTGCCGGCTTCGCATTGGTCGGTTTTTCGACGATACCGATGTTCATCACTCTTACCTCCATGGGCCGCGTTGGCATTGTGCGCGAGATCGCCTTCTTCCAGACGGCGGATTTCTACGAGAGTTTTGCCAGTGTGCTTTTGGGCAACCACGAGGCCCAGAACGCTTCGGTGTTGGGAGCGATTCCGGTTATTGCGATTTTGGCTCTTTTTGTCGCACGGGGCTCGATGGATGAACGCGAGCGACGGGCATGGGGGTGCGGGATCGCCCTGTGCCTCATCGGTGCTCTTGTTGCGAAGGTTGGCTCGGTTTTCAACGGCTTTGGTTACCCCACGGATCGATGGGAGGTTATTTTTGGCTTTTGCGCAGCGTACGCGGTTGTGCTCTTGGTGCCCGCAATCCCTCGCTTTTCGGCGCTTCAATGGAGGCGACTTACCGCGCTTGTTACCGTAGTGGCTGTTTGGGCCTTGGCTTACGCGTTCAAAGAGGGGACACTGCTGGGGTTTGCTACAGTGGTCATGTTTGCTGGCATTTACGGAGCATTGGCCCTGTGGGCCTTTTTCCGTCGACGCGCTGCGGGTTCCTCGCCGTCTTTGCCTCGGGTTTTGACTGAACGCTGCTTGCGTGCTTTGCTTATTCTTGCCGTCGTTGCCAATGCCACGGTTCACGTCGGTCTTTTCATGAGTCCGCTCGGCAGTTCCTACTACAAGGAATTCATCCGGACGGGTCATGTGTGGGGTACGCGAGAGCAGCTGGACCTCTCTCCGGCTCTCGACCAACTTGACGATGCCTATCGCATTAATCGAACCGATACCACCTATGGGCGCAATGGCAGCTTTGTGCACGGTTATAAAGGTTTCGACTTCTATTCGAGCTTTTACAATCAGGCCGTCGATGATTTTCGCCAATCGATGGGGTTGTCGGACGATGTGAAAAGCACGATGTTCGACGGAACGCGCCAGCGAGCGGCCCTCGATTACGTGCTCGGGGCCAAATATTACATTTCGTCCACCGAAGCCGCCGATTTGATTCCTGACGGCTATGTGAAGATAGCCGACTTGGGGGAGGCTCATAACGGATTGTCCTACGAGCTGTACGAGACCGACCGGGCTCTTCCCCTTGCTTTTACCTACGATTCGACTGTCACGCAGAAAGATTACGAGGGACTCGATTTGGTTCAACGCCAGGAGCTTCTTACTCGAGCGCTTGTTCTGGCGGTGGATGAGGCAGAAGGTACAGTTCCGCAGCTTGATACGCAGCGAGAGCGTCTTGGTGTCGTAGAGGCTGAGGGGGCCGCCGTCCAGAATGGACGCATCGTGGTCACAAAAAAGAACGCTTCGGTGACGTTTTCTCTCAGCGGGCGCGCTGGTTGCGAGACGTACCTGTGCTTCGAAGGGCTGCGTTTCCGCTCATTGCCTGTTTCGGATGCGGAGCGTCTTGCCGATGAACCGCAACTCGCTTCCGCTGACCTTGTCACGAATCCCTCCTTCGCCCCAGCGAAGACGTGTTGGGTTACGGTTTCGGATGGGGTTCGGGAAAGCTCTTTCGAAATAGCCACAAGCGCTAGTCCCAAATATGCGGGAAAGGAAGGCTGGGCCGTGAATCTCGGCGCCGGCGATGATCCCGTCGCTTCGATTACGGTGACGTTTGGCGGCGTAGGGGTCTACGAGTTTGCCGAACTCTATGGCGCGACTCAGTCTGTCGAAGTTATTCGCGAGAACGCAGAGCGTCTGCGAGAGGGAAATGCCGCATCGGTGGTGTTCGAAAACGATGCTATGACGGTTTCCGTGGGGGCTGTTGATTCGGCCGCTGCGCGAGCGAATCGGGAGAAATCGCGCTACGTATTCGTATCTGTCCCGTATTCGGGGGGCTGGAGTGCTACGATGGACGGAGAACCAGTCGAGATACTGAAAGCGAACGTCGGCTTCATGGCTGTCGAGGTAGATGGCGAAGGCCATGAGCTGCGGTTCTCTTATGTAACGCCAGGGCTCGATTTGGGGCTGGCGAGTACGGGAGCTACTGTCGTGCTGTTGGGCACGTTCGAGTTGGGATGGATTCGTCGTCGGCGGACGGGGACGAATCTAAGAGGGATAGCTGAAAAGGAGCCTATCTGATGATTGACTTCAATGTTCCGCCCTATGTCGGTACGGAAATGGAGTATGTGCGGCAGTCGGCCGAAGACAACCATAAGATATGCGGCGATGGCCCTTTCACGAAACGCTGCCAGTCATGGCTCGAGGAACGTTTTTGTGCCGATAAGGTTTTGCTTACCACTAGCGGAACGACGGCGCTCGAGATGGCCGCCATGCTCTGTGATCTTGAGCCGGGAGACGAAGTGATCTTGCCAAGTTTTACCTTTTCGAGTACGGCGACGGCTTTTGTTCTCATGGGGGCGAAACTCGTGTTCGTCGATATCCTACCCGACACGAAGAATATCGATCCTGCTGCCATTGAGGCGGCCATCACCGAAAAGACTCGAGTTATCGTGCCCGTCCATTATGCGGGTGTTGCCTGCGACATGGACGAAATCATGGCTATCGCAAAGGCTCACGGTCTCCTCGTGGTTGAAGATGCCGCCCAGGGTGTTATGAGCACCTACAAGGGGAAGGCACTCGGTACCATCGGAGACTTTGGGTGTTATTCGTTCCACGAGACGAAAAATTATTCTATGGGAGAGGGCGGTGCCGTGCTCATCAATAATCCGGCCTATTGCGAGAGAGCCGAGATTATTCGCGAGAAGGGGACGAACCGCTCGAACTTCCTGCGCGGTCAGGTGGATAAGTACACGTGGGTCGATAAGGGGTCGAGCTATTTGCCCAGCGACATGAATGCCGCTTACCTTTGGGGCCAGCTTGAGGCGGCTCAAACCATATACGATGACCGTATGGCTACCTGGCATGCCTATAACGATGCTTTTGCCGACTTAGCGGCAGAAGGTCTTGTTGAACTGCCGGTCGTTCCGGACGATCGCGTTCAGAATGCCCACATGTACTATCTTCTGCTTCCGACATTGGAAGACCGGACAAGTTTCATCAGTTTCCTCAAAGAGGGCGGCGTGCAGGCCTGCTTTCATTACGTGCCTCTGCACAGCGCGCCAGCAGGAGAGCGGTTCGGATTGTTCCACGGCGAAGACGTGTACACGACAAAAGTGAGCGAGCGTCTGGTTCGTCTTCCGCTTTACTACGGAATGAGCGATGGGGATCGTGCTCGGGTTATCGAAGTGGTGCGGGCGTACTTCGGCAAGTAACTTCCAGCCTTGTACGGTGTGTGGGAGTGTTGACGATTCTCAATCAGGCGTAAATAAAGTAAAATGCGGGGCGACGAGAAAAGTCGCCCCGTTGTTCTTCTGGGGCGTGTATAGAGAGCGGGATCTTATGAAAAACGCCGATTTCCGCAAGTGGCAAGCGGCCCTCGGAGCGACGCTTTCCGTCTTGCTTGCATTTACCCTTGCTTGGGCGTCTCCGATGGGTGGCGGGTTCAGCCAGGCGGCCGCCTTGGGGGTTGTCACCGCTGATGCGGTGCCCATGAGCGATGGGGCTGCGTCGGGGGAGGGGCAAGCTGCTAGCAAGACGGTTTTGGATGCGGCGGCCGAGTCGGAGGCCTCGGATGCAGCAAACGCAGGTGCCTTCGAGCAAGCTGCCGCCGATGTCGGAAGGGCGGAGCCCGAGGTTGAAGAATCTTCTGCGGAACCTGCGTCTGGCGCAGAGGCCGTGCTAGCTCAGACCGATGCCGACGAGGCGCAACGCGCCGCCGAAGAGCGGGCGACGGACGTCGACGAACTTGGCTACGTTCCGGGCGAAATTGTCGTCATCTACGAGGAAGATGCCTCGGTTTCCGAGCAGAGCGATGTTGCCGCGACTATCGGCACCGAGGGAGAGCCCGAGCCGGCGTCCTTCGAAACCGGTGATGCAGCGGTGGTCGACATCGTCGATGAGATCACGGTGGACACCGCCGTGGAAGCGGCCTCTGCCGAAGACGCCGTGAAGTATGCTTTCCCCAATTACGTGGCCAAAAGCTTCGACGAGCCGGTGGCTTCCGCCCAATCGTCGGCGGCATCGCCACTGGCAACTGGCGATGAGCTGGCTAGCCAGCAATGGTATCTGAGCGCCGTAAAAGCCCCGGAAGCGTGGAGTCTGCTGGCGGCTCCGGGGCGCAGCATTGAGCCCGTGAAAGTGGCCGTGCTCGATACGGGCGCGTCTATCAGCCATTCCGATCTGCAGGACTCCATCGATATGAGCCGAAGCGGCGAGGTCGTTTGGGTCGATATGCAGGCGGGCAAGGTGTCCTTCAAGCCGCTCCGAGGCGACGGCTATTTGAACGGCACTAACGAAATGCCCTTCTACAGCACTCATGGCACCCATGTGGTGGGCATCATAGGCGCCAAGGCCGGTAATGGCGGCGTGCTCGGTGTGGCGAGTGGGGGAAGCACAGCGCTCGCCAATAAGATCGTCTCCATTGCGGCGATTGATATCTTCTCCTGCATTGGTGAAAACAACGACGGCACCAGATTCTCCTCCGCGACGGTGCTCGATATCCTTTACGGGCTGGCGAAGGCACGCGATATGGGCTGCAGCGTCGTGAACATGAGCCTGGGTTTTTACACCGACGACGAGACGTGCATCGCGGCGCTCAACGAGAAGACGTCCGAGCTGGACGAACAGGGCGTTGTCCAGGTCTGCGCGGCGGGCAACGATCATACGGCGGCGAAGTCGTACCCGGCCGCCTGCGATGCGACGCTGAGCGTCATCAGCCTTTCGAAGCGCGGCGCTATTCCCAGCAACTCCAGTACCTATTCGATGAAGACGTGGGAATCGGCCGATGGTTACATGCGCTCGTGGTTCTCGAACTACGGAGACTGGTGCGACATTGCGGCGCCCGGTGAGAACATCTTCAGCACGGGTGTGTTTGAGGGCACGTTGAAGAACGGCTATCTGTCCATGAGCGGTACCTCGATGGCGTCTCCGGTGGTGGCTGCGGCGGCGGCGTTGGTGCAGGCTGCCGACCCCGATTTGTCGTCGGCCGAGGTAAAGGACGTTCTGTGCCGCACCGCCGCCGATTTGCATACAGCGGGCAAGGATGGCGAATCGGGCTGGGGTTTAGTGAATGCTGAGGCGGCGGTGAAGGCCGCGTTGCCCCCTTCTCAGCCAGAGGGGCCAGTAGTTGAGCCTGACGTTCCCGAAGAGGAACCGCCTGCGAGTTTGGCGAATGCGAAGCTGGCGATTTCCTCGCTGACCTACACGGGCAAGGTTCAGACGCCCGCCGTTTCCGTGACACTCGGCGGAGCCACGTTGGTGCAGGGACGTGACTATCGTGTGACGATCTCTCCGACGACGGTAAAAGCGGTTGGTACCTACAGCGTGTCTATGGAGGGCGTGGGGGCCTACCGGGGCACGCTCAAAGGATCCTTCAAGGTGAATGCCGCCGACATCTCATCGGCGCAGATTCAGGCTATTGGCAGCCAGAACTATACAGGTAAGGCGGTAACGCCTCAGCCCAAGGTAACGTGGCAGGGCATGACGCTAATGGCGGGAACTGACTACTCGGTGAGCTATACCAACAACGTGAATGCCGGCACTGCCAAGATGACCATTTCCGGAAAGGGCAACTTCACGGGGACGAAGTCGGTCAGCTTCTCAATTGTCAAAGTCGATCGCAATGTTTGGAGGACGGTTGGAGGCAAGACTTACTACTACGGCGCCGACGGACAGCCGGTGAAGTGGGAGCAGAAGATTGACGGATCGTGGTACTACTTCAACGGCTCCGGCGTCATGCAGACCGGCTGGGTGATCTGGGCCAAGCTCGGCACCAAGAGCTACTTCGACGCTGACGGCAAGGCCCGTACCGGCTGGCACACCCTCGGCGGCAAGACCTACTACTTCGACCCCGCCACCGGCCGCTCGGTGAGGTGGGAAAACAGGATCGGCGGGTCGTTCTACTATTTCAACAGCGCCTCGCAGATGCACACCGGCTGGCTCACGTGGAGCGCCGACAAGAAGCGCAGCTACTTCGATCCGAAGACCGGGAAGGCCTATGTCGGTTGGCATAAAATCGGCGGCAAGAACTATTATTTCGATCCTTTGACTTTCAAAACGCGCTAATTCGAGGAGGGGAGCGATGAGGAAAACATTTCGAAAGATCGTCTCAGGTGTGATGGCCGTTCTGCTGATGCAGCTCTCGCTACCTGCTACCTCGTTTGGCGAGGAGTCTGCCCCGCAGGTGGTGCAGGCGGTAGGGGCAGGTACTGATGGCGCTGAGCAGGAGGGCTCTGTTGTCGAGGCTGCTTCTTTGGCTGGTGATGACGTCGTAACGGTGACGGCCCGCGCCCACAGCGTCGATCCTGACGGATGGAGCGCGACGGTGACCTACGAGAAGCCGCAGGCGGGAGTGTCGACGGAGTTCACGATTACTGCCGATGGCGGCCCGAAGGGTTCCGGCAGCTACCAGTACCAGCAAGGCTTTATCTACAAGTACGATCCCTATATCTGGATATACGACCCCACTTTCCCTCCTGCCGAGACTTTCCGTGATTCCAACGTGCTGAGCTATCAGTTCGTCGGTGCCGGGCGTTATCAATACCAGTTTGTGGTGCGCGACACGGAGACGGCGCGCTATATGCGGTTCTCCTTCGAGGTCGAAGTTGCTGGCGATGGTTTTATCGACGCGAATGAAAAGGCCAGAGAAATCGTTGCAGAGTGCTTGCCCGACGGAAACGTGGACGACTATGAGACGGCGCTTGCGCTGCATGATTGGATCATCGACAACGTCAGCTATGATCACACGTTCAGGAACTTGAGCGTCGATCGGGCGCTCTTGGGCATGGCGGTCACTTGCGAGGGCTATCACGCCGCCTACGTTAAGCTCCTCGAGACGGCAGGCATGGAAACGGGCCGCGTCGAAGGAGGCGGCCATGTATGGACGGCTGTGAAGATGGACGGGAAGTGGTATCACGTCGACACGACCCACGACGACGTGAAAGACAGCCTCGCGGGCGCCGATATCCCGGGCTTCCTCTCGAAGGAGCAGCAGGCGCATCTTCTATTTGGCCTCGATGATGCAACTATGAAGCTAGCGAATGCCGGCTATCATGGGCCAACGGCCGGCTTTGAAGCGGATTCGCTCGAGAACAGCTACTTTATCAAAACAGGCGATATTGCCGAGTGGTCTGATCCTATCGCGATCCAGATTTTGGGGAAGCTCAATCAGAAGGAGACCTCCTTCACCCTAACCCCGACAAACGCGAGTTGGGCTCAGGACAGCTACCGGAATGTTGTCAGCAACCTGGTGGCTTACGAGCTTAACCAAGCTGAATGGACGACGGATAACCAGCAGGCCGATGCTATCGTGCGTATCGATTACGCCGACAACAGGTTCGCCGTGAATACGTTCACGGTTCTCACATCTGCGCCGACAGTGGTTCGGAACTTGATCTATAACGGCGCCAGCCAAGCCGGCCTGGCGGTTCCCTCTGCGGGATCCTATGCCCTGTCTGGAACAACGAAGGCCATCGACGCGGGGACGTACACGGCGACGGTTGCTCCTGGTGCTGGTTACGCATGGGACAAGTTGGGGGATAAGACGGCGCGGAGCTACCAGTGGACGATTGCACCCGCCTCAATTGCTTCAGGCGCGGTTTCCGTGTCGGGCGTCAAAGCCTCTTACGAGCATACGGGCTCTCCCATTCGCCCCAATGTGACGGTAACGCATAATGGCCGCACATTGAAAGCGGGGACGGACTACCAGGTGTCTTACGGGGAGAACACTCAGGTCGGAAAGGCGACGGTGACCATTCGAGGAGCGGGCAAGAACTACTCTGGGAGCAGAACCATCTCTTTCGATATCACCAATCCTCGCAATGCGTGGAGAACCGTCGGCGGCAAGACCTACTACTACGGCGCCGACGGGCAGCCGGTGAAGTGGGAGCAGAAGATCGGCGGCCACTGGTACTACTTCAACGGCTCAGGCGTCATGCAGACCGGCTGGGTGACCTGGTCCAAGCTCGGCACCAAGAGCTACTTCGACGCGGACGGCCGCGCCCGGACCGGCTGGCACACCATCGGCGGCAAGCGATACTACTTCGACCCCGCCACCGCCCGCTCGGTGAGGTGGGAGAACAGGATCGGCGGCTCCTGGTACTACTTCAACGCCGCCTCCGAGATGCAGACCGGCTGGGTGACCTGGTCCAAGCTCGGCACCAAGAGCTACTTCAACGACGACGGGAAGGCCCGCACAGGGTGGCACACCCTGTGGGGCAAGCGATACTACTTCGACCCCGCCACCGCCCGCTCCCTGCGGTGGGAGAACAGGATCGGCGGCTCGTTCTACTACTTCAACGCCGCCTCGCAGATGCACACCGGGTGGCTCACCTGGAGCGCCGACAAGAAGCGCAGCTACTTCGATGTCAACGGCAAGGCCCTTACCGGCTGGCAGACCATCGGCGGGCAGCGCTACTACTTCGATCCAGCAACTTACAAGACCGATGGCGCCGTGGCACAAAGCGTTACGGGTTCAAAAGCTGTGGTGTATTGGGTCGTCGACGGGGAGGTCTACCACACGACGAAGGACTGTGTCTCGCTTAAACGCTCCACGAACATCAAGAGCGGTACAGTAGCGCAATCGGGAAAGAAGCGCGTCTGCAAAAATTGCGGATAGGGAAGGCGGGGCTTTCTGTTCTGTCTTGGCTTCCTCGGCTGCATTTCGAACGAGCGATTTCTCAATCTGAAAGAGTCGTCCGTTCGAAATGCTCGGTTACTCGCCCCAGCGCTGCTCTAGCCACCCCATCACGGGCCGTTCCGGCACGCGAATCCTCGCGAGGTCGATGGCCGCATTCATGGTGTATGTCACGATGTCCGACGGCACGCCCACGACGAGGATCGTCGCAGGGCCCAGGGCGTACGCCCATGCCAGGTGCGGCCACAGCCAGGCGCGCATGATGGGGCTGAACGTGGCGAGAGTCGGGATGGTGGAGAGCGCCACAAAGCCAATGATCATGAGACGGCGCCGGCCGTCGAGAGCGGGCCGCCTTCCGGCCATGCACCGTGCACGCTGAAATGAAACATGACGATGAGCACCATGCTCACGATGCGCAGAAGTTCGATGTTTGAGTTACGCATAGGTCTCCTTGGGCGGTTTGTCGGCGAGACGAAGTATAATCGAGCGAGTCATTGCATCCAACGCTTTTGGGATGGCCTTCGGGTTCAGTTCTCGGGCCTGCAGAAAGGACTTTTTATGATCGATCGCAAGGCATTTCGCTCCCTGTCTTCGGGGCTCTATCTCATCACGGCCAAAGCGGGCGAGCGCCGCTGCGGCTGCGTGGTGAACACGCTCGTGCAGGTGGCCAGCGAGCCGGCCACGTTGTCGGTGTCGCTCAACAAGGAGAACGCCACCACCGCCGCCATCCTGGAGTCGGGCCGTTTCGCCGCCACGGTGCTCGCCGAGGACGCCCCCATGGAGCTCATCGGCACCTTCGGTTTCCACACCTCTGCCGATACCGACAAGTTCGCCGCCTGCGCGAGCGCGGTCGACGGCGCGGAGGTGCCCTACGTAACCGAGCATGGTCTGGCGCGCTTCTCGGTGCGCGTTACCGAGACCATCGACGTGGGCAGCCACTACCTGTTCGTAGGCGTTGTGGAAGAGGCCGAGGTGCTTTCTGCTGGCGATCCGCTCACCTATGCCTACTACCACGCCGTGAAGGGCGGCAAGACTCCGCCCAAGGCCGCCACCTACAACAACGGCGACGAGGCCGCGGTTCCCGGGGTCACCGAGACGGCCGCTGGCGCGCCCGAGGCCGGCAAGAAGATCGCCTGGCGCTGCACCATTTGCGGCTACATCGAGGAAGGCTACCCGGACGGCCTGCCCGAGGGCTACATGTGCCCCATCTGCGGCGCTCCCCGCGAGATGTTCGAGCGCGTGGAGCTGTAGTTCCGGGTCTCGAACCGAAAAAGCCCCCCGACGATTTGCGCCGGGGGGCTTTCGTTTGTCGGGGATTGCGCCGCGCCTACAGCGTGCCGTTGCGCCAGTCTTCCAAACCTTCGATAACGAGCGCGTGGGTGCGCTCCACTTCCGGGAGGTGCTTCTCGGCGGCGTCGTACTCGCCGGCGTACAGCGCGTCGGAGACGAGCGTCGCGCAGTCGTAAAGATCCTTGAACGACAGGTTGCCCGCCACGCCCTTCAGCGCATGGGCCTGGCTGTAGCCCTCGGAGTAGTCCTTGGCCTCCATAGCGGCCTGAAGCGCCACGAGGTTCCCGTCGTCCAGGTACTTCAACGCCAAGCGCTCGTACAGCTCGGCGTTGTCGCCGAAGCGGTCCATGGCGTCCACGTAATCGATGCCGAAGGGACGAAGCTTGTCTGCGATCTGAGCGGTCATGATCGCTCCTTTCCCGTGCAAATTCCGGCGCCCGCGCCCCTCTCTCCTCTTCTTTGGGTAGCGTCCCAAACGTTGGTGTAGGCGCCTAGAATCTGGTCTGTATTCTATACCATCATTTACGCCGCTCTCCTTCCGATCGGGTTGTCGGCGACCAC
>NZ_CDSBIE010000017.1:0-41150 GCF_977113345.1 Adlercreutzia sp. CNCM I-6216
GGGAGCGCCTCCCGCGAGCGGAACCATGGAGTGGGGGATCACCCGATCCCATTCCGAACTCGGCAGTTAAGCCCCACCTCGCCGAAAGTACTGCGGCGCCAGGCCGCGGGAGGACAGGTCGTTCCGCTCGCAGGGGGCGCTTTTCTGCGCTCCGGCCGCCCTGACGGGACGGCCGGACCTGCCGATGCCTCGCCGACTTCCTCGGGCGAACCTGTGCGACAAAACTATATTATTATTATTATTATTTGGACGCCCATGCGGGCGTCTTTTTGTTTTTGTGCGCCCTTAACCGTGAAATGGGAACGGCTTCTTTCTTTGAAAATATAAGGACGCGTATAATGTTTTCTGGAAAACTGGCGTCGATGACAGAGCCGAAGGGCTCGTCAGGAAAGGGAGGTTTCCCTTGAGTTCAGAGACCCCTGAAGATAAGAAGCGCGTTGAGGAGGCGCTGAAGGATTCGGCGAAGCTGAAGGAGTTGGTGGAGGCTCTTTCCGATGGGAGCCGCCGCGGCCGCCAGCAGGCAGCGAAGGTCATTGCGGGCGTGGCTGCTGAGAATCCTGAAATACTCGTGCCTTTCGCGTCCGATCTCGTCGACGCATTGGAGCGCCCCGAGGCTCAGACGCGTTGGGAATGTCTTGATGCGCTGACTTACGTCGTGCCCTTCGACTCTCGGCCCTGCGACAAGGCCATCCCCGGCGCCGAGGCGGCCCTGTTCGACGAGGACAGCGGTCCTTTGCGTTTGGCCGCCATGCGCTTTCTGTGCAAGCTGGGTGCGACGACCGAGAAACGCTCGGAAAAAGTATGGCCTCTCATCGACGAGGGCATCCAGTGCTATCACGGCGATTTGGAATTCCAGGATATGCTTCTGGCGGTCATCGACTTCTCCCAGGGGAAGCTGGACGGGTCTGTGAAAAGCGCCCTGGCCGATCGTATGCGCTTCGATGCCGAGAACGGCAAGGGCATGCTCAAGCGCCGTGCCGCTCAGATCATCGAAAATGTAGCTTAGTTCCAAGGAGATTGACACATGAGCTTTGAAGCTTCTTTGAAGGTGGGCGATGGGGCCTACACCTATTACCCGGTGAGCGAGATAGAGGGGGCGGCGCAGCTGCCTTACTCCCTTACCGTGCTTTTGGAGAATGCGCTGCGCTGCGGGCGCACGCCCGAAGAGGCCCAGGCCATGGCCGAGCGCATCGTAACTGCCGGCTTGGCGGGCCAGACGGGCGAGGAAGTGGAGTTCTCGCCGGCGCGCGTGTTGTTCCAGGACTTCACGGGTGTGCCGGTGTTCGTCGATTTCGCCGTCATGCGCGAGGCCTGCGCCGATCTGGGCGGCGATCCGAAGAAAATTAATCCCCAAGTGCCGTGCGATTTGGTCATCGACCATTCGGTCATCGCGGATGTGGCCGGGTGCGACGGCTGCATGGATGAGAACATGAAGCTGGAGTTCAAGCGCAATGGCGAGCGCTACGACTTTTTGAAGTGGGCCCAGGAGTCCTTCGAGAACGTGCGCATCGTGCCGCCGGGACAGGGCATCTGCCACCAGCTGAACATCGAGAAATTCGCCAGCGTGGTCATGGAGTCTCCCGCCGGCCTTACCGGCGCCGATGGCACGCCCGTGGTGTACTTCGATACGCTTGTGGGCACCGACTCCCATACGCCCACGGCCAACGGCATCGGTGTGCTCGGCTGGGGCGTGGGCGGCATCGAAGCGGAGGCGGCCGCGCTGGGCCAACCCATCACGACGCTTGTGCCCCGCGTCATCGGCGTGAAGCTGACGGGCGACTTGTCCGAAGGCGTGTCGGCCATGGACGTGTCGCTGACGTTCGCACAAATGCTGCGCGAGCGCGGTGTGGTGGGCTGCTTTGTGGAATGCTTCGGCCCCGGTGTGGCGGCGCTTTCCGCCACCCAGCGCGCCTGCATCTCGAACATGACCCCGGAGTACGGCTGCACCTGCACGCTGTTCCCGGTGGACGACCGCACCCTGGACTACCTGCGCCTCACGGGCCGCAGCGCCGAGCAGGTGGCTCTGGTTGAAGCCTACGCGAAGGCCCAGGGCTACTGGAATGATCCCGAGGCGGCGCCGCGCACCTATGCCGAGGTGATCGAGCTCGATCTTTCCACGGTTCAGCCTTCTCTGGCGGGCCCCTCGCGCCCCCACGATCGCATTCCGCTCGCCAAGGCCGGCGAGCGCTTCCGCGCCATCTGCGCCGAGCGCGGCCTCGACGATGCGACGGTGCATGTGGAAGTTGACGGCGAGGACTACGAGCTGACCCACGGAGCCATTGCCATCGCCGCCGTGACGAGCTGCACCACGGCTACCGACCAGGCCATGATGCTGGCCACGGGCCTCATGGCGCGCAACGCCGCCGAGCGCGGGCTTGCGCCGGCACCCTGGGTGAAGACCATCTTGGCTCCCGGTAGCCGCGCCACCGAGCTTCTGCTCGAGCGGGCGGGGCTTACTGAGCCCTTGCGCCAGCTGGGCTTCTATACCTGCGGTTTCGGCTGCATGAGCTGCATTGGCAACTCGGGCCCTCTGTCCGAGGCCATGCATGCCGTGGCCGACGACATCGAACTGGCCAGCGTTCTGTCGGGCAACCGCAACTTCGAGGGCCGCATTTCGCCGGACGTGTCGCAGAACTACCTGATGCAGCCGGCCAACGTCATCGCCTACGCCATCGCCGGCACCATGGACATCGATCTGGAGAAGGATCCCCTTGGCACGGACGCTGAGGGCAATCCCGTGTTCTACGCCGACATCGTGCCCGCCGCCGACGAGGTGGCCGCTCTTGTGGACGAGTTCGTGACGGCCGACTTGTACGAGCAGGGCGCCGCAAACATGTTCGAGGGCGACGCCGCGTGGCAGGCCCTGGGGGCCGAGCCGAGCGATACCTTCGCTTGGGACGACGACTCTACCTACGTGCGCCGCCCGCCCTATTTCGACGGCATGACCCGTGAGGTGTCGGGCCAGGACGCCATTGAGGGCGCCCGTGTGCTCGGCAACTTCGGCGACTTCATCACGACCGACCATATCTCGCCGGCCGGCGCCATCGCACCGGACATGCCGGCGGCCGAGTACCTGGAGGCCCATGGCGTGGCTCCGGCCGACTTCAACACCTACGGCAGCCGCCGCGGCAACCACGAGGTGATGATGCGCGGCACCTTCGCTAACGTGAAGCTGCAGAACAAGTTGGCCGATGGACGCAAGGGCGGCTGGACCCGCGACTTCACTACCGGTGAGATAACGCCTCTGTATTATGCTGCCGAGAACTACGCCGCCTCCGACACGCCGGCGGCGGTGCTCGCGGGCAAGATGTACGGAAGTGGCTCGTCCCGAGACTGGGCGGCCAAAGGCCCGATGCTGCTCGGCGTGCGCGTGGCCATCGCGGAGAGCTTCGAGCGCATCCATCGTTCCAACCTCATCGGCATGGGCATCCTGCCGCTGCAGTTCATCGAGGGGCAAAACGCGGAGACGCTGGGCCTCGACGGCTCCGAGACCATCACGGTGGCGCCCATCGACTTCTCGGCGGGGCTGCCGAGCCCGGCTGTCGTGAAGGTGACGGTCGAGAAGCCCGATGGAAGCGCCGTGACCTTCGATGCCACCGTGCGCATCGACACGCCCACGGAGGGCCGCTACTACGAAAATGGCGGCATCCTCCAGTACGTGCTGCGCGATCTGATTGAAGGATAAGAGCCGATCGCGCATTGTCCAGCCCCCGTCGCTGCTTGTGAGCGACGGGGGCTTTTTGCTGCCGTCTGTGCGCTTTTCCGTTGCCGAACGCGCCGAAAGCTAGCTTGCGCGCCTGCAATGCGGTACGATTACGGGCACGTGATTTTTGACCCCTAGGAGCAACGAAACGACTATGGAAGACTTCCGCAACGAATATTGCATGCATACCGCCACCTGCGGGCAGCTGCGTGCGACTGATGTGAACCAAGAGGTGACTTTGTGCGGTTGGGCGTGGCACACCCGCGACCACGGCGGCCTCATCTTCATCGACCTGCGCGACCGTGATGGCTATACTCAGGTGGTGGTCGATCCCGATTGCGTGAGCGAGGAGGACTTCCATGCGGCCGAGCACTTGGGTCGCGAGTACGTGCTGAAGGTGTCCGGGCGCGTGCGCGAGCGTGCACCGGAGGCGATCAACCCGAACATGATCACGGGCGAGATCGAAGTTTTGGCCAATGCGGTAGAGGTGCTGAACACGTCGGTGACGCCGCCCTTCTCCATTGAGGATGGCATCGAGACCGATGAGATCACGCGCATGAAGTGGCGCTATCTGGACATCCGCCGTCCCGAGATGCTCGCCAACCTGAAGCTGCGCCACACGGTGACCCAGGCCATGCGCCGGGCCCTGGACGAGCGCGGTTTCCTGGAGATCGAGACCCCGATTCTGGCGAACTCCACGCCCGAGGGCGCCCGCGACTACATCGTGCCGTCGCGTCCGAACCCGGGCAAGTTCTACGCCCTGCCCCAGAGCCCCCAGCAGTTCAAGCAGATGCTCATGTGCGCCGGCGTGGAACGCTACTACCAGATCGCCCGGTGCTTCCGCGACGAGGACCTGCGCGCCGATCGCCAGCCCGAGTTCACCCAGGTCGACATTGAGATGTCCTTCGTCGAGGGCGACGATGTGTGCGACATGATGGAAGGCGTCATGGCCGAGACCTTGAAGGCCGTGGGCGTGACCGACGTGACCTTCCCGCTGCAGAAGATGCAGTATGCCGACGCCATGCGCGACTACGGCTGCGACCGCCCCGACGTGCGCTTCGGCATGCTTCTGCACGACATCACCGACATCGTGAAGGACACTGGCTTCAAGGTGTTCGCCTCCGTCGCCCAGTCCGGCGGAGTGGTGAAGGCCATCAACGTCAAGGGTGCCGGCGACTGGTCCCGCGGCGAGGTGGAGAAGCTCGCCAGCATCGCCGAGGCCAACGGCGCCAAGGGCATGGCCTGGGTGGCGTTCACCACCGATGGCCAGGAGAAGAGCCCCATCAAGAAGTTCTTCACCGACGAGGAGTGGGCGGCCCTGAAGGCCGAGATGGAAGTAGAGCCCGGCGATCTTTTGCTGTTCGCGGCCGATAAGCCCGAGATCGCCAACGCGGTGCTCTCAGCCCTGCGCCTGCACATGGCCGACGCCATGAACATCCCCCGCGAGGGCCACGCGCTGCTGTGGGTCGTGAACTTCCCCATGTTCCGCTACGACGAGGACGAGAAGAAGTACGCTGCCGAGCACCATCCCTTCACCCATGTGCTGAAGGAGGATCTGGACAAGATCGAGAGCGATCCGCTGGCCTGCGGCAGCTACTCCTACGACTTGGTCATGGACGGCTTCGAGGTGGGCGGCGGCACCATCCGCATCCACAACGCCGAGGAGCAGCGCCGCATCCTGCGCGTCGTGGGGCTGACCGACGAGGAGATCGACGAGAAGTTCGGCCACCTCATCCGCGCGCTGGAGCTGGGCGCCCCGCCGCACGGCGGCATCGCGCTGGGCTTGGATCGCCTCGTGATGCTTCTGGCCCGCAAGGACTCCATCCGCGACGTCATCGCCTTCCCGAAGACGAGCAGCGCGAGCGACCCGATGACGGGCGCTCCGAGTGCCGTCACCGGCCGTCAGCTGAAGGACGTGAACCTGCGCATCCTGTAAGCGCGCAGCGAGCTCTCGCAGATGCGACAACCTGTTTTGCACGGCGCCTGCCCTTTGGGGTGGGCGCCCTTTTTGTGAGCAGTCGATTCTTCTCTGGCGGCGAACAGAGGCCTATCGGGTGATGTTGGAGAGCTGCTTGTTGAAGGTCTCCACCGGATAGCCCGTCAGCACGTTTCTGGCGGCAATGAGGCAAGCGGTGAACGAGAGGCGGTTGCCGGCGTAAAGGCGCGCGGCCAATCTGACGGTCGCGCCGTCTTGGAAGGAGACGTCGTCGGCGAGAAGCTCCATCACGGTGCCGATGAGCGATCGGGGAACGCGGTAGTCCTCCTCGAGCAGCTGGACGGTGAGCGCCGCCGTTTCCGGATAAGCTTGGGCGCATCCGGAGGCGATCAGGCGCCGCGCTTTGGCCGATGGTCGCGGCTCGTCGTCGAGCAGGTAGTGCAAGAGGACGGTTTCATCCACGATGGTTGTGGCGGGGTCGGCGACGGTTGTCGTGCGAAAGCGCGCGTCGCCCGTGTTCTCCCCCTGCTTTTTGAGCCATGCGGCGCGCTCGTCTCCCGTAAGGTGGGGGTTGGCGTAATGGCGCAGCTTGCCGAAAGCCGACGTGCCCCCCTCGCTTTTGCTGAGGTGCGGCGTGAAGGGGAGCCGTCGCTCGATAACCGATTGGGCCACGAAGAGGCGCACGGCCTCGGAGGGGGAGAGGCCAAGGGCCTCGAAGAGGCGGTCGGCTTGTTCTTTGAGATCCTCATCGATGCGAATTTGCATGGTTGCGTGCTTGGCCATGGGAGCCTCCTGGGTAGCGCCGTTGCGGCCTCTTCGGTAGCGAGAAGAGGCTTATTTCGGGGGTTTTGTACCAACTTCATAAAGAAACCCCTGGGAAATGGAATATAGTGTAGTACAAATACACTACAAATAGAAGAAGGCTCATCCAAGCTGTCCCTTATTTCCAATTTGAAAAAAGCCAAAATTCACTCTTGCGAAACACTTTCGAGGGGCGTATAACGGCCGTGACATCTTCGAGAGGCACTAGCTGTCCGACTTAATATCTTTTTCCTTTGCTACGGCTTTACCGCAGGGGACACCTGCGTCCATTTTGAGGGGTGCGCAAAGAGCACTCCCGGCGATTCCGGAGCGCCGGGAAGTCGTTGCGCAGCGTCAGGAGGCGCGCGTCTTTGTTGGGTGAAGCGAGCCGCCGCTCCGTGCTTGGGCCGATCCGACGATAGGGGAGGCAACGGCAGGGCGCGGAATCATGCCAGCGACGGCCTTGCGGCTGTCGCGCGAGAAGAGCGTAGGAGGATCTACATGGGTTCCAAATTCGTCATTGCCGACCCGGGCCTGTGCATTGGTTGCCAGACCTGCATGGCGGGCTGTCTTCTGAAGCACAGTGTGCCGGGTGACGTTCCCAAGCCGCGATTGAATCTCATCACCACCCTTACCATTTCGGCGCCCATCGTGTGCCACCATTGTGCCGACGCGCCCTGTGTGGCATCGTGCCCCGAAGGCGCGCTATACTTCGATGGCGCCCGCGTGGCCGTCAAGCAGGAGCGCTGCATCGGTTGCCGCAGCTGCGTGCTCGCCTGTCCCTATGGAGCCGTGGAGGTCGTCTCCCAGGAGGGCGCGGCCAAGCTCGGCGGCCTTACGGTGGAAAGCGCTCCCAAGGCATCCCTTGTCAAGTGCGATTTGTGCTACGACCGCGAGGGCGGCCCGGCCTGCGTGGAGGCCTGCCCCACCGGAGGTCTTATGGTCGTCGACGAGGAGGAGCTGGCCGACCGCCAGCGTCAGCGCCGTATGAGGGCCGCCGTGGCCTCGGGCGCCTTCTCGAGCGTGCCCTTGAACACCGATCTCAACTAGCCCCAAGGAGGAATTGCACTATGGAAAAGCACATGGCCGTCTGCCCGTACTGCGGTGCCGGTTGCAAGCTCAATCTCATCGTGGACGACGGCATGGTCATCGGCGCCGAGGGCCTCGATGGCGTGACCAACGAGGGCGAGCTGTGCCTGAAGGGCCTGTCGGGCTTCGATTTCATCAACGACACCAAGATTCTCACGCCGCGCATCCTGCATCCGATGATCCGCCGCGAGAAGGGCGGCGAGCTGGAGCGCGTCACCTGGGACGAGGCGCTGGACTTCACGGCCAAAAAGCTCATGGCCATCAAGGAGAAGTACGGCCCCGACGCCATTATGCTCACGGGCTCCTCGCGCGGGCCGGGCAACGAGGCCAACTACGTCATGCAGAAGTTCACCCGCGCCTGCGTGGGCACCAACAACATCGACAACTGCGCCCGCACCTGCCACGGCCCCTCGGTCATCGGCCTTATGGACACCGTGGGCTCCGGCGCCATGTCCGTCTCCATTCCCAACATGGAGAACGCCGACCTCATCATGTTGTTCGGCTACAACCCCTCGGCCTCGCACCCGATCGTCGCCCGCCGTATCGTGAAGGCCAAGGAGAAGGGCGCCAAGATCATCGTCGTCGACCCGCGCTCCATTGAGACGGCGCGCATCGCTGATCTGTACATCCAGATCAAGAACGGCTGCAACCTCGCCTTCATGAATGCGTTCGCCAACGTTATCGTGAGCGAGAACCTGCACGACCGCGCCTTCATCGACGCCCACACCAACGGCTTCGACGAGTGGTGGGAGACCATCAAGAACTACACGCCGGAGTCGGTCGCCGACATCTGCGGCTGCAGCCCCGACGATATTCGCAAGGCCGCCCGCATGTACGCTACGGCCCCCAACTCCATTATCGGCTGGGGCATGGGCGTCACCCAGCAGCGCCAGGGCGTGAAGACGGTGCACACCATCGCCGCCATTGCCTGCGTCACGAACCAGATCGGCCGCGACAACGCCGGCCTGGCTCCGGTGCGCGGCCAGAACAACGTCCAGGGCTCCTGCGACATGGGCATGTGGCCGAGCCTGCTTCCCGGCTATCAGAAGGTGGAGAACCCCGAGGCCCGCGCCAAGTTCGAAAAGGCATGGGGTCTGCCGGAGGGGAAGCTTCCCGCCGAGCCCGGCTTCAAGCTGACCGACCTGCCCCATGGCGTGAAAGAGGGTAAGATCAAGGCCTTCTACAACTTCGGCGAGGATCCGTTGCAGACTGAGCCCGACTCCGCCGATATGAAGGAGACGCTGGAGAACCTCGAGCTGCTCATCAGCCAGGACATCTTCATGACTCAGACGACGGCTTTGGCCGACGTGGTGTTCCCGGGCACGTCCTGGGGCGAGCATGACGGCGTGTTCTCCGCTTCCGACCGCACCTTCCAGCGCTTTACGGCTGCCGTGCCGCCCAAGGGCGAGTGCAAGCACGACTGGCAGATCTTCAGCGAGCTGTCGACCCGCATGGGCTATCCCATGCACTACGAGGACACCCAGGAGATTTGGGACGAGATGCGCTCGCTGTGCCCGAACTTCTACGGCGCCACCTACGAGAAGATGGCCGGCGTGGGCCATGCCCAGTGGCCGATTCCGACGCTGGAATGCCCGGGCACTCCGACGCTTTACAAGAACGGCCAGTTCAACACCGCCGACAAGAAGGCCATTCTCATGGCTCACGATTTCGTGGAGCCCACCGAGATGCCCGACGACGCCTATCCGCTCGTGCTGTGCACGGTGCGCGAGGTGGGGCACTACTCCTGCCGCTCTATGACCGGCAACTGCAAGGTGCTCTCGATGCTGGCCGACGAGCCGGGCTACGTGCACATCAACCCCGCCGATGCCGCCGCCCGCACCGTCAAGGACGAGGATCTGGTCTGGGTGAGCTCGCGCCGCGGCAAGGTGATCACGCGCGCGAAGCTGGACGAGCGCATCAACAAGGGCGCCGTCTACATGACCTACCAATGGTGGATCGGCAAGTGCAACGACCTGACCATGCATGTGACCGACCCGCTGTCCGGTACGCCCGAGGACAAGTACTCCGCCTGCGAGGTGCACTGCATCGACGACCAGGTGTGGGCCGAGCGCCATATGCAGTCGCTCTACAGCGCGATGAAAGATCGCCTGGCTGCGGAGGCGGCACCTCAGAACGTCGCGCCCGCCGCTCAATAGGGCGTCTCGCTACCGCACTCATTCCGAAAGGACTCTGATGAACACTTTCATCGCCATAGAGCCGGATAGGTGCATTGGATGCGGCACGTGCCTTGCCGCCTGCAGCCACGGCCACCGTGTGGCCGGGCTGCAGGCGGAGCCCCGTCTCGCACTGACGTTTACCCCGCAGGTGACGGCCGCCGTCACCTGCCATCAGTGCGAGGGGGCGCCGTGCTTGGCGGTTTGCCCCGTGGATGCGATCAAGCGCACCGAAGAGGCCATCGTCGTGAACGAGCAGACCTGCATAGGCTGCAAGTTGTGCGCGGTGGTGTGCCCCTTCGGCGCCATCCATCCCTCGGGCACGTCCACGGCGGGCGTTGCCGGCATCTCCTATCCCACTCCCACTCAGCCGCGGGGCACATCGCCTCTGCTGGCTTGGAGCATCGGCGTCTACACCTGCGCCGTCAAGTGCGACCTGTGCTCCACCTTGGGCCCCGACGAGGAGCCCCATTGCGTCGAAGCGTGTCCGACCAAGGCGCTCTACGTGCGCGATGCCACGACGCTCGCGGGCGTTCGCAAGGACAAGATGCGCGCCGCCGTGGCGGCCAACCAGATCATGATGGGTCGAACGACGAACTTGAAGGAGGCCTAAATGTTGGAACTGATACTGCTTTCCCTCGGGCTCTCCTGCGCCACCGGCGTACTGTCGCTGGTGGCGTCGAAGGCCCGCGCTGCTTCCAAGACCATCGCTTGCGTCGGCGGCATGGGGGCAGCGGCCTTAAGCTTTGCCGGCGGCATCGGCGCGCTGTTCCAGACGGCTACCTACGCCAGCTGGATCGGGCCTATGCCCTTCACGAACTTCACGCTCTTGCTGAATCCGCTGGCGGGCCTTCTCATCGCGGTCATCGCCGCGCTGGCCTTCGTGGCGTGGCTCTACGGGCTTTCCTACTTCGATGAGTACTACGAGGCGGGCATTGGCGTCATCGGGTTCTTCATGAACCTGTTCATCGCCTCCATGAACCTCGTCATCCTGGCCGACAACGCTTTTTGGTTCCTCGTGTTCTTCGAGCTGATGTCGCTCACGTCCTACGTGCTCGTCATCATCGACCGGACGGAAGCGTCGCTCAAGGGCGGTTTTCTGTACCTCATCATGGCCCACATCGGCTTTCTGATGATCGCGTGCTCGTTCTTCGCCATGGCCTCGGCCACCGGCTCGCTCGAGTTCGAGGCGTTCCGCACCCATGCGTTCGCCCCCGGCATCGCCACGCTGGCCTTCGCGCTGGCCTTCTTCGGTTTCGGGGCGAAGGCGGGCATGGTGCCCTTCCATTCGTGGCTGCCCCAGGCCCATCCGGCGGCGCCCTCCAACGTGAGTGCGCTCATGTCCGGCGGCATGATCAAGATCGGCATCTTCGGTATTTGCAAGGTGTGCTTCGATCTGCTCGGCGCTGCGGGCGGCGAAGTTGGTTGGGGCGTGCTCGTCATCGTCATCGGCGCCGTCTCCTCGGTGCTCGGCGTGGTCTATGCTCTGGGAGAGCACGACCTCAAGAGTCTTCTGGCCTACCACTCCGTCGAGAACATCGGTATCATCCTGCTTGGTGTCGGCGTGGGCATCTACGGCTGGGCCGCAGATCTGCCTTGGCTCGCCGCCATCGGGCTTCTGGCCGGTCTCTATCACTTGGTGAACCATGCCATGTTCAAGGGCCTGCTCTTCCTCGGCGCCGGCAGCGTGCTGCATGCCACGGGCACCCGCAACATGGAGGTGCTCGGCGGCCTGGCGAAGGTGATGCCCATCACGGCGGTGTGCTTCCTCATCGGCTCCCTCGCCATTTCGGCCATCCCGCCGCTCAACGGCTTCGTGTCCGAGTGGTTCACCTACCAGGGACTCATTGGGGCGGCCATGGACGGCGGCATCTTCATGCGCATCGTCTTCGCCTTTGCCGTGGTGGCCCTCGCCATCACCGGCGCTCTGGCGGTCACCTGCTTCGTGAAAGCCTTCGGCGTGACGTTCCTCGCCCGTCCCCGTTCGGAGGCGGCCGAGCATGCCCACGAGGTGCCGGCTCCCATGACCATCGCCATGGTCATCCTCACGGTGGCCTGCATCGCTCTGGGACTCGGCGCGGCCTGGGTGGCGCCCGTTATCAGCTCCATCGCGAGCTCGATGCTCGCGGCGCCGTCTCTGCCGGTGGTCGAGGGCGCGACACTGGTGTCCTTGGACACGGTCTCGGTAGTCTCGCCGCTCATCATGGCCGCTCTTATGGCCGTTGTCATCGCCCTGTGCGCCTTGGTGCGCAATGCCGCCAATCGGAAGGGCGGCATGAAGAGCGACCCGAGCACGTGGGCGTGCGGCTATGAGGCGGATCTGTCCATGGAGACGCTCGCCTCTACGGTGGGCGCGAACGTCAAGACCTTCATGGGGCCGCTCTACGCCCTTCGCTACGGCGTGAACCGCGCCGGCCAGGCGGTTGCCCGCTTGATCGCCCGCGCGCTTGAGTCCGATGCCGAAGAGGCTCCCGCCGCCCCCGTGGCGACCGGCGCTGTGGCCTCGCGCTACGATCGCGACCGGACGGTCGGCATCGCTCCAGCCGAGCGGCACGCTCCGGCGCTTTCCAACTCGGTGCTCTCCATCGTGAGCGATGTGGGCGCCTGGTTCGGCCGCATGGAGAGCGGGGATTTCCGCACCTACATCGTTTACATCGTCGGCGCGCTGGTGTTCTTCCTCGCGCTCATCATCCTGGTACGTTAGGGGGATGCCATGACTATCATTATCGCGATACTTCAGGCCATCCTTCTGGTCGCCATCGCCCCGCTTCTTTCCGGCATCACCCGCAAGATTCGTGCGAAGATGCACTCCCGTACGGGCACGAGCGTGCTGCAGGACTACTACGACCTGGCGAAGCTGTGGCGCCGCTGCGAGGTGAAGGAGGGCGGAAGCAGCATTGTCTCCCGCCTTGCGCCGCCGATATTCTTGGGCTCGTTCATCCTGCTCGCTGCGGGTCTTCCGCTTGTGACTCAGGCGTGCCCGGTGCCTATTCTCGGCGACATCATCACCATTCTGTACCTCATGGCCCTTCCGCGCTTCATGTTCGCCCTGGCCTCCATCGACTCGGCCGGTTCCTACACGGCCATCGGCGGTGTGCGCGAGCTGCTCGTGGGCGTGCTGGTTGAGCCCTCGCTCATACTGGTGCTCTTTGTCATGGCCGTGGCCGCGGGCTCGACCAACGTGGGGCTTATGGCCTCATCGGTGGCCAATCTGACGGCATGCCCCTTCGTGGCCGTCGTCGTGGCCGGCGTGGCCTGCGCCATGGCCTGCTACATCGAGACGGGAAAGCTCCCGTTCGATCTGGCCGAGGCGGAGCAGGAGATTCAGGAAGGCCCTCTGGCCGCCTACTCGGGTCCGTCGCTGGCCATGATGAAGCTGGGCGTCTCGCTCAAGCAGCTCGTGGTGGCGAGCTTGTTCGTGGCGATCTTTCTGCCCTTCGGCGCGGCGGCCACGGCGTCTCCTCTCGATCTGCTCGGCGGCCTGGTGGCCTACGCGTGCAAGGTGCTCGCGGTGTTCCTTGTCGCCTCGGTGATCGAGAACGCGGTCATGCGCGTGCGCTACAAGTATCTCGGCCGTTACACCTGGTTCGTCGTGGGGATTGCCTCGCTGTCCCTCGTGTTCCTCGTCATTGGAATTTAGGTGGTGAATATGTTCGGTTACCCATTAGTCAATGTGCTCGGCGCCTGCCTCATCATCACCTCGATGATGGTGGTGCTCGCCCGCACCGGACGGGCGGCGGCCTTCTTGTACTCGCTGCAGTCCCTGGTGCTCGTTGGCGTGCTCGCTTCGCTCGGCGCCGTCACGGGCTCGACAGAGCTGTTCACCTGGTCGGCCACGGCCTTCGCCACGAAGGTGGTGCTCGTGCCCGCCATCCTGCTGTTCACGCTGAAGAAGATTGGCGACGACGCCGAGGCGGACCTTCCGCCGAAGCTAAACCCCATGAAGTCGGTGGCGCTGGTGGCCGTGGAGGTGTTCGTCTGCTTCGTGGCCGTCTCCGGCATCGATTTGCCCACGGCTGCGGCGGTCAAGCCCACGCTGGCCGTGTCGCTCGCGCACTTCTTCATCGGGCTCACCTGCATCGTTATCCAGCGCTCCATCTTCAAGCAGATCTTCGGATACTGCCTGATGGAGAACGGCTCCCATGTGACGCTCGCGCTTCTGGCGCCTCAGGCGCCGGAGCTGGTGGAGATCGGCGTCGCCACCGACGCCATCTTCGCGGTGATTATCTTGGCGGTGCTCGTGTGGCGCATGGCGCGCTATGCGCACACCCTTGACGCCGACGACCTCTGCGAGCTGAAGGGATAAGCCATGGATTACTCAATGTTACTTCTGGTGCTTTTGGGCTGTCCTTTGGCGGCGGCGCTGCTCATTGCCGTGCTGCCAGCGAAATCGACTCCCCGCGGCGCCTACGAGACTCTTCACGTACTCTCCCTGGCGGGCGTCGCGGTAGCGGGTCTGACGCTTGTGGTGGCCGCCTTTGCGGGCAGCGACATCTTCGCTTTGGGGGAGTGGTTCCATCTCGATGGCCTCAGCGCCCTGTTCTTGGGGCTCATCGCCGTCATCGCGCCTTGCACGGGCGTGTACTCGCTGCCCTATGTGGCCCACGATGTGGCCGAGGGCAAACTCGGGCCCTCCCAGGTGAAGCAGTACTATGCCTTCTTCAGTCTGTTCGTGTTCTCGATGATTCTCGCCGTCACCTCCAACAACATCATCATGATGTGGGTTTCGGTGGAGGCCACGACGCTTTCCACGGTGTTTCTCGTCGGTGTGTACCGCACGAAACTCGCCCTGGAGGCGGCTTGGAAGTACGTCATCGTCTGCACGGCTGGCGTGGCCTTCGGCTTGTTCGGGACGCTGCTCGTCTATGCGAACGCCGCCGACATTATGGCCGATCCGCACCAGGCGGTGTTCTGGACAGCCATCCTTCCCAACGCGCCGTTCATGGACCGGTCCCTCATGATGATCGCGTTCGTATTCGCGGCCATCGGTTTTGGAACCAAGGCGGGCCTGTTCCCCATGCACACGTGGCTCCCCGATGCCCACTCCGAGGCGCCGAGCCCGGTGTCGGCCCTCCTCTCCGGCGTGCTTTTGAAATGTGCCATCCTCATTGTGCTGCGCTTCTACATTCTGACGGCGGCCAATGTGGGCGCGACGTTCCCCCAGACGGTCATGATGATCCTGGGCGTGCTGTCGGTGTGCTATGCGGCCTTCGAGGTGTACAAGCAGAACGACCTCAAGCGCAAGCTGGCCTACAGCTCGTGCGAGAACGTGGGGCTCATCGCCGTATGCTTCGGCATCGGCGGCCCCCTCGGCATCATCGCCGGGCTCGTGCACTGCGTTGCCCACGGCCTCACCAAGGCCCTCATGTTCTGCCTGTCCGGCAATGTGATGATGAAGTACCACACGCGCGACCTCGCGAAGATCTCGGGCATCATTTCGGTGGCGCCGGTGACCGGCGTGCTGTTCGCGGCCGGCTGCCTGGCTTTGGCGGGCTTCCCTCCCTTTGCCATGTTCGTCAGCGAGATGTTCATGGTTCTCGCCGGCGTGGCCGCGGAAGTTTGGTGGGCCGTGGCGCTTGTGCTCGTGGCGCTCGTGGTGGTGATTATGGCGCTCGTGCGCATGATCACCGGATCGGCGCTGGGGCGCGTGCCCGAGGGCGTGAAGCGCGGCGACGTGCCCGCTTTGGCGCTTGTGCCCGAGGTGGTGCTCCTCGCTTTGGTGGTGCTGCTCGGCGTGGCGCTGCCGGGGCCCTTGGCCGGCTCCATTGAAGAGGCCAGCGCCATTGTCATGTCCTACGAGGAAGAGGGCCTCTCTTCCGGCAGCTTGTTCGAAGATGCCCTGGCGGCTTTGGCTTTCGATGATACCCCCGAGGAGGTGTTCGAGTAATGACGACGAAGAAGCAGTCGCCTTTGCGCGTGGGCGAGACCCATGTTCAGGCCGTGAGGGACACCTTTCCCGGCGCGGTGCTCGATGCGACGTGGCAGGCCGCCGATCAGGTGACCATTACGGTGCCCACCGATATGCTGCCCGATGTGGTGGAGTTTCTGTACTACGGCCGCGGCGGCTGGCTGCCCAACATGGTGGCCAACGACGAGCGTCCGCTGCATGGTTGCTACGCCCTGTACTACCTGCTCTCTATGGAGGAGAGCGATCCGGGGTTCGTGGTGGTGCGCGCCGAGGTGGATCCGCATTCCATGGAATACCCGTCGGTGACCCCGCGGGTTCCCGCTTGCGTGTGGAGCGAGCGGGAGGCCTTCGACATGTTCGGCCTGCGCGCCATGGGGCTCCCCGACGAGCGCCGGCTCGTGCTGCCGGACGACTGGCCCGATAATCTGTATCCGCTGCGCAAGGACTCCATGGACTACCGCAAGCGCCCGGCTCCCGTGACCGATGTGGAGAACTACTCGTTTCTCTACGAGGGCCATGCCGAGGAGACGACCGAGGTGCCCATGGGCCCTCTGCATATCACCTCCGACGAGCCGGGGCACTTCCGCCTGTTCGTGGAAGGGGAGGACATCATCGATGCGGACTACCGCCTGTTCTACGTGCACCGTGGCATGGAGAAGGTGGCCGAGAGCCGCCTGAACTACGACGCCGTGACGTTTCTGGCGGATCGCATCTGCGGCATCTGTGGCAACGCCCACTCGGTGGCCTACGCCGAGGCGGTGGAACACGCCCAGGGCATCGAGGTGCCCGTGCGCGCCCAGTACATCCGCTCCATCTTGCTGGAGGTCGAGCGTTTGCACTCTCATTTGCTGAACCTGGGGCTGGTGTGCCACTACTGCGGGTTCGATACGGGATTCCAGCACTTCTTCCGGGTTCGCGAGAAGACCATGGACTTGGCCGTGCTGCTCACCGGAGCCCGCAAGACCTACGGCTTGAACCTGATCGGCGGCGTGCGGCGCGACATCTTGGACGAGCAGAAGCTCGCCACGATCAAGTACGTGCGGGAGCTGCGGCACGAGGTGGAGGCGCTCGTGGACATGCTCGTGTCCACGGCCAACTTCGAGTCGCGCACGGCCGGCATCGGAAGGCTTGACCCGGCGGTGGCCCGCGACTTCAGCCCCGTGGGGCCCTGTGTTCGCGGCAGCGGCATCGCCCGCGATGTCCGTTTCGACCATCCCTTCGACGGCTACAAGTTCCTCGTGGGAATGTCGGCGCGCAGCCACGACGGCTGCGACGTGCAGAGCCGCACGCTGGTGCGCGTGGAGGAGTTTATGGATTCCCTGGATATGATCGAGCAGCTGCTCGAGGGAGCGCCGTCCGGGCCCATTCAAACGGAAGACTGGCAGTACACACCGCACAAGTTCGCCTTGGGCTACACCGAGGCGCCCCGCGGCGAAGACATGCACTGGGCTCAGGTGGGGGACAACCAGAAATGCTATCGCTGGCGCGCCAAGGCGGCCACGTACTCGAACTGGCCGATTTTGCGCTACATGTTCCGCGGCAACACCGTGGCCGACGCCGCCATCATCGTGGGTTCCATGGATCCGTGCTATTCCTGCACCGATCGCGTGACGGTGGTCGATGTCAAGAAGAAGACGTCCACCGTGCTCACCAAAGATCAGCTCGAGGGCTACTGCCGCCGCCGCACGCACTCGCCTCTTTCCGGGAAGGGGTGGTAGGCTATGCTGAAGCTGTTCAAGGAAATCCGCAAAACCGGCGACGCCACGGTGGGCTATCCTTTCACTCCCCTGGAGATGCCCGCGGGGTTTCGCGGCAAGCCGGAGCACAACGAGAAGCTCTGCATCGCGTGCGCGGCCTGCGCCATCGCCTGTCCCGCCAATGCCATCACTATGGAACTTGATGCCGAGCAGAACTACCTCACGTGGGATATCAGCTACGGTCGCTGCATCTTCTGCGGGCGCTGCCAGGAGGTCTGCCCTCTGTTCGCCATCGAGCTGACAACCGACTTCGAGCTGGCCGTGACGAACAAGGAGGATCTGCGCGAGTCCTGCTCCTACGGCGTGGCCCGCTGCGCTCGTTGCGGCAAGCCCTATGCCCCGGCCAAGGAGGTCGATTACGCTCGCCGCGTGCTCGCGGGCGTGGGCGGTTCTGCCGCGGCCGATATCGAAAAGGTCGACCTGTGCCTGGATTGCCGCCGCATCGACGATGCCGAGGCCTTTGCGCACCAGGCGCCCGAGAGGGGGGAGGAGTAAATGCTGGAGAACGATTTTCCGCTCGATCTCCAATGGCGGCCCGATCCGGTCGTGCTGGACGCGAAGGTGGCCGAGGCGAAGCAGAAGCTCCTTGAGTCCATCAAGCGCTCCGTGTACGTCTATCGCGTCGATTGCGGCGGTTTCAACGGCTGCGAGATCGAGATTTTCGCCACCATCACCGCGGTCTTCGACGCGGAGCGCTTCGGCATAAAGGTCGTGCCCTCGCCGCGCCATGCGGATATGCTCATCTATACCGGGGCCATGACGCGCTCCATGCGGGAGCCGGCGCTTCGGGCCTACCATGCGGCCCCCGATCCGAAGATTGTGATGTCGTACGGGGCTTGCGGGTGCACGGGCGGCATCTTCCACGACAACTACTGCGTGTGGGGCGGCACCGATCCGATTCTGCCAGTTGACGTGTACGTGCCGGGATGCCCGCCCTCGCCGCCGGCCACGATCTTCGGGTTCGCCACGGCTTTGGGCCTTTTGGATCAGAAGTTGCACGCGAGCCACCATGTGGCCCCGGCCGGCGAGCAGGCGCCCGTGGCCTTCCCGGCCATTCCCTACAAGGTGCGCACGGCGTTCGAGCGCGAGGCGCGCCGCATGAGCGGGTACTACTACGGAAAGCAGATCGTGGACGAGTTCATGCTGGCGTTGTCCAAGGACACGGTGGATGCCCTGGGAGCGGCCGATGCGCTCATCGCCGCCGAGACCGATACGCGCAAGCGCGCCGTGTTCATGGATCTGAAGGCGCTGCTTTTGAGCAAGGTCGTCGACGAATGAGCGTGACCGTGCGACAGCGATGCAGGCGCGAGGCCGCCGGTTTCGAGGAGCCGGCGGCCTTGGGGGACGTCCTTTCGCCCACAAGGCCGCTCGCGGCCCATACCACCGATGGGCGCACGGCTCGCGAGGTGGTGTTCTACCGGCTGGGCGAGAAGTTCGTCGATCACGAGCGCTCTATCCCTGAGGATGTGCGGTCGGTGCTGTACTACACGCTGGCCATTGGGCACCATACCGGGGTCATCGATTGCCTTGCCCCTCGCTTGACGACTTCGCGCGAGGTGTTCGCCGACGTGCTGGCGCTTCTCGGCCCGGGTCGGGCCCACGACAAGCTGGCGGGTATTGAGAAGTTCGGCGAGATCGAGGTGAAAAAGGAGCACGTGCCCGTGCTGAAGCCCGCGGTTCTCGCGGCGCTCGATCGCGTGGGCGCTGCCCTGGAAGTGAGCGACGAGCCGCCCTTGTGCGCCGTGTCGGAGGCGGTTGTCGCCATCGATGCCCCGGCGTGGCTAGAGGAGTTCCTGCGTCTTTTGGAGGAGATCCAGTGCGAGCCGTGCGTGTACGCCATGGGGAGGAGGGTCACATGCTGAATGCCGAGGAGATTCTCGCGGCCAGCGAGGCGTCCAAACGCGGTGGCAACATCGTTTTCTGCGTGGGCAGCGTCCTGCGCGGCGACGATGCGGCCGGGCCTCTTCTGGCCAAGAAGCTGGAGGATTTTCCCGTGGAGGGCTGGACGGCCGTGGACGGCGGCCAGACCCCCGAGAACGATCTGGGCTATCTGCGGCGCCTTGCGCCGAGGCGGCTTCTGCTGGTGGATGCGGCGGCCATGGGCCTTGAGCCCGGCGCTATCCGCCGCCTTCAGGCCGCGGACGTGGCCACCCAGTCGCTTATAACGACCCACACGCTGCCCATCACGTACCTGCTCGGCGAGCTGGAGGCCGTGTGCGAAGAGGTCGTGTTTCTGGGCGTGCAGCCCGCGGGGACCGAGTTCTTCGATCCGGTGAGCCCCCGGGTGCTCGCGGCCGTGGAGCACGTGTACCAGTGCCTCGCCGATGGTGCCGATTTCGAGCAGTATCCCTTTGTGAATTGAGATGACGCACGTAGGTGCGCCTTTGGTAACTTGGAAAGGATTGAAACAACTATGGCTATTGTGAAAGAAGATCTGGCCGCTGTGAGCCCCGATGCGCTCGCGCCGGCGGCCACCGAGGCCAAGGCCGAGAACATCGGCGTGACGAAGGCGGCCATGCCCGGTGCCAAGTGCTTCGTCTCCGCCATGCTCGCCGGCGCCTTCATCGGCTTCGGCGGCATGTACTTCTGCACCTTCCTCGGCGACACCACCATGGCCTTCGGCGTGCAGCGCCTCGTCGGCGGCTTGTGCTTCTGCCTGGGCCTGTGCCTGGTGCTGTGCTGCGGCGCGGAGCTGTTCACGGGCAACGTGCTCATGGTGTGCGCGAAGGCGTCGAAAAAGATCACCTTCGGCGGCCTGTTCCGCAACTGGGGCATTGTATGGGTCGGCAACCTCGCCGGATCGCTTCTGGCTATGTTCATCATCTTCATGTCGAATTTGCAGGGTATGAACGGGGGCGCCGTGGGCGAGGCGTTCGTCTCGGTGGCCGCCGGCAAGGTGTCGCTCGCGCCCGAGGTGCTCTTCTTCAAGGCGATTCTCTGCAACATCCTCGTGTGCCTGGCCGTGTGGATCGGCTTCTCCTCGAAGACGACGGCCGATAAGGTTCTGGGCATCCTGCTTCCCATTTCGGCCTTCGTGGCCTGCGGGTTCGAGCACTGCGTGGCGAACATGTTCTTCCTTCCCATGGGCCTGGTGCTCAACGGCCTCGGCTTCGGCGCGGCCGGCGCGGTGACGCTGGGGGGCGTTGCCTACAACCTCGTGCTCGCCACGCTCGGCAACATTGTCGGCGGTCTTTTAGTGGGTCTGGCCTACTGGTTCATCTACCGCAAGAAGCAGGAGAAGTAGATCATGAACGTGATCGATCGGTATCGGGAGGGCGAGCCGGTGGAGCTCTGCGAGGGCGAGCTGCTGACGCCGGCGGGACTTGCAGGCGACGCCGCGAGAGGGGTGCTCGTCGAGCATGCCATGGAGGTGACCGTCAACACGGTGCCCACCATGCGCGTCGTCTGCACTCCCGATCACCTGGTCGATTTGGTGGTGGGCCGTCTCTACACCGAGGGCATCGTGGGAGGGCTCGACGATATCGAGGACATCTACGTATGCGATCAGGGGACGCGTGCCTCGGTGCTGCTCTCCTGCCATCATGCTGATTTTTCGCGGCAGGGTGTCGAGACGGTTCCCTCGTGCTGCACGGGCAACCGCGTCTATAACCGCTACTTCACCAGCGACGAGCGCCCGGCCAAGGTGAAGCCCATTCCGTGGGAGGCGGCATGGGTCTTCGCCGCGGCGCGAGCGTTTGCGGAGGATTCGCCTTTGCACAAGGCGACGACGGGCACTCACAGCTGCTATCTCGTGCTCGGGGGCACCGTGACCATCTGCCGCGAGGATCTGGGTCGCCACAACGCCTTCGACAAGGTGGTGGGGGCCGCTTTGCGCGAGGGCATCGATTTGCGGGACGCGCTGATCTTCTCAAGCGGTCGTTTGCCGGTGGACATGGTCATGAAGGCCATCCATGCCGGCGTTCCGATTTTGGCCACCAAGGCGGTGCCCACCGACGAGACCATTCGCCTCGCCCGTGAATTCGATCTGACGCTTATCTGCCAGGCGCGTCCCGATTCGGCCGTGGTCTACAACGACCCTTTGGGGGAGAAGCGCTAGGGGGTTGAGAAGGGGAGGCCGATGAGCGCCGCGAAGCGACAATCTGCGAGGGCGGGCGTGATTTTCGCGCTCGCCTTGGTGGTGCTCGGGGCGCTGGTCGGCCTGCTCACCGTTGCGCTCAGCGTTGCCGTAGACGGGGGCGCCTCCCTGTTTGCGGAGCGACCGCAGCTCGTTTGGCTGCTGCCGGTGGCGGGGCTTTGCTCCTATGGGGCGTATCGGGCGGTCGGCCTTGATTTTTCCTGGAGCACCGCTCGGGTCATGGAGGCAGTTCGCGATGGGCGTTCGGTGCCTCCGCTGCTTGCGCCGGCGATCATCGTGGGCACGGCGCTCACGGTGCTGTGCGGAGGGTCGGTGGGCAAGGAGGCGGCGGCGCTCCAGATGGGCGCGGCGGCAAGCGGCCTTTTGCGCGATCGTGTTTCCGCGCGTTTCCGCACGGTGCTGGCGCCAGCGGCTATGGGCGCCGCTCTCGGCGCTATGCTGGATGCCCCGTTGGCGGGCGTCGTGTTCTCCTTCGAGGCGCTTCGCCGAAGGCCCGGCTCGCTTGCTTCGCTCGCTGCGCCGGCGGTGACGTCTTTAGTGTCCTGGAGCGTGGTACGGGCGATGGGCGTACGCTTTCTTCCGGGTTCCGTTGCGGCGCCGGCCGTATTGGACGTTGTCCTCGCAGGCGATTCCTTCATGGGGGATCGGGTTGTCGGGGCTCTGCTTTTGCTCGCTGCGGTGGGTGCGGCGGCGGGACTGCTGGCCCTTGCTTTCTGCGGAGCGCTCGGGAAGCTTCGGGGCGGTCTCGCCCGGCTCGGGGCGCCCGTCTTTGCGCTGGCGGTCGGGGGAGTGGCCACGGCGCTCGTCGTCGGCTATGCGGATCTTTTCCACTATGAGGACGTGCGCTCGTACTGCGGTACGGGCCTTTTGCAGATTGAGGCGGCTCTGGCGGGGGAGGCTCTGCCTTGGTGGGCCTTCATCGTAAAGGCGGCACTTACGCTGCTCACTCTTGCCGGTGGTTTCAAGGGCGGCGAGATCATGCCCGTTCTCGCCATCGGCACCTGCCTCGGCGCGGCAGTCTTCTCCGCTGCGTCGTCGCTTCTCCCCGCATCTATCTTGGGCGCTGTGGGAGCGAGTAGGTCTCTCGGAGCCCTCGTCGGCATGGTCGCCTTTTTCGCCGCCTGCACTAACTGTCCTCTGACGGCTCTCGTGTTTGCTGGCGAGCTACTCGGCTTCGCTTCCTTGCCCGCCACGATTGTCGCGATAGTTCCCGCCTATCTGATCGCCCGCCGGGTCAGTCTTTATCCGACCTCCTTGCAGCGTGCGCGAGGCAAATGCCAGTTCGACCCCGTTATGGCCCGGCGCGATGCCAGTTAAGGGGTGAAATGGTAAGGAAATGCCAGTTCGACCCCGTTATGGCAAGACGCAAACGACCATTTCTGGGTCGAACTGGCATTTGCACGGGCAAAAGCGAAAATGCGCGCCCGAGCTTTGGGCTGTCGGCTTCCAGGGCGCAGGCGTTTTCTGGAGCGCGTTCTAGGCCACCAGGGCGCGGAGGCTCTCGATGGCCTCGTCGGTGAGATGCAGCCCCTCGCGCAGGTAGGTGTCGAAGCTGCCGTAGAGGCGGTCGATCTCGCCGAAGTAGGCGCGCAGGTAGGCCGGGCGCGCTTCCAAAAACGACATCAGGATGGCGCGCTCATGGTCGGTCATGCCCCCGTCGAGCCGTGCGGCCTCTTCCGCGATGAGATCGGCGTGGTCGGTGTTCACGCGCAAGTAGTCCTCCATGATCGCACCCTCGTCGGCGCCGGTGGCGCGCAGCAGGGTGGCGCACAGAACGCCGGTGCGATCCTTGCCGTTCACGCAGTGGATGAGCGCGGGGCGCCTCTCGGCGGCCATGGAGCGCAGGGCCTGGCCTACCAGCGGATACTCGCGCACGTAGCGGCGGTAGTTCGCGGCCATGCGCTCCTCGGGCTCGCCGTAGCGCTCGATGACGCCGGCGATGAGGCGCTTGTTGGAATCCTTGCGGCGGTGCTCGGTGGAAGGCTCCAGCGCCACGGTGCGCATGCCCACGATGTAGGGCTCCGGGTGCGCCGCCACCTCGGAGGCCGTGCGCAAGTCGTAAATGGTGGCGATGCCGAGGGCACCCGAGAGGAAGGCCGCCTCCTCACCGGTGAGGTTCGCGAGCTCCCGCGAGCGGAAGATGCGCGCGTCCTTGAACGAGCCGCCCACGGCTCGGATGCGCGCATCCCCGTAAGTGCCCCCGGCGGGCAGCGCCTCGAAGGCGAAGCCGGCTACCAGGGTGGAGGGCTCGCCGTCCTCGGTCACGGGCCGCACCTTCAGAAGATAGCGCCCGGGGGTTTCCGGCGTGTAGACGAACCGCCAATTCACGCCGCGGCTCTTGTCCACGGCGGCGGTGGGGTAGGCCGTCCAGGAGGCGCCGTCGTCAAGCGAGAACTCCATGGCGCAGATCGTGCGGTCGAAGTCGTCCACATAGCCGGCGAACTCGATGGGGGCCCCGGCATAATAGGGCGGCCGCGTGCGTGGGGCGAGAGGGTTGTCGGAAGTATCGGCCACGGAGATCACACCAAGTCGCCGCGGATTTCCAGCAGGGTGCGGGCGAGGTGGGCGAAGGCCTGCTCGCCGGCGGCCGAGTCGGGCGCATTGGTCATGATGGTTATGAGGTAGTCGCGACCGTTGATGGTGACGATGCCCGAATCGCACACGGCGTCGTCGTCTTGGCCGTCGATCCAGCCGGCTTTGTTGCGCACGGTGATGTTTGTGCCGATAGAGGCGACGGTCTTGTCCTCTTCAATGAGCGTCTGGCCGCCCTCCGCGTCTTCGGCGAGCACAGAGCCGTCCCCTTCGGAGCCGTCGGCGGGCGTGATCTCCTCGGAACCCTCCTCGTCGCTTCCGTCGTCTTCCACGCCCTCCTCGCCGCCGGAGCCCTCTTCCGGCAGGTAGTCGGTGTGCCCTGCGCTCGTGGTGCCCAGGGCGCCGTTGCGCAGGAATGAGACTTCGGTTTTGCTGAAGGTGTCGGAGAGCCACTGGGCTGCCGAGGTGTCGGCAGTCGTCAGGTACTCGTAGATCTTCAACCACATGAGGGCCGACTGGCGTGCTGTGTAGGTGGGGAAGTACGTGTCGTTCACCAGCGCGGTGTCGACGCCGGCCTCCGCCAGCCACGCCTCCATGCCGTCGTTCCCGTAGGTGCGGCGCAGCTTGCCGTAGGAGGCGTTGTCCGACCAGACGATGGTGTTTTCCACCTGAGTGAGGCGCGAGGACGAAGCGCGGTCGATGTCGTTGGGGAACTCCTTGTTCACCACATAGGCGCAATAGGGACCCTTGAACGAGCTGGCGCCGTAGATGGGCACGTCCACGTTGCCGGCAATGCCGCGTCCCGTGCCCAGATCCATGATGAGGTAGCTGGCCTCATAGCCATTGTTGTCGTAGTAGGAGAGCGCGTTGTTCAAGCTCACGAGGGAACGGTCGGAGAGCACGGGCGCGGCGGCCTGTTCGCCGGCGTCGTTGGTCGCGTTGCCGAGGGCGAAGGCGAAGGGGGCCTTCTGCCCGGCGAGGTTGGTAAGGTCGTCGCGGGTTGGCGTGTAGGCGGGCAGCTGGGCCAGCTCCGGCTCGACGGGGCGGGCGAGGCTCACCTGGGTGGCGACGTTCTGCGCGAAGTAGGAGGCGTTGCCGCCCACGGCGTTGGCGCTGGCGACGCCGACATGCTTGCTGCCGTCTTTGGCGGCGGCCGATGCGAAAGGACCGATGTGGAAAAGCGCCATGGCGAAGATGACGGCCAGCGCGATGGCGATGAGCGCCATGGCCGCCCGTGCGAGATTGAAGCCGCCGGCCGGGGCGAGCGTGTGCATTTGGGGGGCGAACGCGGCGCCTGCGCGGGGGGCGTGGCTGCCGCGGCCGGAGGGGGCGCCGTTGCGCGGACGTCCCTGGGCGCCGCGATTGCCGGCGGGCGTTTGTTTGCCGCGGGGCTGCTCGCCGCGTGTGGAGCGCTCGCCGCCCGAGTGCCGGCGTCCCGGCTCGGGCTCGCGACGGCGGTCGCGGCTTGAGGGATACTCGTCGCGCAGGGGGTTGTGCCGGGTGCCGCGCGGGCGGTTGCCGGAGGAGGAAGACGAACGGGTGGTACCCGTGGAGCGGCCATCGAAGCGGCCCGTGGAAAGAGAGAGGCCGCCTTGGGAGCGTCTGGGTTCGTCGTCGTAGCGGCTGTAATCGGATCGGGCCATGACATCCTCGGGACTGATGTGTTTGAGTTACGTTTAAGGGTCGAAAGAATAGTAGCAATTCCCCGGGTTTTTGCGAAGACCTTACGAAGATCTTAACAAGGATCGCGTAGTGAAAACGCCCGCAGACGGTCTTTAGCGGGCGCCCTATGGACTTTTAGTTACCGGAGGGGAGCGCCGTCGCCAGTTGTGCGCGCTTCCCCTATACTTAAGCCCTACGAGTTCGAGTGCCTCGAATGGGTATGGGCGGCGACATGTTCCGAACCTGGTCAGGTCCGGGAGGAAGCAGCCATAAGGGACCGCTGACGAGCGCCCATACCTATTCGGGGCACTTTTGCGCGAAGGGCGCACCGCGGTGCCAACGTAAAATTACCGTGGCGCTTTTGCGCAGGGCCTCGTTGCCGTGACCTCTGAAAATACAATGGGGCCGGCGGCGCGCCGCCTTCTACATTATTCTGCAGATTGGAGACTCGGTGGGCATCATCGACTTTTTCATCAACCTTTTGAAAGACCCGCGCGGCTTCATCGCCGGCTGGATCATCGCTTTGGGCCCGGTGTGGGTGTACACGCCGCTGTTCCTTATCGTGTTCGTGGAGACGGGGCTCGTGTTCTTCCCGTTTCTGCCGGGCGACTCGCTCCTGTTCGCGGCCGGCGTGTTCTCCGCCGACGGCGGCGGCCTGAACGTGTGGGCCACGCTCATCGTGTTCTGGGCGGCGGCCATTCTGGGCAACACCTCGAACTATTGGATCGCGCGCCTGTTCGGTAGCCGCATCATCGATTCGGGGAAGGTGAAGGCGCTCACGCCCGAGCGCATGGCCAAGCTCGATCACTTCTTCGAGCGCTATGGCGGGCTCACGATCATTATCACGCGGTTCATGCCGTTTTTCCGCACCTTCGCGCCGTTCATCGCCGGTACCGGACACATGAACTTCGGGAAGTTCACGTTCTTCAACGCCGTCGGCGGCATCTCCTGGGTGAGCCTGTTCGTACTGGTGGGATACTTCTTCGGCGGCATTCCGCTGGTGCAGGAGCACTTCGAGGTGATCGTGCTGGGCATTGTGGCCGTGTCCGTGGCGCCGGCCTTCATCGGCGTCATCAAGGCCGCGCTGAACAGTCGTCGCGCCAAGGAGGGCGATCCGGTTGCCCAGGCGGCCGAGCGCGTGAACGAGGCCGAGTACGAGCGCGAGCTGACCGAGGAGCGCGTGATGCGCGCCGAGGCCGAGGCGAAGGCGGAGGCGCGGCGCCGGGTGGCGGCCGAGCAGATCGCGCAGCCGGCCGAGGGCGCGCAGGCACCGGCTTCCGAGACCGAGGAGAAAGGCGGGGAGTAGGCCATGGCCGAGGCACTCTATCGCAAGTACCGACCGCAGATCTTCGAGGACGTGGTCGGTCAGGAGCACATCGAGCGCACCATCAAAAACGCCATCGCCCAGGACAAGGTGAGCCACGCCTACCTGTTCACGGGCCCGCGCGGCACGGGCAAGACCACCACGGCGCGCCTTTTGGCCAAGGCGCTTCTGTGCGAGAAGGGGCCGACCGCCGAGCCCGACGGCACCTGCGAGGATTGCGAGATGATCGCCGCCGGCGAGCACCCGGATGTCTACGAGCTGGATGCCGCGAGCCGCACCGGCGTGGAGAACGTCCGCGAGGAGATCATCGGGCGCGTGCAGTTCGCGCCGACGCGCGGGCGCTACAAGGTGTACATCATCGACGAGGTGCACATGCTCTCGACGGCCGCTTTCAACGCGCTTCTGAAGACGCTGGAGGAGCCGCCGAGCCACGTGGTGTTCATCCTGGCCACCACCGATCCGCAGAAGGTGCCCGAGACCATTCACTCGCGCTGCCAGCGCTTCGATTTCCGCCGCATCTCCACCGAGGCCATGGTGTCGCGGCTGGGTGCCATTTGCACCGCCGAGAACGTGGAGTTCGAGGGGGAGGCGCTCGAGCTCATCGCGCACCGGGCTGAGGGCGGCATGCGCAATGCGCTCACTTCGCTGGAGCAGCTCATCGCCTTCGGTGACGGTGCGGTGACCATGGAAGTGGCCGAGCGGATGCTGGGAGCCGTGGACTCCACGGATTTGGCCGACATTGTGCGGACGATAGGCGCCCGCGATGCGGCGGCGTGCTTCCGCTGGGTGGCCGAGTACGTGGAAACCGGCGCCGACATGGCCCAGTTCGTGGCGAATCTGGCCGAGCACATGCGCAACATGTACGTCATGGCCGTGGCGGGACCTGAGGTGGTGCTCGACGTGTCTGAGGCGACGCGGCGCGAGCTTTCCGAGGAGCTGCCGCTGTTCGGCGTCGACCGTCTGGCGCGACTTCTGGGCGTTTTGGGGGATGTAGCCGGCGAGCTGAAGACGTCCACGAACCCGCGGCTTACCTTCGAGATCGCGCTGACGCGCATGGTGCGCCCCGATGCCGATGTGACGCTGGAGGCTCTGGCCGAGCGTGTGGAAACCCTGGAGCGCCAGCTGGCCGGCGCCTCTGTCGTGGCTGCCGCGCCCGTTGTGCCTGCGGGAGCGGCCCTCGTAGGGGGCGACCTTGGTCGCCCCTCGGCTCCGTCCGGATCAGCGTCAAGCGGCAGTCATTCTGCCGTGCTCACGGAGGGCGGCCCAAGGCCTGCCCCTACGGAGGGGATTGCCTCGACAGCGACTCCCGTTGCGACCGCCCCGGCAGCGGTTGCCCCTGCGTCTGCGGCAACCGCCCCGGCTGCCGTTGCCCCCACGAGGGCGAACCCGGCTGCGGCCGTCTCGGCGGGATCGATCCCCGTAGGGGGCGACCTTGGTCGCCCCTCGGCTCCGGCCGGGTCAGCGCCGTGCGACAGCCAGTCTGTCCCGCTCGCGGAGGGCGGACCTGTGTCCGCCCCTACGGAAGGGGTTGCCCCGACGGCGACTCCGGTCGCCGTTGCTCCGGCCCCGTCTACGGCATGCGCCCCGGCCCCCGCCCCATCCGCTCCGGCGGTCGCGGGCTCTCTGTCGCCCGAGATCGTCGCCACGCTCTCGAACATGGCGGCGCTGCAGCGCCTCTGGGCCGGCGTCCTCGCCTCGTTGAAGAAGTCCAAGGCGGCCTATGGCGTGCTGTTCATGAACACCAAAGCGGTCTTCGATGCGGCGGCGGGCGCGCTTTTGATCGAGTTCCCCGCCGAGAACGACTTCGCCTTCCGCGCCGTGCAGAAACCCGACGTGCAGGCCGAGCTCGCCCAGGCCCTGCGCCGAGAAGCCCACGGGGACATTTCCTTCGAGCTGCGCAAGGGCGGCGCCTCGGCTCCGATGGCCTCTGCCCCCGCCGCGGCTTCCGCATTTAACGCACCCGCACCGGTAGCTCAGTCGGTACCTGCCCCGTCCGCTGCCTCTTCCGCTGCTTCGGCGAGTCCGATGTCCGGCGCGCCTTCTAGCGTGAACGCGCCCGCGGTTCCCGCTTCCGCTGCTGCGTCGCCGGCCCCCGCGCCCGATGATGATCGGCCGCCCTACGACGACTACGTCCCCTACGACGATGCGGATATCCCTTTCGAGGACCCCTTCGCCTCCCGGGCCGCCTCGCCCCAAGGCGCAGCGACCTCCCCGGCGCCGAGCGTCCCCGCAAATGCCGCTTCCGCAGCTCCTTCCGAGGTGCCCCCGTGGGAGGATGCGCCCCAGGTGCCGGCGCCGTCTGGTGCGACATCTCAAGCGCCTGCGTTCGCTCCTGCCCCCTCGCCGGCCCCTTCGATGGCAGCACCGTCCGCCTCCGCGCTTCCCCCCGAGCCCGATGCCGTGTCCGGGCCTTCCCCGAATCCCGTAGAGGAGCCCGACCTCGCCGCCTCGCTTGCCTTCGGCTTCGGCGACGGCGTCAACTTCGAGGAAGTCGTCTAAGCGAGATTGGGCGAGATGCCCTAGAATACGTTAGCAGTCGGGCGCGACCCGCGAACCAGCAAAGGAGACCCTTTCATGGACATGAAGAAAATGATGAAGCAGGCTCAGAAGATGCAGCGCGATGCTGCCGCGGCCCAGCAGGAGATCGCCGCCATGACCTTCGAGGCCTCGGCCGGCGGCGGCATGGTGAAGGCCACGGCCACCGGCGAGATGGCCATCACCGACATCACCATCGACCCCGCTGCCGTGGATCCCGAGGACGTGGAGATGCTGCAGGACATGGTCGTCGCCGCCGTGAACGAGGCGCTGCGCGCCGCCAGCGAGGCGGCCAACGCCCGCATGAACGCCGTCATGGGCGGCATGAAGATCCCCGGCCTGATGTAGCCAGGCCGTCTCCATCTCAAGGCGACATTCGTGCAAGCGGCACCTTCCATTCAAAAGCTCCTCGACGAGCTGGAGCGTCTGCCCGGCGTGGGGCCGAAGTCGGCCCAGCGCATGGCCTACTGGATCCTGAACACCGACGCCGCCGAGGCGCTGCGTCTGGCCGATGCCATCCGCGAGGTGAAGGCGGGCGTGCACTTCTGCGCCCGTTGCTTCAACTACGCCGAGGGCGATTTGTGCGAGATCTGCGCCAGCTCCAAGCGCGACGGCGCGGTCATCTGCGTGGTGAGCGAGCCCCGCGACATCCCGCCCATCGAGCGCACGGCCGTGTTCAACGGCGTCTACCATGTGCTCGGCGGCGTGCTGGCACCCATGGAGGGCGTCGGCCCCGGCGACTTGCGCATCGCCGAGCTGATGGCGCGCCTTGGTCGCGAGGACGTGACCGAGGTGGTGCTCGCCATGAACCCCAACATTGAAGGAGAGACCACGGCCGCCTACCTCGCGCGGCTCATCAAGCCCTTGGGCGTGAAGGTGACGCGCCCCGCCAGCGGGCTTCCCGTCGGCGGCGACTTGGAATTCGCCGACGAGGTCACCTTGGGCCGCGCCCTGGAAGGGCGATTGCCGCTGTAGGCTTTCAGGCTGCGAAAAAAGAAGGGCCGTTGCGAAAAGCATCTCGCAACGGCCCTTCTTTATGGGTTGAAAAAGCCAGGTTACTTGCAGCAGGCGGGAACCTCGTGCTTGACGCGGTCGTGCTCCTCGGCGCGCTTGGCGTCGTTGAAGCGGTCGAGCGTACCCACGAGATAGCCGGTGATGCGGCGGATGCGGTCGAACTTCACCGGCGCGAGGCCGTAGTGGATGCCCACGTCCTCGCCATCGACATCCAGCGTCAGCGACTCCAGCTGACCATGGGGGTACTTGTCGTAGGCGCGCTTGATGTAGGCCTTGATCTCGTCGTCGGATACGGGGGCATCGCTGGCTTGGGCGTAGTTCACGGCCACCTTCACGCCGTCGATCATCTTGTTCTCCATGGTGGGCTCCTTGTCGTTTGCGGTTCGGTTAATGCCTCGCAGGTTCACTATATCTAGTTAGCGAAACGGAATTCTAACACAATATGTGGCCCTTTGGGGTCATGTTCTCGAGATGTAGCAAAAACCTCGCGAAAGACCTTTGCTCAGCGCTCCCAGAAGTCGGCAGCCAGCTCGGCGCGGTTGGCGTGGCCGGTCTTCTTCAGGATGTTGTGCATGTGCACCTTCACGGTGCCGGCGGAAAGCGTCAGCGCGCTTGCGATGTTCTGGTTGTCCTTCCCCATGAGCGCGTGGCGCAATACCTCCTCCTCGCGTTTGGAGAGGTCGTAGGTGCGGCTATACAAAGGCAGCAGACGATCGATGGACTCCGCGAGCAAAGGATCGTCGCCTTCGGGCAGCTCGCGGGCTCGCAGCTGCAGGGACACCGACGCGCCCCGCAGAACCGCTAGGCCGTAGCAGATGAATAGGAGGTTCTCCATGGGGCTGCGCTCGGCGAGGACCCACATGCCGCGGGGAATGCTGCCGGGATCGAAGATCAGCTGGACGTACACGTTCTCCAGAATGATGCCGCAGGTAAGACCGATGGCCCAGAAGAACGCGGTGCGGTGGCTCTTCATGATGGAGCGCCGCTCGGGGTCGGGGGAGTGCGTGTACCACCAGGCGAGCAGGCCGTAGCAGACCAGCTGTAGCACAGCGCGCAGGTTGTAGTAGACGAACTCCCTCCATTGCGGGTTCTCGATGAACTGATAGGCGGCCAACGACAGCGCGGCCCACAGTGCCACGGGCGCAAAGCGAACGACGGGGCGTTCTTCCCGGCAGTAGCGGCAGGCGGCCAGCCACAGAAAGAGGAACGCACCGCCGCCGGTGATGATGGAGGTGTAAGGGTGTCCCACATCGTAGAACGAGGCGGCTTCGAACACGGCATCGGGGGTGATGAAATTGTCTTTAAAGACGAGGGAGACATCGAAGAAGTAGAACGTGAATCCGAACGTGGCGTACAGGAACGTGCGACGGTGCGACACGTAAAAGGCCGACAGGCTCGTGGCCGCCACGATGGTGTAGAAGAACATGATGAGAAGCGTGTAGTAGAACAGCAGGGTCATTGGTGCTCCTCGAAAGCAGATGCGGCGGCAGGACTCGCTCGGCGTGGTTTGCCAGCTTGGCGGTAGTGTAGCGAATCGCGGCGGGGGCCGTCGAGCCGCTATGGCGCTTTGTTGACGGATCGGCAACGGCGATGTTTCCACCTGCGGTTTAGTCCGTGTATAGATGGAGGTCTTCGCAATATCTCCAAGTTATACCCGCTGCGCTCGAGGAACATCCCCGGCTTATGCCTTGGCTGCGCGCAGCCCGTGCCCCTACACTCGGATCATCACATCCTCCCATGGCTCGCGGTCGAAAGCAGTGGCTCCGATGGCGATTCCGATGGCGGCCCATGGGAAGGCATCACGGCGTTTCGCCCCGATTCAGACAGGAGATCATCATGGCCGAGACAACCATGGAAGCCGTTCCCATCCCGACCGCCGAGCCCGAAAAGGAAAGGAAGAAGCGCAAGTTCTCCTTCCCTTCGGCGTTCACGATTCTGTTCATCGTGACCATCATTGCCGTCATCTGCACGTGGTTCGTGCCGGCCGGCCAATACTCGAAGCTGCTCTACGATGCCGAGAGCGGCAAGCTGGAGATGACCACGCCGACCGGCGAGGTGTCCCAGCTTGACGCCACCCAGCAGACGCTCGACGACTTGGGCGTGAAGATCGGCATCGACCAGTTCACGAGCGGCGCCATCACCAAGGCGGTGTCTATTCCCGGCACCTATGAAGGGCTCGATCCGCATCCGGTGTCGCTTGCCGACATTCCCTACTCCATGGTCTGGGGCGTGATCGACGGCATCGACGTCATGGTGTTCATCCTGTGCCTGGGCGGTCTTATCGGCGTCGTGAAAGTGACGGGCGCCTTCGAAAGCGGCCTTTCCGCCCTCACGAAGAAGACCAAGGGCCGCGAGTTTCTGCTCGTGTTCGGCGTGTCGGTGTTCATGATCTTCGGCGGCACCATGTGCGGCCTGGAGGAGGAGGCCGTGGCCTTCTACCCGATTCTCGCGCCGATCTTCATCGCGCTCGGCTACGACTCCATTGTGGTCGTGGGCGCGATCTTCATGGCCGGATCCATCGGCACCACGTTCTCTACGGTGAACCCCTTCTCGGCCGTTATTGCCTCAAATGCTGCCGGCACGGTGTTCACCGAGGGCATCGCCGTGCGCGCCTTCGCTCTCGTCGTGGGCGCCATTGTGTTTCTGCTGTACCTGCATTGGTATGCCAAGAAGGTGAAGGCCGACCCGAAATTCAGCTACTCCTACGAGGATCGCGAGAAGTTCAATGCCCAGTGGGAGCTGGATGAAAGCGGTGCAGCGGCCCGGGAGTTCAGCCTGCGCAAGAAGATCGTGCTCGTCATCTTCGTGGCCGCCTTCATCATCATGATTGTGGGCGTCATGAACCTCGGTTGGTGGTTCCCGCAGATGGCCGCAGAATTCGTGACGCTGTCCATCCTGGTGATGTTCATCGGCGGCACGGGCAAGGACGGCGTGGGGGAGGCGAAGATGGTGGACGCTTTCGGTGCCGGCGCTTCCAGCCTGGTTCCCGTGGCGCTCATCATCGGCCTGGCGCGCGGCGTGAACCATGTGCTCACCGAGGGCATGATCAGCGATACCATGCTGAACGCGGCCTCCAACCTGGTGGCCGGCATGAGCGGCCCTCTGTTCGTGGTGTGCCTGCTGCTCATCTTCTTCGTGCTGGGCTTCGTGGTGCCCTCCTCCAGCGGTCTGGCCGTGCTGGCCATGCCCATCTTCGCGCCTTTGGCCGACACCGTGGGCATCCCCCGCTGGATCATTGTGGCGGCCTACCAGTTCGGCCAGTACGCCATGCTCTACATCGCGCCTACAGGCCTGGTGATGGCGACGCTGCAGATGCTTGACATGAAGATGTCCCACTGGTTCAGGTTCGTCTGGCCCATGATGGTGTTCACCTTGGTGTTCGGCGCCATCCTTTTGAGCATCTGCTCCGTGGTGTTCGCGGTGTAGCGACTTTTCCCGATAGGTCGGGCGGCCTTGCCGGCGCCGCCTAGGCCCTTCCCGACAGAGGGCGACCTTTTCGCGAGGGCCGCCCTCTGGTTGTTGCGCAGGAGGGGGCGTGCCACGGAGGCTCTGCGCCGGTAGCTACCAAGGCCTAGAATTCGGCTTGGGGGACAGATTCGCGCAGGATCGATCCTGCTGCAAAAAGCGCTGCCCTCGTAAAGGAGCGAGGGCAGCAATCGCGAAGGGCCGATCGGGCGGGAGCTAGGCTTCAACCACTTCGATTTTTATTTCTTCGTCGTAGTCGGGCTCGGGGTTGTCTCCTGGGTTGGACATATGCAGGATCTCTTGCCCCTGGAAGTAGCAGCTCTTGAGGTAGCATCCGTATTCGTAGGCGTCTTCCTCGGTATCGTAGAGGTCGTCTTCCTCGTGCACCTCGCCGTCTTCGGAGATGAGTCTGACCTTGTACTGTGCCATGTTATAGCCTTTCTCTTTGAGCAATTATTTTCTTAAGCCACGGCCAGTGCCTGGCTCGCGGTCTCTTCTTCAGGGAGCGAATCGAGCATGCCGACGAGCTTGAAGCGGAGGGATTTGGCCACGTGGTAGCCTTCGATTTTCTGCTTGATGGTCTCCTTCGTCTCGCCCTGCTTGTACAGCTGCTTGACCACGTTGGACAGGATTGCGTCGAAGCCGAACTCGGATATTCCTCGCACTAAAAGCAACGCGACGCCCAAAGTGGCCACGCCCCCGATCATACCGCCGGGCCCCAGGGAGCCCAAAGCTGTGGTGATCGCAGCTGCACCGGTGAGCCCGGATCCCCCCAGGGCCGTCAGGAGCATTAAGCCGGGCACTCCGAGTGAGGCTACGGTCTCGACGATCTTGTCTAGGGGTACTGTCTTTTTCATTTCTACCTCTCTTTCCGGCGTCGCGTCCGACGGCGCCATTTCTGGATCTGCGTCGGGGGCCGTTCGAGCCTGCGGAGATGGCGCGAAGTGTAAACTACTCGAAAGGAGGTATCAGCCCAAATGAAAGGAGATGGATTGCCTTCTCCGAGGATCGCGGTCTCCCGACGGACTAAATAATATGACGGAGAGGGTCATGAAGCGAGGAGCGGAAACAGCCCATTTTGGGCTCCAATGGATAGCTTTTCTATCCATTATGGGGCATATATAAGGTGGTAGCGAATGGAAAACATCGATTTGGCGAGGGAGATGAGAGCGCGGCTGTATCGGGAATGCCGCGAACGCGGGCAGTTCAGCAGCAGGGACAAGGCGGCGTCGGCCTTCTCTGTGGAGAACGTCAAGATCAGCGCGTCGTCTCTTAAAGATTTCGAGACGGGGAAGAGGACGCCGTCGCCTAATTTGGTGCTTGATATGGCAAGGGTGTACCAGACCCCCGAGCTCAAGTGGCTGCACTGCTCGACGGTCTGCCCGATCGGACTGGAGATCTACAAGAAGGGTGCCGGGCTGGGAACCGAGGACATCTACCGAACTTATTTCGAGCTGGCGGGGGCCTTCGACCGCATCAACGATGTCGAGACGTCACTGCACGAGATCATAGCCGATGACGCCTTCACTCCCGACGAGGAGGAGAAGATGGACGAGATACTGGGAGTTCTCGATAAGATCACCGAGAGCACCGATAGACTCCGAGTGTGGATTGAGAAGAGTCGGAAGGGCGCTCGCTGATAGGCAAATCGTGTCTAATTTGTGACCTCCGATTACCTTTGGGCCGCCAGCAATGAGCTGAACCCCGCTATCGGGGTTCAGCTCAGCTACGGCAGGGCCTTTTTTCATGTTGGCGGATGCTGTACGGGACACTTACAGCCCTGATCAAGCGTTAATCTGTGTCTTATGCAGATAGCAGAAATGCAAGGCAAGGTGATGCATCTATAATAGCTTCTTGGTGGTTTATACCCTCGATCAAAGATTGAAGTTGAAATATGACACAATCAGAGAAGGTAAAGGCTGCGCGGCAGTTTGCCGAAGCGTGGAAGGGCAGAGGCTACGAGAAGGGCGATGCCCAGGTTTTCTGGACGGAGCTTCTGCGCGATCTCATAGGCATGGAGCACGTCTCGTTTAATGCAAAATTCGAGTACTGGACCGTTGATGGCGGTTTCATAGACTACCTCATATCGGATGCGGCGGTGTTCGTTGAGCAGAAGGGCTTGAGCATAGACCTCAGCAGGCCCGAGGAGCCCGGAGGGAGGATGGTCGCGCCGTTCGAGCAGGCGCTTGCCTATGCGGAGAGTTTCGGGCGCAACAAGCAACCGCGCTTCATCGTTATGTGCAATTTCGGAACTTTCTGTGTGTGACCGCAATGCGCATTCCAGGAAAAAGCCGGGTGATAAGAACAAGATGCTTGTGGTAATGCAATGGCAACTCGACTCGGGTATGATACCGAGGGAACGATACTGCCTTTGAGCCTGCGAGCGATTGAGGGAGAGAACGAGAGATACAGAGATGGTTGGACTAGAGCCAGGTGATAGGTGCGTTAATACTTTCATTCTGACGCTTATGGAGCTGCCCGGGGTTGGAGCCCGGACGGTTCAGAAGATCCTCGAGGATAAGCGGTTGATAGTTGAATCGACGGAAGTTCTCGATGGGGAGTTCGCATTGGCCCTGAACGTTGGGGCAGTCAACAAGGCCCTGGCTTACGATCCTATCGATTCGCCGGATGCCAACGCGGAGCGTGCTGACGCCATTTGGATGGAGGCCGAGGGCGTGGCCGATATGATCGTCGAACGCGCGAATGACTGCGGTGCGAGCATCCTGAACCCCTATATGAGCGCATATCCGCGCCGCTTGCTTCTCAACAAGAGGTACCCGCCGATCCTGTTCTGTAGAGGCGATGCCGCCGTGCTCAACGCGGAGAAGGCTGTAGCCATAATCGGCACGCGGGAGCCCACGGATTTCGGGAAGAGAATGGGGACGAGGCTCGCGGAGGTTCTTGCAGCCGACGAGTACGTGATCGTGAGTGGGCTTGCTTTGGGCTGCGACACCGTTGGACACGAGGGCGCGCTTCTGGCCGAGGGGAAGACGATTGCTGTGCTGCCCACGCCGATCGACGCGCCCGTGTACCCCTCGCAGAACCAGGGTCTGGCAGACCGTATCGTGGGAGGTGGTGGCGCGTTGGTTTCGGAGTACGCGCCCGGCGCCATGTTGCACGACAAGCAGCTCGTGAGTAACCTAGTCGCGCGCGATGAGTGGCAGCCCGGACTCTCGGATGGTGTCATCGCTATCGAGACGAGCGTCGCGGGGGGCACCAACCACGCTATGAAGCACGCCCAGGGTACGAACACCCCCATCGCCGTTTTCGACTACAGCAGCCGCATGGGCGAGGACTTTTACGCCGACGAGCGCTTCGGCGGGAATGTAAAATACCTCAAGGACGGTGCGTTTCCCATATTCGAGGCCTCCACCATTGAAGACTTCAAGATCGCCATGGAGTCCTACCGTCAAAGGAATTTCAGAGGAGCCAGCGGTGGCACGGCGCTTGGCAGGGACAGCCAGCTGAATCTGTTCGGTTAGGGTGATCGATGATGGTCGGGGATTCCTGCGACAACCTGCTCGCCAACTATCGGATCTTTTTCGAGGGCATGCCCGATCCGGTGTTCTATAAGTACTTCTATCCCACTGGCGATAATACTGGCGTGCTCTGGGATCTTTACCACTATGTGAGGGGACTGAAGAAGGATAAGGATAGCGACGCCGAATGTTACTACAAGTACAGCGAGATGCCCGCGGGGCCCAATGGAGGGAACCTCAGCTATTACGAGAAGGATCTCCGACAAATGCTGAGGGCTGTTTGGAAAGACACGGGCGGCAAGGCAGTCAAGGGCGCCGTTGCCACGATACCCTCAAGTGACGTACTCAAGATCAACAGAGTGACCGAGATGGTACGCGACGTGCTGAGCAGCTCCGGCGGCGCCTATGTCGACCTGACGCGAATCATCCGGCGTGGGAAGAGCCGCGGAGCCTTCCATTTGGAGGGAGGAAAGCGCAGTGTGGCCGAGAACAAATCGACCCTTTTGATATCTAATCCGGGAATTCTCGCCAGGCTTGATTTGGTCGTCGTCGTTGACGACGTCCTGACCACGGGCAGTTCTTTCAGGGCGATGGGCGAGTTCCTGAGGGAAAACGGGTTCCGGGGGAGGATCGTCAATTTCGCCTATGCTCGGGCTTTTACGGGCGAGGTCGTGAAAGCATACTTGAGGTACGATCGCGGAATCGAGTACGAGTTCTTTCCCGACGCACGGCAGCTGCGGGAGCCGTTTCCCGAGAAGGGCGGGTCGCAGGATCCAGATGGCCCGATCGGCGCGATCGTCTACGACTTAGACCAAACGCTCATCGACAGCGGCATAAGGGATCTGCGCTACGAGGAGAACATGGCCCATGCGGTTATGCCCTACAAGGTCTACGAGGGCGTTAGGGAGCTCACCTCGCTTCCCATTCCGACTGCCCTTCTGAGCAATCGGTCGAAATGGCAGATGGACAAGTTGCTTTCTCCTTCCGAAGCGGTCGACAATATTAAATTCCCGGAGCACCGCGGGCTCATTCCCTTCCCGGTGTTCACCTATCCACAAGATGAGGATGAGGGGGGCTTTCGCAGAAACTACTACAAGCCCTGCCGTCGTGGCGTTTGCGAAGTGGTGGACTATCTCAAGAAATACTACGACGTTGGAGGCTGTCGCATAGTGGGTCTGGGGAATACCTGTGAGGACATGATCGCGTACAAGTCTGCCGGCATCGACGGCGCTCTTGCGCTCTGGGGCGTCCCCGACTACCTCAAGGGGCACGCGCGCAAACATTGGGGTGCGGACTGGGTCTTCGAGAGAGTCGAGGATTTCGCGGCATGGTGTAAAAGCCGCATGAACTTCTACCAGCGCGGAATCGAATGCATGGACACAGACGCTGATCTCGCTAAGAAGCTTTTTGATAAGGCCATTCGGGTGGGAGATAATGTCGGTTCAGCGGCGAGTTGTCTGGGATATTTGATTTCCAAAGAAGATCCCAAGACAGCGATTGAGCTCTATAGAAAGGCCATCGATGCCGGCGAAGTAAAAATGGCCGCCAACAATCTCGCCCTTCTCATCGAAGAAGATTATCCCGAAGAGGCCGAGTCGTTGTATATGAAGGCGATCGAGGCGGGAAGCAATAAGCTAGCACCGAGAAACCTCGCGCTGCTTATCCGAATGAGCGATCCCAAGCGCGCCGTGAGTCTTTTCAGGCAGGCCGCCCTCAATGGCAATAGTCAATATCTCGAAAAAGACCTTCGGCCGCTGATTCGATCGGGTGTGGAATGCGCCGTGCGGTTGTACGAAGCGCTCTTGGTCTCTGCAGATGGAAAGAAAGCCGCAGAGCTGGCCCAGTTGGTCGAGGAATGGGACACCGAGAAGGCCGAGACGCTGTATGCCACCGCGATGTCCTCTGGAGACAACTATGATGCTCCCAGGTGTTTAGGACGACTGCTAAGGGAGAGCCAGCCGCAAAGGGCGCTCGACCTCTTCGCGGTGGCGGCGAGACACGGCAACACTGAGGGGATGTTTGAGGACGTCAAGCCGATGATCAAGAACGGCGTTCTGGAGGCCTTGGAATTCTTCGAGCGTTCAGTGATCACGCAGGACGGGAGAGGAGCGGCCGATCTGGCGCAATTCCTCGAGAAAGAGGATCCGGGCAAGGCGCGCGGGCTTTACGCAGCCGCGGTCGAAGCCGGTGCCGGAGGATTGACTTGCACGAAGTTAGCCGATTTGCTGCGCGACGAGGACCCTGCGAGGGCCCTGGAGTTGTACGAGCGCGCGATTAAGGAGGGGGACGAGTTTAGCGCGCCGATTCGTTGCGCGAAGATGATTATGGACCGCGATCCCGATCGCACCCTCGATTTGCTGCAGCTTGCGGGTAAAGCTGGCAATTACACGGAATTGTCGGATGTCCTCATGCCGCTCATTGCTGACGGCAGCGAGCGGGCGATGCAGCTTTATGAAAAATATGTCATAGCTACGGACGAGCTTGATGGGGATTCTCGTATTCAAGATTTGGCCACTTACCTTCACGATAAGAATCCGCATAAAGCGGTCGAGCTCTATAAACGGTTGTTCCACACCGACCTCAAGGGTGAAGCAATGTACAGTTATGGCATTTTGATACAAAAAGAAAGCCCCGGAAAGGCCAAGGAAGCATTCAGAATGGCGATAGCGGCGGGCAACGAGCAGTATGCAACCTGCGCCCTCGCGCGGCTTATTGAGGACGAGAACCCGGCAATGGCGATCGAGCTGTTTGAGAGATCGCTAGCCGTGAAGTACGACAGCGATGTCGTCAACGAGCTCGGGATCGTGAGGGCGAGTAAGGATCTTGACCTGGCTAAGGACACCTTCGTCGAGGCGATGGAGGCCGGGGACAAGCTGTGCGCCCCGTGCAATTTGGCCCATCTTCTCATTCCCGACGATCCCAACAGGGCAGCGGATCTGTATCTATCTATACTGGAACAAAACGAGCCGGAGGTTGCCCTCGGCCTCTCCTTTTTGGTGCGGGAGAGCGACCCGGCGCTGGCGGCCAACCTGTTGAACAGAGCCATCGTGAATCGAGAAGACAGAGAGCCGCTGCGCTTCTTCCTCACGTTCCTTGCCTTGGCCGACAAGGAAACAGCTCTGAATGCTTGCAAGTACTTTGCCAACCAAGGCTTCAGCGCAGCGCCCGGCATCGCGTCCGAGATCATGTTTGGGAGCGCGTACGACCCCGCTAAGGGCACCGTGTCCCTGAAAAAGGGCACTTGCGAAGACGATGCAGCATGCGAATGGATCGTATTGCGACAGGACGGAGGGAGGGTGCTCCTTCTCGCGCGCGACGTCGTGTCGCACATGCCGTTCGTCCAAGGGGTTGACACTCTGGACTGGTTCAGCTCCGAGGTCAGGCGATGGCTCAACGGGGAATTCCTGGCCGACTCGCTCGACTGGGACGTGGCCGAGTTATTGGTGGCTGGCGACGAGACGGACGATCTCGTCTTCTGCCTGTCCGCGGAGGAGGTCAAGAGGTACATGGACGAGGGGCACCTCCTGGCGGCTCGGGCCTGCAATGACGCGACCGGATTGCGCGCAGCGCGATGGTGGTGTTAGCGTCGGGCGAGAATAGCCACCTAAAGTCAAACTAGTTCAGCCAAATTCCAGTCAAGCAAAAACAGCCATTGCGACGCTGCTGGCCCTACAC
>NZ_CDSBIE010000018.1:0-36345 GCF_977113345.1 Adlercreutzia sp. CNCM I-6216
CAGTGTAGGGCCAGCAGCGTCGCAATGGCTGTTTTTGCTTGACTGGAATTTGGCTGAACTAGTTTGACTTTAGGTGGCTATTCTCGCCCGACGCTAACAGCGTCTGGGCTTGACCTTCACCTTCGGCGCAAGAATGCTGGACAAGTCAAACACGGAACCAGACTATGACGCAGGCGACTACTCAAACTTCGAGGAAAAGGGCGACAAGGTCTATCTCAAAGATGCGGATCATGTTGTGGACATGCTTTTTACCCTCAAGAATGAAACTGGACGAGTTTTTTCCAAGGACGACGCGCAGGCCTTTTATTACTTTATTCCGGTGCCCAAAGAGGGGGATTTCTGGGATAGTCATATGCAAGATAAGGCATTTGACTTTGACATGATGCTGACGGGAGAACCGACGCTCAGCGGTGCATCTGCAGTCCGCAATCATATTCAGGTAACGTACAGCACCAAGGTTGATGCAAGCGCAGCCCCTGGAGATTCTTTTCACTATAGTACTGTTACGAATGATAACTATGTTACGGCAGAAAAAATTACCAATTGGGGCGATGTGAAAATGATTCGCATCGCGGCTACGAGTGATACCGAAAGCATTCCGGAGGATGCGGATCTAAAAGTTAACCTGCGTCTGAGTCCAAAGTTTGACAGCAGCGCCGATCTTGTGGGCAGCGTGGTCAACTTTGGGCCTTGCGGCGTGTCTCCCTATTCCGTGGGCAGCACGCTCAATCAGGGGCACAACCCCTTGTCACGCATTCAAGTTGAGTTCCAGACGGGCGTTATTGAAGGGAAGGTCTTTATTGATAAAGACTTCGATGGCGTCTATACGGAAGACGCGGATGATCTCTATACCGGTAAGATTAAAGTAAGTGCACCTCATCAGAATGGAGTTGGCGCCGACGACACCGAAAGCCACGAGACAATTACCGAAACGGGTGTGTTTAAATTCACGGGCCGGCGGGCAGATACCTACCATGTGATTGTTGCCAACCCCGGCAGCAGCGATGCCAACGGCGATAATCCGCTGAAGTTTTCTCTACCAGAAAGTGGAGGGGCGTTTGGTCTGGGTGATGACGAGACGACCGCTACGGCCACGGTGACGCTTGAAAAAGGAACAGGCAAAGGCACCGCCGATCTGGCGATTGGTCTTCAGCAACCCCATACTGTTTCCTTTAGTGCAGAAAACGCAACGCTGAGCGCCTCTTCAACCAAGGTGTGGCACAACGATGCGCTGAAGGAGGGCATTCCGACGGTTACGGCCTCGAGTGGCTGGAGATTCACGGGGAACTGGACAGACGAAGCCACCACGTATACCACTGACCAGTTGAAGGAGCAGGTAATCAATGCGGATGACAAGACCTTTGCTGCCGAGGTGAAGAAGCTCTACTCGGTGACCTATGACTTGAACGGCGGAACCGGAGCGGGTGCTCCGGAAACCACGCAGCATGTTGAAGGCGAGAAGGTTTCGCCAAATTATACGGGCACCAGCAGTCTGAACAAGGGAGAGAAGACGATCTTTGTCGGCTGGAGCCTGGAGAAAATCGCGGACGTTCTTCAGGAGGATGCGACTCAAGAAACCATCGGCAAGATCATCTCTACGGATCAGCATGACATGCCCGATCATGACGTCCACCTTTATGCCGTCTATGCGATGGATGCCAATGGTAACAGCAATCCGGATTACAACGACGATGCCGTCCATGTCCGTTATCACGGCAACAATGGTGACTATACCGACATCATCTGTCCCCACCATCATGTGATAGGGGCAAAGGAACAGCTCTCCACCAACGGTGCGGTTTCCGGTAAAAGCCTGGGGCATGATGACGACGCATCGAGTGCTGCCGCTGAGGTAAAAAACCATACCTTTACTTACGGTACCAACATCTTTGTCGGCTGGAGCACTACGCCGATCCTTGACCGTGTGATAAAAACCAAGGCGGATCACGATGACTTGAAAGACAGCATCGTGACAGAGGTGACGATGCTGTCAAAGCCAGGCGCCGACGTTTCTGCGGATGACGCTAAAGATACGAGCAAGTACGCCGATGCAGATGGCAATACCAACGTCTACGCCGTCTGGGCCGCCGATCGCAACGGGAACAAAGTAGCTGACTACACAGAAGAATATCAGCTGACCTATGAAGCCAACGCTAGAGACGGTGACACGGTTGGCGCGATGCCCACGATCAGCGGAGCGCACATCCCCTCCGACAAGGTGACCTTGAGCGACGCCAAGCCCACGCATAGCGATGTAGATGGCAAGAAAGTGGTTTTCATCGGTTGGACCGAAACGCAAACGAATTCAATTTTCGGCCGTGCCGATGAGGCGCCGGCTACGGTTACCGAAGTCACCTTTGGAGCTGCTGACAAGACAGTCTACGCTGCCTGGGGCTATGACGAAGACGACGATGGCGTGGCCGATGCGCTGGAAACGTACTCTCTCATCTACGATCTTAACGGAGGCAGCGGAACGCCTCCAGCGCAAGTGAGCAATATCGCGAAAGGCAGTGAAGTCAAGCTGACCACGGAGGCAGGTTTCCGTCGCAACGCCAATGAGCTTTTCGTCGGATGGAGCGCCACGGAACACGAGGATGCCTTCACGGCGGCCCAGAAGGAGGAGCTCAAGCAGGCTCTCATCACAGGCACGAGCGTCATTTTCGATACGGCGGACAGAACGTTGTATGCCGTTTGGGCTGCCGACCGCAACGGCAACCACGTGGCGGACTATCAAGAGCCGCAGTACAAGATCAATTATGACGGCAACGCGCAGTCGGGAGGGTCGATCGAAGGCTTGCCCAGCGATAGCGAAATCCATCTGACGAGTGAAACCGTCACGCTCAGCACCGCTACGCCAATCTATCACTCTGCCGACGGCAAGAGCATCGCTTTCCTTGGTTGGACGGAGCGGCCCGCCAAGATCCTGAGCCGCAGCGATGACGAGCCGACCTTGGTAACGAGCGTTGCGTTCGACGATGCCGATAAAACCGTCTATGCCGCTTGGGGCTATGACGACAACAGGAACAATGTCGCCGACGTATTGGAGACCTACTCGCTTTCCTACGATTTGAATGGCGGCGTTGGCTCTGCCCCGGCAGGCCAGACCGACATCAGGAAGGGCACGCCGGTTCCGTTGACGTCGGATACGGGCTTCAGCCGGCAGCCCGGAAATCCCGACGGCATCACAGAAATCTTCGCAGGTTGGAGTCGGGCTAAGCACGAAGATGCCTTTACAGCGGAGCAGCGAGATGAAGCAAAGAAGGCGCTGGTCTCGGGCAAAATTATCATGGGAACGGAAGACCTTACTCTCTATGCCGTATGGGCACAGGACCGCAACAATAGCGGAGTACCTGATTTCTCCGAAACGTCATACAAGATCATCTACGACGGAAACGCTCAGGAAAATGGTACAGTTAAGGGGCTTCCCGTTGATGAGGGGCTTCATCTTGCCGGCGACACGGTATCTCTCGGCAGTGCTCGGCCCACTCACAGCGGCCTGAACGGCAAGGAAGTGGTGTTCCTCGGCTGGACGCTCAGTCGTGTCGACGGCATCTTCGATCATGAGGCGGCGCCCACCTCTGCCGATGAGGGCATGGCTCGCGATGGAGCGGCCTCCCACGCCTATGTTAATAGCGTGGAGCTTGTCGATGCCGATGTAACGGTGTACGCGGCATGGGGGTATCAGGAGCATGTTTGGGGCGACTGGGCTGTCGAAACTCCTTCGACCTGCGTTCAGCAAGGAACCGAAAAGCGCACCTGCACTACGTGTGACGCCGTTGAAAGACGGCCGCTCGATGTTCTTCCCCACGAGTGGGAGGCGAATTTCACGGTAGACAAGCCCGTTACCTGCGTTGAGGACGGTCTGAAATCGAATCATTGCAAGCATTGCGGCGCAACGAGATATGCGACGCCCATCCCGTCGGTGGGGCACGTGTTCGGCGGTTGGAAGGCCGATGCGGCGGGGCACTGGCGCGAGTGCACTGTCTGCAACGTCAAGGCGGCTGCGGGGGCTCATGAGTTCCGCGAGGTGATGGCCGATGATGGGCGTCGTCACGAGGTGTGCTCGGTTTGCGGTTACGATCGCGAGAAGCAGGCTATTCTCCCCGCGACGGATGGCGCGAGTGCGGCCAATGGCAGAGGCGGTTCCAGTTGGTTCCAAACGCTAATCCATCTTCCGCAGACGGGCGATCCGCAGGGTTGGTGGGTGGTCGTCCTTTTGGTGGCAACAGCACTTGGGGCGGGCATTTCGGTAGTAGCCTTCGGGCGCATGCGCCGTCTTGCGAGGGGTCGACACGCCAAATAGCGGGAAGGATCATCGGATGGAGCTACGAGAGGACAAGCTCTCGTGTTTAGCAGGAAAGTAGGGCAGGGTGACGCCAAGCAGCCGTCGGGCATCGTATGATTCGCGTAAAATCGTAACATCGCAAAAGGGCGATACGGGATTCGCTTCGGATGGTGCGGATCCGGCGATGCGCGAGGCGAGTCGCTTCGCTTTGCGCACCGTAAAGCATGAGAAAGGTGAACCGATGGGTTTTCCGAGGGAATTAAAGAGAACTGCTGCTGGTGCGGCCGGCTGCAGCTGCCCTTTTAATCCTCAGGGCAAAAAACAGCTCGGGGGGGGGGGCTCCCAGAAAACAATAGGCGCCGCAAGGGGCGCTGACCCCTCTGTTGCGACCGCGCCGACCGCGCCGACCGTCCTTGCGGCCGCCCCTTCGAACGGGAGAGGGGGCAGATAGTCGTGGCGAACATCGTTATTGTTGAAGGCGAGCAATGCGTGGCTGATGTCGTGAAAGCCGCCTTCGAGCGCGAGGGCCATTATTGCGTCACGGTGTGTGACGGGCTTGATGCCGTTGACGCCATTGTAGAAGCGGATTTCGATCTTGCCGTTCTGGGCCTTGGTCTGACGGGCATCGACAGTATTCAATTACTCGAGTACATTCGCACGCTCGATATCCCTACGATCATGGTGCTTGACGCCTCTCAAGAGAAAGAGTGCCTGCACTGCATGGAAATCGGGGCAAGCGCCTGCATCATCAAGCCTTTTTCGGTTCGGGAGCTGCTGTCGTGCGCCAATAAGTTTCTCGAACGCGGCGCGCTCCGCGAGACGCTGCGCATGGGCACGACGGAGATCGATACGACGGCGCGGCAGGTGCGCATAGCCGGATGCGAAGTGGTTCTTTCCCCCAAAGAGTACGATCTGCTCATGCTGTTCGTGAGGAATCCCCATCGCGCTTTTAGCCGAGAAGATATTTATGAGCGCGTATGGCACGGTTATTACCCTTCGAAGTCGAAGGCTGTCGATATAGCCGTTGCGCGTTTACGGAAAAAGATGGGCTGGGACGCGGAGATCAAGGCCATCCGCAAATTCGGCTACCGATTCGATCCGCCATCTATGGGTTAATCCGTCATCTTTCCAGCCATCACCTCGCCTTTTCCCTGCGCGATTATCGTGATTCACGAGTGCGAGTTGTTGCCAGTTTGTTAGAATGGGGCATACTCGCAACAAATGTGTCCGAAGGAGAGATGCGCGCCCATGGAAATGACGAAAGAGCAGCTTGAGCTTATCGCCAATCAGCTGGCCACCATTAAGGAGCGGTCGCCGTTCTACGCGAAGAAGTTCGAAGGTATCGATGTCGCGGACGTGCGCACCCAGGCCGACTTCGAAAAGCTGCCCTTTTCCGAGAAAGATGACCTGCGCGCGGTGTATCCGCTGGGGTTGCAGGCGGTGCCCGACGAGGAAGTCGTGCGCATCCACAGCTCCTCGGGCACCACGGGCACGCCGGTTATCATCCCCTACACCCAGCAGGACGTCATCGACTGGGCCACGCAGTTCGCCCGCTGCTACGAGATGGCGGGCATCACCCCGCTCGACCGCATCCAAATCACCCCGGGCTACGGCCTGTGGACGGCCGGCATCGGTTTCCAGCTGGGCGCCGAGCGCCTGGGCGCCATGGCCATTCCCATGGGGCCGGGCAACACCGAGAAGCAGCTGAAGATGATGCAGGATCTGAAGTCCACGGTCATCTGCGCCACCAGCTCCTACGCGCTGCTTCTCGCCGAGGAGATCACCAAGCGCAACCTGCGCGACAAGATTCACCTGAAGAAGGGCGTCATCGGCTCCGAGCGCTGGGGCGAGAAGATGCGCAACCGCATTCAGGACGAGCTGGGCATCGAGATTTACGACATTTACGGCCTCACCGAGGTGTACGGCCCGGGCATCGGCATTTCCTGCGACGCTCACGACGGCATGCACATCTGGGACGACTTTGTCTACATCGAGATCGTCGATCCCGAAACCGGCGAGGTGCTGCCCGACGGCCAGGAGGGCGAGCTCGTGCTCACCACGCTGCGCAAGCAGGGCGCGCCGCTCATTCGCTACCGCACCCACGACCTCACGCGCATCGTGCCCGGCACCTGCGCCTGCGGCAGCCGCCATCCGCGCATCGCCACGCTCACCGGGCGCACCGACGATATGTTCAAGGTGAAGGGCTGCAACATGTTCCCGGCCCAGGTGGAGGAGGTCATCAAGGCCACCGACGGCACCAGCTCCGAATACCAGGTGATGATCGAGGCCGTCGATGGCCACGACGTGCTCACCGTGCTGTTCGAGACGCCGCTTGAAGGCGAGGCGCTGGCGCGCTGCGAGGAGGAGCTCGCGCTCATCTTCAAGGCGAAGCTCGGCTGCACGCCGGAGGCGAAGGGCGTGCCCATGGGCGAGCTGCCGCGTTCCGAAAAGAAGACCAAGCGCATCTTCGACAGCCGCTACTAAGCGCGCCGCATTCGAAAGGGGGCGAGAGCCATCATTACGAGCTTGAGTGAGAAGCAGACGATCCTCATCGTTGATGACTCGATGCTGAATCGCGCATTGCTTGCCGACATGATCGGCGATGCCTACCGCATCATCGAGGCGGAGGACGGCAAGCAGGCCGTGGCGGCGTTGCAGAAAGAGGGCGCGGGCATATCGCTCGTGCTGCTCGACTACGTCATGCCGCAGATGAACGGCTTCGACGTGCTGGAGGTCATGAACAAAAACGGCTGGATCAAGGGCATCCCGGTCATCATGGTGTCCGCCGAGTCCGACGCCGCCTATATCGAACGCGCCTACGAGCTGGGCGTGACCGACTTCATCAACCGCCCCTACGACGTGAACATCGTCCGCCGCCGCGTCATGAACACGCTCATGCTGTACCAGAAGCAGCGCACGCTCATGGGCATGGTGGCCGACCAGGTGTACGAGCGCGAGAAGTCCAACAACCTCATGGTGTACATCTTGTCGCACATCGTGGAGTTCCGCAACGGCGAAAGCGGCATGCACGTGCTGAATGTGCAGGCCATGACCGAGATGATCTTGACGCAGCTCATGCGCCTGACCGATCAGTATCCGCTGACCACCGAGGACATCTCGCTTATCACGATGGCCTCCAGCTTGCACGACATCGGCAAGATCGCCATCCCCGAGGAGATCCTGAACAAGCCGGGCCGTTTCACCGACGAAGAGTTCGCCATCATGAAGACCCACTCCGCCGTGGGCTCCGATATGCTGGACGATCTGGAGCTGTACAAGGACGAGAAGCTAGTGAAGGTCGCGCGGGACATCTGCCGCTGGCACCATGAGCGCTGGGACGGCCGGGGGTACCCCGATGGCCTTGTGGGCGACGACATTCCCATATCGGCCCAGGTAGTTGCCCTGGCCGATGTGTACGACGCCCTTACGAGTCGCCGCGTTTACAAGCCGCCGTTCAGCCACGAAGAGGCCCTGCGCATGATTCGCGAAGGGGAGTGCGGCGCGTTCAACCCGCTTATTCTGGAATGCCTGACGGCGGTGGCGGGTGATTTGGAGAAGCGCCTGAACCACGGCATCACGGGCCGCGAGATTTCGATTGACTCGCTGCATTTGTCCGAGGCGACGCTGGATAACGGCGACGCCGAGGCCTCGAGCCGCACCCTCGAGCTGCTCGACTACGAGCGCATGAAGTACCACTTCTTCGCTTCCATGAGCAACGAGGTGCAGTTCGAGTTCACCGAAGAGCCGCCGATGATCGTGCTGTCCGACTGGAGCGACCACAAGCTCGATCTGCCCGAAATTATCATGGATCCCTACAACGATGAGGCTTTCTGCGCGACGTTCGGCAAGGAGAACCTGGAGAAGCTCAGCCGTCTTCTGCGCACCACCACCATTGATGATCCGGTGATCGATATGGAGATGGAAGCCACCGTGGGCGACGAGCTGCGTTGGTTCCATGTGCTGGCCCGCGCGCTGTGGTCGGGGCCGTCCGATCCGGTTTACCTGGGCTCTATCGGTAAGCTCATCGATATCGACGATCGCCAGGCTGAGCTGATCGACCTGCAGTTCAAGGCCTACCACGATCCGCTGACGGAAGTGGTCAACGGCGCCTTCGCCCGCAAGGTCATCGCCGAGCGCTTGGGCTCGGGGGAGGCGTGCGACCGTCATCGCGACCGTCATGTGCTGGCGTTGTGCGATCTGGATTTCTTCAAGCAGGCCAACGACACCTACGGCCACCAGTTCGGCGATCGCGTGCTGAAGCACTTCGCGGAGCGCCTGCAGGAAAGCGTGCGCGGTGAGGACGTCGTGGCTCGCGTGGGCGGCGACGAGTTCCTCTTGTGCATGGAATGCCCCGTCGACCCGCGTCCGCTGATCGACCGCATCCATCGGTCGCTTGAGGGTGACTTCGAAGGCTTCCCGCTGTCGGTTTCCATGGGTGTGGCCATTGCCGGTAGCGATGTGCGCGACTACGATGAGCTGTTCCGCCGGGCCGATGTAGCGCTGTATCACAAGAAGCGCGGTGGCCGCAGCGGGTACGTGTTTTACAGCGATTTGGACGAGAAAGAACGGGATTTGCTGCTTGAAGAGGCGCATACGGCGCTTTCGGGCATCGACAGAGACGAATCTGACCAGTAGACTGTCACCCAAGGGATAAAAGGAGACCGAGATGTCGTTGGAGATTGCTTACGCTGCCATGGGCGGCGATTTGGAAACCGTGCGCGGACGCTTGCTTACCGACGAGCGCATCGAGAAGTTCGCGAAGATCTTTTTGCAGGACACATCGATGCAGACGTTGGAAAGCGCTCTTGAGGCGGGCGACCTCCCCGAGGCCTATCGCGGTGCCCATACGCTGAAGGGCGTGAGCCGCGATTTGGGCTTCACGCCGCTGTTCGAAGCCGCCGCCCTGTCCGATGCGCTGCGTTTGGATGACGCCGGCGTGCCGGCCAACATGGAAGCGGTTCCTGAGCTCATGCCGGCCGTGCGCGACGCCTATGCCCTGGTGGTCGACTCCATCGCCATCATCTAACAAAGGAACCCAGCGAATGACTGAAACAGACAACAAAACGAGGTACGGCCGCATTGCCGTGATTCTTATCGCGCTGGCCATAGTCATCGCCGCGCTCGTTTCGTTTATCGCGATGAACAACGAACGCATCTACGAGCAGAACACGAAGTACCTTCAGGGCTCCACCGAGCAGTCGGCGCGGCGCATCAGCGAGTGGATGACCGACTCTCAGACTGAGATCAAGCTCCTGTCCTCCATGTACGAGAGCACGCTTGCGAGCGTGGACGAGATTAGCGCTGCCGGTATCGAGCAGTTGGCGAACTACACGAAGTTCGATTACACGACGATTTCTCTCAGCGATGGCCTCACCGTCGATGACAAGGGCCAGGAGGCCGACGCGAGCGATCGCGAATACTTCGCGCGGGGCATGGAAGGCGAGTCGGGCGTCTGCGCGGTCGAGAATTCGCTGTTCTACAACGACCTCTCTGTCATTTTCTACACGCCGCTTTACTTTAAGGACGAAGTGGTTGGCGTCATTTGCGGCGCGTATCGGGAAGATTCCATGGAGAAGTTCCTGCGCACCTATATTTTCAACGAGCAGACCAACACCTACTTGCTCGATCGCAACGGCGACGTTATGGCCCACTCGTCCATCACCTATACCAGCGGGGTGAAAAACGCCGTCGATCTGTATCTCGAGGACGAATCCTCGGGCAATATCTCGCGCACCGAGCTGGAGGCGTCTTTGGAAAGCGGCGTGTCCGTCACCTTCAACTACAAGGGGGATTCGGGCGCGGGCACGGCGTACGTCATGCCCATCGAGAACTACGACTGGCTCATCATGCGCACCTTCCCCAGCTCTATCACCGACGGCATGCAGAGCAGGGCGAATGCGGCCGGTCTCATGTTGGTGGCCCTCGTTGGTGGCGCGTTGGCCCTGGTGGCGGGCTTCCTGCTCGTGCAGACCATGCGCCAGCGCCGTAAGCTCTTAAGCGAGAGCGCCCATGTGACGAGCATCGTGAACTCTTCGCTGGCGCTCTTCCAGCGCTTCGCGGTGATCGATCTGGTCGCTAACACCTACGAGTATCTGAAGGACGAGGGCATTAAGGACGACCTGCCGCGCAACGGCGAGTACCATATGTTCCGCTACTACTGGCAGACGCGCTTCTGCGACGACGAGGAAGCCGAGCGCATGAAGACCGAGCTCACGCCGGAGCACATTCGCGAGCATCTGACGCCGGACACGACGTATCTGCACTTCGAGTATCGCCTGAAGGATCCCGACACGGGCGAGGTTCGCTGGTTGCAGGCCTCCATGCTGCCGCTGCAGCGCGACGCCTCCGACCAGGTGACGAGCGTGCTGCTTTCGGTGCAGGATGTCACCGACGTGAAAGAGCGCGAGATTGCGAACCACAACGCGCTGGAAGACGCGTTCCGCGAGGCCGAGCGCGCCAGCCGTGCCAAGACCGACTTCCTCAATTCCATGAGCCACGACATTCGCACGCCCATGAACTCCATCATGGGACTGACGGCCATCGCCTCGATGTATCTGGACGATCCGGAGCGCGTGAAGGACTGCCTCACGAAGATCACCACCTCGAGTCGTCACTTGCTCGGGCTCATCAACGAGGTGCTCGACATGGCGAAGATCGAGAGCGGGAACTTGGGGCTGTCGGAAGAGGACTTCGACCTGCCGGAGACGGTGGAAAGCCTCATGTCCATCATGACGCCCCAGATCAACGACAAGAAGCTGAACCTGAAGGTGGAAATCGCCGACATTCAGCACGAGCACGTGGTGGGCGATCCCATGCGCCTGCAGCAGGTGTTCGTGAACATCATGGGCAACTCGGTGAAGTTCACGCCCGAAGGCGGTACCGTGAGCCTGCGCATCAAGGAGCTGCCGAGCCGCGTGAAGGGCTCGGGCTGCTACGAGTTCACGTTCTCCGACACAGGCTGCGGCATGTCCGAGGACTTCGTGAAGACGGTGTTCGAGCCGTTTACGCGCGCCAACGATTCGCGCGTCACGAAGGTGGAGGGCACCGGCCTTGGCATGTCCATCGTGCGCTCGGTGGTGAACCTGATGAACGGCACCATCGACGTGAAGAGCAAGCTCGGCGAGGGCACCACCTTCACGGTGACGGTGTACATGAAGCTGCGCGACGGCGACGACCAGGATCTGACGCCTCTGGAGGGTCTGCGGGTGCTGGTGGCCGACGACGAGGAGGCTGCCGCTGAAAGCGCTTGCGAGGTGCTGAAGTCCATCGGCATGGAGCCCGACTACGTGTTGTCGGGCGAGGACGCCGTTGAGGCGGTGCGCCATTCGGTCGAGGATGAGCGCAGCTACGTAGCCGTTATTCTTGATTGGAAGATGCCGGGCAAAAGCGGCATCGAGGCGGCCCGCGAGATTCGCGAGATTGTCTCCGACGACATGCCCATCATCATCCTGTCGGCCTACGACTGGACGGCCGTCGAGCAGGAGGCCCGTTCGGTGGGTGTGGACGCCTTCATTGCCAAGCCGCTGTTCAAGAGCCGTCTCGTGCATGTGATGAAGGGCCTGCTCACGTCCGAAGAGGAGAGCGAGCCGACCAGCGAGTACGAGGTGCTCAAGCAGAGCGACTTCAGCGGGCATCGTGTGCTTTTGACCGAGGACAATTCCATCGCCGCCGCCATTGCCCTGGACATCATGGGCATGACGGGCTTGGAAGTGGATCATGCCGAGAACGGCCGCATCGCGGTGGAGAAGCTGCTCGATGCGGAGCCGGGCTACTACGACTTGGTGTTCATGGACATTCAGATGCCCGTGATGAACGGCTATGAGTCGGCAAGCGCTATTCGCGCCGCCGCCGAGGGCAAGGGCCTTGATGATACGACGATTACGCCGCGCCCCGATTTGGGCGAGATTCCCATCGTGGCGCTGACGGCCGATGCCTTCGCCGATGATGTGGCCCGTGCTCGTGCCGCCGGCATGAACGCCCATATGTCCAAGCCTATGGAAATCGAGCTTCTGGTGAAGACCCTGAAGGAGTGGCTGTAGCGGTTTGGCGCGCAGACTGACATACCGCCGCGCGGCGACCGTCGTTGCCGTGGCCCTGATGCTGGCGTGCGCGGCTTTGCTGGTGGCGTGCGGCGGCTCGTCGGGAGGCTCGGGGGGCACGGGCGGATCCGGCATTCCCGGAGGCTCGGGCGACCCGAACAATGGCGAGAGCACTACTTCGGGCCCGGCCTACTCCGTGCCCGGTTCGGTGGCTCTGGTCGCCTTCAACGAGGGCGCCGCCCAGACCGGCAACGAGTGCGCCATCGACACCTCGCAGCTGGCCCAGGGCGTCGTGGGCGCTTCCGCGAGAAACGATGCGCGCCTGAAGTTCCAGGTGGTCAAGGGCGAGATGAGCTACAACTACGATTTGCCCGGCGACGGCACGCCCATCATCGTGCCCATCAACATGGGCGATGGCCCCTACACCTTTCGCGTTATGCAGAACACCTCAGGTAACAACTACGTGGAGCTGTTCAGCGTCATCGAGAACGTGAACCTTTCCAGTGAGACGGCGCCCTTCCTCGTGCCGAACATGTTCGTGAATTACAACGAGTCCTCCGCCGTGGTGGCGAAGGCGCGCGAGCTGGCCCAGGGCGCTGCCAATCAGGGCGATGTCGTGCGCAACATCTACCAGTGGGTGGTGGACAACATCACCTACGATCACGACAAGGCCGCCCAGTTGGCCTCGGCCACAGGATACGTGCCCGATCCGGACGCAACGTTGGCCTCGGGGACGGGCATCTGCTTCGACTACGCATCGCTGGGCGCGGCCATGCTGCGCAGCCTTGGCATTCCCTGCCAAGTGATTACCGGCTACGTTTCTCCTGATGATGTGTACCATGCATGGAACATGGTATATATTGACGGAGAATGGATAAGCGTCGAGATAAGCATTAAGCCGAACAGCTGGACGCGCGTAGATTTGACCTTTGCCGCCAGTGGCGCCGCAAGCACCATTGGCGACGGCACGAGCTATACCGATCGTTACACCTACTAGAAGAAGGGCAGGGGACGCCATGGCCAAACCAAAACTCGATAGCGCAGGCATCAGCCTCTTCTGCGAGAGCGTTGCCATGATGCTGGCGGCGGGCATCCAGACTGACGAGGCCGTGGGAATGCTCTCCGAGGACATTGGGGATGTGGCTCTGCAGGCGACCTGCGAGAGCGTTTACGGGCGCCTGTGCGCCGGGGATACGCTGGCGGTCGCCATGAAGGCGTCCGGCGCCTTCCCCCGCTACGCCGTGGATATGGTGGGCGTGGGCGAGGCCTCGGGCCGCCTGGAGGAAGTGCTGCGCTCCCTCGGCGTCTACTACGACGAGGAGGACCGCCTCTTCGCGAAGATTCGCTCGTCGGTGGGCTATCCGGCGGCGCTGCTGTGCATCATGAGCATCATCTTGGCCTTCACGGTTATCATCATTCTGCCGGTGTTCGAGGACGTGTACGTTTCCATGGCTGGCTCGCTCACCGACGGCTCCTCGGGGGCCGTGGGCGTGTCGGTGGCTATCGGCTGGGTGGCCCTCGGCATCACGCTCATCTGCGCTATCGTGGCTGTGGGCGCTGCCATCGCCTGCCGCTCGGAAGCGGGGCGCATCGCGGTGATGCACCTTATGGAGAAGTTCCCGGCCACCCGTCCCGCTATGGAGCAGCTGGCCGTGTCCCGGTTCGCCTCGGCGCTGGCCGCCTACACCGCCTCGGGCATCAACACCGACGAGGCCATGCGGCGCGCCATCGAGGTGGTGGAGCACGAGGGGCTTAAGGTGAAGGCCACGGCCGCCTACGGGCTGATGATTGACGCGGAAAGCCCGCGCTCGCTCGCTCAGGCCATCAGCGAAGCCGAGGTGTTCGAGCAAATTCACGCGCGCCTGCTCACCATCGGCACGCGCTCCGGCTCGCTGGACGCGGCGCTCGATCGCCTGTCGGCCAACTTCTTCGACGACGCCATTCTGCAGATTGATGCCGCCATTGACAACATCGAGCCGGCTTTGGCCGCCTTTCTCACCATTGCCGTGGGGGCCACGCTCATCTCGGTCATGCTGCCGCTGATCGGCATCATGGGTTCGATCGGCTAGCCATCATGATTCACGGTAAGACAGCCCAGATGCAGCAGCGGCGCACCCGGCGGGTGGTTGCCGTCATCGCGGCCGTGGTGCTGGCCGTGCTGCTGTGGTTTGCCTGGGATATGACGAGCGCCCAGACCGAGGCCCAATCGGCGGCTTCGGTGCGCACGGCGGTGCTGGATGCGGCCATGCAGTGCGCGGCGGTGGAAGGGGCCTATCCGGCGCGCCTCAGCTATTTGGAAGAGCATTACGGGCTCATTGTGAACCACCAGGATTACGCGGTCACCTATGAGGCCTTCGCCTCCAACGTGCCGCCCAGCGTGGTGGTGGTGCCGCGATGACCGAGAAGCTGAAAGGGGCGACCCGGCTCGCCTCGTCGAGCAAGACCTACGGGGCCGGCGGTGTGCGGCGTCAGCGCGAGCGCGATTTCGGGCGCGTGTTCACAGGGCTTCTGTTCGCGCTGTTCGTGGCGACGCTGCTGATGGCCATCCTGGCCGGCACCGACGTGTATCGCGGGCTGAACCGCGAGGGAGACGCGGCCGACAACCAGCGGCTCTCGCTTACGCTGCTTGCCAACGATGTGCGGGCCAACGACCAGATTGATGCGGTGGCCTGCGCTTGGGTGACCGAAGAGGGAGTCGACATGGTCGTCGCCCAAGGCCGCGAGGAGCTGGGGCTGCCCGAAGCAGCCGGCGCCAGCGACACGCGCTGCCTTTTGGACGGCCCGGCCCTGGTGCTGCGCGAGACGCTGCCCTCCGGGGTGTACGAGACGCGCCTGTACCGCTACGACGGCGTCATCATGGAGGAGTACGCCCTGGCCGATGCCCCCTACGACCCGTCGAAGGCCACGGCCATCGTGCGGTCGTCCGTCTTCGACTTCTCCTACGGGGGAGGATTGCTGACCATCGTCACCGATGCCGGACAGACGTCGGTGGCTCTGCGCGCGGCGGGAGGTGATGCGTGATGGCCGGAGGATCCGAGAGTCGTCGCTCCATGGCGTCCGCTTCTGTGGCCGCCCATAGGGCCGAGGCGAATGTCGCCGACGCGCGCCTGGCCCGTTACAACGACCGCATCGGACGCGTACGCAAGGAGCGGGCCGTGTGGCCCGGCGCCGCCTTCATCGTGGAGGCGCTGCTTCTGCTCGTGTTTCTGACGGGCTCGCTGGCGGTGCTCATGAACCTGAACGCCGAGGCCGACCGCATAGGTCGCGAGAGCGCCGATCTGATGGACGGGCTCGTGCTGGCCTCGAATGTGGCCGAGGAGTTCGCCGCCGATCCGATTGCCTTCAAGGAAGCCTACGAGGCCGACCCCATGGCCGATCGCTGGTTGTCGCAGCCGGCGCACGAGGTAGAGAACGGCTCCGACCTCTTGTCTGCCGAGTGCACGTTTCGCACCGAGGACACCGAAGCCGGGACGATGCACTACCTGACGCTTGAGGTGTGGAAGGTGCGGGTTCTTAATGACTCGGCCAAGGCAGCCGAGGAAGGCATTGGATTTGCCCCTGGCGGTCTTTGCTTCCAGGGCAACGAGGGGGAGCCTGTGTACACGTTGGAGACATCGCGCTATGTGCCCGCAGGGGAGGTGGTGTCCCATGGCTAAGCCCCACGGTTCGGTGCGCATCGGTCCTATCAGCCTGTTCACCCTCATCATCGTGCTGTGCCTGGCCGTGCTCACGGTGCTTTCCGTCACGACATCGCTGGCGGAGCTTTCCACCACCGAGCGCCAAGCGGCCACGACCACAGAGACCTATCAGCTAGAATCCGTCGGCCAGCAGTTCGTCGCCGACGTGGACGCCGCGTTGGCTGAAGGCACATTGGAGGACGTTCTGCAGCGCTACAGCGATTCGACTGTCCGCGACGGCGAGCTCATCTCGGCTACGTTCTCGATGGAAAGCGGTCGCACGCTGGCCATCGTGCTGCGGATTCAAAACAATACCTACACCATTGAGCAATGGAAAGTCACAGCGGAATGGATCGACGACGGCACAGGCGAGAACCTGTGGCTCGGCTAGAAAGATAAGGAGAGCTTCTATGGAACTGAAGGCACTGCTGCAGGAAATGATCGACAAGAAGGCCTCGGATGTCTTCATCGTCGCGGGCCTGCCGCTGACCTACACCGCCGATGGCCGTCAGGTGCGCATGGACATGGCGCCGCTCATGCCCGCCGATACTAAGGAGCTGGTGGACGCCATCTACGAGCTGTCCGGCCGCGACGAGCAGATCTTCACGGACGGCCACAACCATGACGACGACTTCTCCTTCGCCGTGCCGGGCATGGGGCGCTTCCGTGTGAACGTGTTCCGCCAGCGCGGGTCTTTGGGCGCCGTCATTCGCGTCATCCCCTTCACGCTGCCCAACCCCGCCGACTACCACATCCCCGACGACGTCATGGCCTGCGCCGACTTCCAGAAGGGCCTCGTGCTGGTCACCGGTCCTGCGGGCGCCGGCAAGTCCACGACGCTGGCCTGCATCATCGACAAGCTGAACAAGGCGCGCACGGGGCACATCATCACCATGGAAGACCCCATCGAGTACGTGCATCGCCACGAGGGCTGCATCGTCACCCAGCGCGAGATTCCCTCCGATGTCGCCACCTACGCCGAGGCGCTGCGCAGCGCGATGCGCGAGGCGCCGGACGTCATCCTGCTCGGCGAGATGCGCGACCAGGAGACCATCGGCACCGCTATGACCGCCGCCGAGATGGCCCAGCTTCTATTCTCCACCCTGCACACCACGGGCGCCTCCTCCACGGTGGACCGCATCATCGACGCCTTCCCGGCCAACCAGCAGCGCCAGATTCGCATGCAGCTGTCGCTTGTGCTGCAGGCCGTGGTGAGCCAGCAGCTCGTGCCCACGGTGGACGGGGGTATCGTACCCGTCTTCGAGATCATGACCGCCACGCCGGCCATCCGCAACCTCATCCGCGAGGAGAAGACCCATCAGATCGACTCGGTTATCGCCTCGTCGTCCGGCGCCGGCATGCGCACCATGGACCAGAGCCTGCACCGCCTGGTGAAAGAGGGCACGATTTCCAAGGAAGTGGCCTTGCAGCACGCCATCCACCAGGAAGCCCTGAAGAAGCGCTTCGAAACAGAAGGGATGTAAGTTGAGCAACTACGATTGGAAGTGCGGTAAAGAGTACCGCGAGATTCGCTACGAGTTGTGCGATGGGGTGGCGAAGATCTCCATCAATCGGCCCGAGCGGCGCAACGCGTTCACCCCGCTGACGGTGATGGAGATGTACGACGCCTTCTCCGAGGCGCGCGATGATGCGTCCGTGGGCGTCATTCTGCTGACCGGCGTGAACCACGGCGGCCGCCACGAGGACGAGGCGTTCTGCTCCGGCGGCGACCAGAAGAAGCGCGGCAACGGAGGGTACGTGGGCGAGGACAACATCCCGCGCCTGAATGTGCTCGATTTGCAGCGGCTCATCCGCGTAGTGCCTAAGCCCGTCATCGCCATGGTGAACGGCTACGCCATCGGCGGAGGGCATGTGCTCTCTATTCTGTGCGACCTCACCATTGCGGCCGATACGGCGAAGTTTGGCCAGACCGGGCCTAAGGTGGGCTCTTTCGATGCCGGCTACGGCGCGGGGTATCTGGCCGCCATCGTGGGTCAGAAAAAGGCTCGCGAGATCTGGTACCTCTGCCGCCAGTACACGGCCGACGAGGCGTTGGAAATGGGCCTCGTGAACAAGGTCGTGCCCTTCGACGATTTGGAAGACGAGTGCATGGCCTGGGCCGCCGAGATGATGCAGTTTTCCCCCACAGCCCTGCGCTTCATGAAGGCATCGTTCAACGCCGCCACCGACGGCCTTGCGGGTCTGCAGCAGCTGGCCGGCGACGCCACACTTCTGTACTACACCACCGACGAGGCCAAAGAGGGCCGCGACGCCTTCAAGGAGAAGCGCGCCCCCGACTTCACCCAGTTCCCGAAGTTTCCGTAGGATGCTTCGCCCCCCTGCCGCAGCCGGCGGGGGGCTTCCTGTGCCCTGTTCAGCTTATCGCGCCCAAGGAGTTCCACGAGCCGTTCATGATCGATATCTTCGAAAGCACCGCGCAGTTGCGCCCTGAGGCCGTGTTCTTCACGGCGGTCGATCGGCGCGGCAACGAGACGGCCTACACCTATCGCCAGGCGAGGCTCATCGCCTCTCAGCTCGCGCGGCGGCTGCGGGATAAGGGCGTCTTCCCAGGCGATGCGGTGGCGGTGGATCTGCCGAACGGCCCCATGTACGTGTTCCTTGCCTTGGCGGCGGCCTACGGGGGGTTCGCCCTGGTGGCGCTGAACCACCGGCTGACCGACGCCGAGAAGCTCACGCGCGTGCTGGAGCTGGAACGGGCGGGGCTGCGCGTGGCCTACACGGTGGACGCGGCCGGCGAGCCCAAGCTCTTCGAGGCGGTGTGCAACTCGCTTCTGCGCAACGAGCGGGCGGGACGGGTGGACGACTCTCTCGGCGGCTCAGTCGAGGATGCCATCCACTTCGCCGAACGAGCCGCCCATGTCTTCGATTCCAGCCATCGGGCCCTCATCATGTTCACCTCCGGCACGACGGGCAAGCCCAAGGCGGCCGAGCTCACCTGGGGCAACCTCGTGGAGGCGTCGAAGGCGTCGAACCGGGTGCTTTCTGGGCGCGTTCGGGGGCGCGGCCTGTGGCAAGCGGTGCTGCCGTTTTTCCACGTGGGCGGTTTTCAGGTGCTTGTGCGCAGCGTCTGCAGCCGCTGGCCTCTGCGTATTTACGAGCGCTTCGACGCGGCGGCGGTGCTGCGTGACGCCGAGGTGATGCACGCCACCCATATCTCGGTGGTGGACAAGATGCTGCAGGACATGCTGAATGCGCGGCCGAGCGCGCTGGCCCAGTACGAGTGCGTGCTGCTCGGCGGCGGCCCGCTGAACGCGAAGACCGTGGCCCGGGCTCTGGAGGCCGGCGGGCGCGTGTATGCCAGCTACGGCATGACCGAGACGTCGAGCCAAGTGGCGAACACGCTGATCACGCCCCAGTTCACGGGAGGTATGCGGCTTCTGCCAGGTTATTCGGCCCGTATTGTGGAACCGGACGCAGCCGGCTTCGGCCGTTTGGCCCTGCGCGGGCCGGGGGTGTTCGGCGGCTACGCCAACGCTCGGGCGCCCTTCACCGTGGACGGTTTCTTCCTCACGGGCGATACGGCGGCGCTGCACGACGGCTGCCTTTACGTGCGCGAGCGCACCGGCGACATGTTCATTTCCGGCGGTGAGAACGTGTACCCGGCCGAGATCGTCGATGCCCTGGTGCGCATTCCCGGCGTGGCCGACGCCTACGTGTTCGGCCTGCCCGACGCGCGCTGGGGCCGGCGCCCGGCAGCGGTGGTAGAGCTGACGCCGGACGCCCCGCTCATCAGCACGCGCACGCTGCGGGAGGCCCTTTCCCAGCGGCTGTCGAAGTTGTACGTGCCCGAGCAGATCTCCATTGTGGACGAGCTGCCTCGCTCGGGCATCGGTAAGATCGATCGCGCCGCTTGCGAGGCGCTGTTCCACGAGAACATCGACATTCGGCGCGTGGTGCTGCATCATGGGCGCCTGCCGTTTTCCAAGCCCTTCAAAACGCCGAAGGAGACGCTGACCTACCGCGACACGGTGATTGTCGAGGTGATCGATCGCAAGGGCCGCGTAGGGCTGGGGGAATGCACGGCCTTCGACACTGATTGGTATCTGCCCGAGACCCTCGGCGACGATCTGCGCGTGCTGCGCGACGTGCTGGCGCCCCGGGTCATCGCCGGCACGTACCTGCACCCGCGCGAGGTGGCGGCCGACCTGTTCTCGCTGGAAGGTGCGGAGGCGTTCCCCATGGCGGTGAGCGCTTTGGAGATGGCCTGCTGGGACTTGTACGGCAAGGTTACGGAAAAACCCCTGTGGAAGCTGCTCGGCGAGGAGTTCGACCGTATGAACCGGGTCGCTGCGGCCCTCGAGGGAGACGACGCCGCTGTGGCTTTGGCGCACTCCGGGGATCGACGCGGGGCGACGCGCAAGGTGTACAGCGGCGCGGTGGTGGGCCTGGGCACGCCCGCCCAAACGGTGGCCGAAGTGCGCGAGTGCGTGGACGCGGGCTACCAGCGCATTAAGTTGAAGGTGGCTCCCGGTCGGGGGCTTCCGGCGGTACGCGCGGTGCGTCGGGCGTTCCCGCATCTGCTTATCACCCTGGACGCGAACCAGAGCTTCGGCCTGCACAACCTGGCCGAGCTGCGCTCCTACGACGAGCTGGATATCGGCTGGATCGAAGAGCCACTGAACCTGGCCGCCGCCGGGGGCGAGCGGGCTTTGCGAGACCCTTTCACCCGACTCGCGTCGTTCCAGCATACGCTGGCCATGCCCATCTGCGTGGACGAATCCTTCGTGAACGCCGAAGAGGCCGCCGGCTTGTTCGAGCATCCCGAGTTGCGCTGCGCCATGGTGAAGATCGGGAAGTTCGGCGGCATCGAGCGGTCGCTCGCCTTCGTGCACCGAGCGCTGGCCGAGGGCCGCGAGGTTTGCATGAGCGGCATGTACGATACCGGCGTGTCGCGGTTTGCCCACGCGGCCTTCCAAACGCTGCCCGGAGTGGTCATCCCCGGCGATCTGGGCGCCACGGCGCGCTACTTCGACGCCGACCTCACGGTGCCTGCCTATACCGCCCCCGACGGCATCATCACGCTGAACGCCCCGGGCCACGAGACGGGCATCGGCTGCTCGCTGAATGCCGCAGCGGTGGCCGCCGTTCGGCAGCATCGCTATGTCATCGAGTAGGCGCGGACGCACCTGGCTCATCTGGCAGGCCTTCTCCCTAAAATCGTGAATTTTGAGCCAATTAACCGCAAGGCAACAATCGTTCAGGCGCACCATTTATACTTTGATCTATCGTTGAAACACTAAGACGGAGGATTTCATGGGCGGCTTTTTCGGAGCGGTTTCCAAGCGCGACGTGGTGATGGATGTTTTCTTCGGCGTCGATTACCACTCGCATCTCGGCACGCGTCGAGCGGGCATGATCGTGCTTGACCACGAGGATGGCTACCAGCGTCAGATTCACTCTATCGAGAACACGCCGTTCCGCACGAAATTCGAGGACGACATCGTGCGCTTCCACGGCACGAGCGCCATCGGATGCATCTCGGACGCCGACCCGCAGCCGCTGCTCGTGCGCTCGCATTTGGGCACCTTCGCTATCACGACCATCGGTGCCATCAACAATGCCGAGGCCTTGGTGGAAGAGTATTTCGAGGATCACGATGCGCAGTTTATGGCGCTCAGCTCTGGCGCGGTGAACTCAACCGAGCTGGTGGCGGCGCTCATCAACCAGAAGGATGACCTGGTCGCCGGCATCCAGTATGCCCAATCGAAGATTGACGGTTCGCTCACGCTGCTCATTATGACCGAGGACGGCGACATCATTGCGGCCCGCGACTTCATGGGTCGCTTGCCGGTGCTTGTGGGCGCCGACGATGACGGCCACTGCGTTGCCTTCGAGAGCTTTGCCTATCACAAGCTGGGCTATCACGACGAGTACGAGCTGGGCCCGGCGGAGATCGTGCGGCTTACGCCCGATGCGGTTGAGGTACTCTCGCCGGCGCGCGACGAGATGAAGATGTGCGCGTTCATGTGGGTGTACTACGGCTACCCGAACTCCAACTACGAGGGTATGAACGTGGAAGTGATGCGCTACCGCAACGGTGCCATCATGGCTCGCGACGAGGCAGCGCGCGGCGCGTGCCCCGAGGTGGACTTCGTGGCCGGCGTGCCCGATTCCGGCATCCCCCATGCCATCGGCTATTCGACCGAGAGCAAGATGCCCTTCGGTCGTCCGTTTATCAAGTACACACCCACCTGGCCGCGGTCGTTCATGCCGGCGAACCAGGATCTGCGCAACAAGATCGCCAACATGAAGCAGGTGCCGGTGCCCGAGCTCATCCGCGACAAGAAGCTCTTGTTCGTGGATGACTCCATCGTGCGCGGTACCCAGCTGCGCGAGACGGTGAACTTCCTGTACGATTCCGGCGCCGCCGAGGTGCACATGCGCAGCGCGTGCCCGCCCATCATGTACAGCTGCAAGTATCTGAGCTTCTCGTCCAGCAAGTCGGATATGGACCTCATCGCGCGGCGCGTAGTGGATCAGCTAGAAGGTGAGGAGGGCGTGGCCCATCTGGACGAGTACGCCGACGCCCGCACCGAGCGTGGCCAGTGCCTGCTGAAGACCATCTGCGAGGACATGGGTTTCGATTCGCTGAGCTACCAGAGCCTCCAGGGCATGATAGAGGCCATCGGCATCGATCCGGAGAAAATCTGCACCTACTGCTGGGACGGCCGCGAGTAACTAGCGCATGAACGCGTCGGCCTCTTCGAGGTCGGTTGCTTGGGTTTCGGCCCGCTTGCAATCGAGGACGGCCGTTTCGGCGGCCGTTTTTGCCTTCTGGGCCGCGATCTTTTCGGCTCGCAGGGGTAAGTACTCGCTGACAACGATGCCGACGAAGATGAGGGCAAATCCCAGGTAGGTGGAAATCGTCGGCGCCTCCCCCAAAAGCAGGATGGAGAACGTCACGCCGAACACCGATTCGGTGGCAAGGAACAGCGCCGCCTGGGCCGGATCAACGCGGGCCACAGCGGCGTTTTGCAATCCTAGGGCCACACAAGAGGCAAACACGGTGATGTAGATGAGGCTCATCCAAGTGTCGGCGCCCAACTGGCTGAAGTTGGGTACGGGCTCGGTGATAAGCCCGGTGATGAGTCCCAGCAGGCCCGCCACGATGAACTGAATGACCGTGAGCAGCATCATAGAGCGTCCCGGCGCGTACTTCGCCGTGTACAGCACGTGGAAGCTCAGCCAGAGAGCCGAGGCCAGCGTGATGAAGTCGCCGAAGCGCAGCGAGAACTCGCCGATGCCGGCATAGGCCACGCAACCCACGCCGGTGACGCACAGGATAGCCGCCGCAATGTTGTAGCGGGTCGGTCGCTTCTGAATGATGATCCATCCGAGGAAGGGGATGATCACGCAGTAGAGCGTGGTGAGAAACGAGCTGTTGGAGGCGGTGGTGTCGGTGAGTCCCGTGGAGTTGAACCAGTAGGAGAGGAATAGAAAGACGCCCAGCACCGCGCCGTCGCGCAGATGTCCGCGCTTGTTGCGGGCGAAGGCGCGGGAGATGCGCGGCGCCGTGGCAATGCCGAGGATGATGCCGGCAAAGGTGAAGCGCACGCCCACGATCCAAGCGGGCGGGAACTCGTCGACGGTGGACTTGATGACCACCGTGCCCATGCCCCAAATGGCGGCCGCCAAAAGCAGCGCCGCCTTGTAGGCCCACGAGGGCAGTCCGTTTTGTCTGATCTGGGAAAGCATAGGCGGCATCATAGCACGGAGTAGGGTGGTCGTCCGTGTACGATGCGACAAATCGTGTTGGAGGCTATTGGGACGGCGAACATGTGCAGGAATTGTGCCGAATGAGGTGAAGTGTGATAGAAGACTTGCAATTCGCGCTCAGGCGAGTAATATATATCCTCGCCCTTTGAGGTAACCCATTGCGGGGTGGAGCAGTCTGGTCAGCTCGTCGGGCTCATAACCCGAAGGTCGGTGGTTCAAATCCGCCCCCCGCGACCAAGAATTGTCAGCCGCTGAGTTCGCTCGGCGGCTTTTTTGTTTAGCATGAGAAGTGCGATGGGCTTGGGGAAGACGTTCTTGGGGATGCCTTTTTGGACGCGATAGCCTATATCCCGCCGCAAGGAGCCCTCATGAGCGATATCGAGATCTACGAATCCCCCGATGGCGATATTCGTCTGAACGTGCAGCTCGAAGACGAGACGGTCTGGCTGACGCAAGCGCAAATGTCTCAACTCTTCGCACGGGATGTCTCTACGATCTCGAAGCATATTCGTAATGTGTTCGAAGAAGGCGAATTGGACGAAGAAAGCAATTTGCAAAAAACGCAAATTGCCTGTTCAGATAAGCCTGTTGCTGTGTATAGCTTGGACGTTATTATCTCTGTGGGCTATCGCGTGAAGTCTCAGCAAGGCGTTCGTTTTCGCCAATGGGCTACGCGCGTCCTCAAGGAGTACGCTGTCAAAGGTTTCGCGCTCGATGATCGCCGGCTCAAGGACGGTCGCAGCCGCTATTTCCGCGAACTACTGCAGCGGGTTCGTGATATTCGCTCCAGTGAGCGCAACCTTTATCAGCAGGTAACGGATATCTATGCGACGGCCATTGACTACGATCCGAAATCATCCATGACGCGCAAGTTCTTCGCCACCGTGCAGAACAAACTTCATTACGCTGTCCATGAACACACGGCGGCTGAGGTTATTTACGACCGCGTCGATCGCGAAAAGCCGCTTGTGGGCATGACGACGTTCGATGGCGACTACGTCACTAAAGCTGACGTATGCATTGCGAAAAACTATCTCACCGAAAAAGAGCTGCAAACGCTCAATCTGCTGGTTGCTCGTTTTCTCGATTATGCCGAATTGCAGGCTCTAGAAGAGCGAGCGATGACCATGGCCGAATGGGTTGAAGAGCTTGACCGCGAAATCGTCAACTCGCGCCGAGCGCTGCTCGAAGGTCATGGAACCATCTCCCACAAGCAGGCCATCGAAAAGGCCGAGAAGGAGTTCGAGGCCTACCGCGCCCGCGAAATGCGCGAACTAGAAAGCGACTTCGACCGGGCAATTAAGCAGCTGGAAGGGAAGTGACCAACGATCCGAAGAAGATGGAGCGAGAGGGGGCAGCCTGCCAGGACTTGAAGGCTAGCCATTGTCCTGATGCAGGATCACGCGAGCATTGCTGCATATAGGCCCGATTGACCACAAGCTATATAATTTGTGAGTAAGGGTTTGCAGGGAAGGTGGTGAGATTATGGGCAGGCCAGAAGACGAATACGTAAAGCTTCCTGCGATTATCCATGCCACGCGCATCGGGTACCGCTATCATTCCATCAAAGGCGATGTTTCAGGCATCGATTACGACGTCGATACAAACACCTTCTTCGAACCGTTTCGCGAGGCACTTGAGCGCATCAACAGCAGGCCCGTCGATGCCGACAAGGCCCATTATTTGGTGAGCCAGTTGAAGCTCAAGCTCTCGGGCAACGACTTGGGCCGCGCGTTCTTCGCCTGCCTCCAGTCGAGCTTGGAGGGCTACCGCCTCATCGACTTCGAAAACCCCGCTAACAATGACTTCACTGTGGTTACCGAGCTGCCCTACGCCAACGGTGAAGACAGCTTCAGGCCCGACATCACGTTCTTAGTGAACGGCATGCCTCTGGGTTTCATGGAAGTGAAGCGTGAGAACAACAAGGATGGCATCTTGGCCGAGCACGACCGGATGCACGCGCGTTTCAAGAACGAGGCCTACCGCCGCTTCGCGAACATCGTGCAGGTTATGGCGTTCTCCAACAACCAGGAGTATGACGACGAGGAGCGAAAGCCCGTACAGGGCTCCTTCTATGCGGCGAGTGCCTATGGGCGCCTGATGCTTAACCATTTTCGCGAGGAGGATCTCGAGGAGATGGCGCACCTTGTGGTCGATCGTGATTCGGCGACGGAAAAGCTTGTCCTGCGCGACAACAACATGGCGAGCATCTACGGCACGGCGGAGTTTGAAAGCTCCATTAACCCCGCGGCTCCCGCGAACCGAATTATCACGTCTGTCTTCTCGCCTACGCGATTCCTGTTTCTGCTTCACTACGGCATCGCCTATGTGGAGAAGGTGAACGACGAGGGCATTAAACGCACCGAGAAGCACGTCATGCGCTACCCGCAACTTTTCGCCACCATGGCGGTAGGCCGCGTTTTGGCTGCGGGGGGGGGGCACACTAAAGGCGTTATTTGGCACACGCAGGGCAGCGGCAAGACGGCGCTCTCGTTCTTCCTAACGCGCTACCTGCGCGATTATTACCAGGCGAAAAACCGCGTCGCGCGTTTCTTCTTCATCGTCGATAGACTCGACCTGGCCGATCAGGCCAAAGGCGAGTTCGAGGCGCGCGGCGCGGTGGTGGCCCTTGCAAACAGCAGGGAGGAGTTCGCTCGCTCGCTCAAGGGCATCGGTGACGACACGAATGTAGTGAGCGCTGAGCGTGTGCCCTTCATCACGGTGGTGAACATCCAGAAGTTCGACGAGGGAGCCGTCGCCACCGACTTCGACTACGACCTAGACGTGCAACGCGTCTACTTCATCGATGAGGCGCACCGCGACTACAAGCGTGGCGGCGCGTTTTTGACCAATCTGGTCACATCCGACCGCGAGGCTGTGCGCATCGCTCTTACGGGCACGCCGTTGGTGAATACCAAGGATGGCCGAAACGACACTAAGCAGGTGTTCGGGCCTTACGTCCACAAGTACTTCTATAACCAGTCCATCGCCGACGGCTACACGTTGAAGCTTCTACGCGAGCCCGTGAAGATCGAGTTTCGCCTGAAGATGCAGGAGGTTCTGCGCGACCTCAAAGAGGTAAAGAAGCTCGTTGACATGGAGAAGGTATACGCGCACAAGAGCTACGTGGATCCCTTGTGCGACTACATCGTTGATGACTACCTGAAAAGCCAAATCGCCCTGGGCGACGAGAGCATCGGCGCCATGGTGGTGGCACACAGCTCCGCACAGGCCCGTGCCATCTACGCGCGGTTGGCCGAGCTCGATCCCGATGTCTCCACCGAGCTGGTAATCAACGGCGAGACCGAGGCGCGCCACCGACTCGACTCCGAGCTGATCTTGCACGACGAGGGCACCAAGGAGACCCGGCGTGCCATCTGCGACAACTTCAAGAAAGACGACAGCCCCATCAACATCCTTGTGGTGTACAACATGCTGCTCACGGGGTTCGACGCGCACCGCCTGAAGAAGCTCTACCTGTGCCGGACCATCAAGGCGCACAATCTCTTGCAGGCGCTCACGCGCGTGAACCGCCCCTACAAGGATATGGCCTTCGGCTACGTGGTGGACTTCGCCGACATTACTGAGGAGTACGACAAGACCAACCGGGCCTATCTGACCGAGCTCACCGAGGAGCTGGGCGACGCGACCAAAGACTACAGCAGCCTGTTCGAAGACCCCGCGACCATTAAGGCCGACCTGGCGAAGATCAAAGACCTGCTGTTCTCCTACACCACCGACAACATGGTGGAATTCAAGGCCGAGATAAACGCCATCGACGACAAGGCCGTGCTCTACGATTTGCGCGCGGCGCTGGCCCGCTACAAGGACCTGCGCAACGTGGTCAAGCAGCAGGGCTACGAAGAGCTCTACGACAAGTTCGACGTGGGTCGCGTCCGTGAGATGCTGGGCGAGGTGAGCCTGCGTATCCAAGCTATTAACAACAAGGAGGCCCTGGCGCTTCAGGATATGTCGACCGGCGCGGTGAATCTGCTACTGAGTAAGATGGAGTTCCGCTTTCGCAATATCGGCAGCGAGGAGCTGGAAGTGGCTGACGAATTCCAGAACAAGCTCAAGCGCACCTACGAGTCGTTCGCCCACAACTTCGATGCGAAAGACCCCGAGTACGTGAACCTGCTCGAAGAGCTGAGGAGTCGCTTTGAGAAGGTGAACATCGAGGAGATGACGAGCGCCGATATGGCGGAAAGCGTGAAGGAGCTCGACTCCCTTCGCGGGAAAATGGAAGACCTCAACCGGCGCAACGCCGCGCTTGCCAAGAAGTACGGCGGCGACGAGAAGTTCGCACGTGCCCACAAGCAGGCCATGCGCACGCCGCCGCCTTTAACCACGAGTCCCACCACGATGTTCAGCATTTTGAGCAGTGTGAAGCAAGGAGCCGACGAGGCCGTTATGAGCAACCGCAACATGCTGGGCAACGCCCCCTATTTTGCCAAGCAGGTGCGCCGTCTGGTGGCGGTCGCCTGCAAGGACGCGGGCGTGAAATACAGCCTCGTCCAGGTAAAGAGTGTTGCCGAATACATTTCAAAGGAATACATAGACGAGAGAGGACGTGCCGCTTAAATGGCAGAAGAGAATCGCCTTCCCGGGGCCGACATCTTGGCCGACACCAAGGCCATGATCGATGGCCTGAAAACCGTGTGCGCCAATGCCGGTCTGGCCAATGACAGCTCGGAGTACAAGATCATCACCGAGGCGTTTTTGTACAAGTTCCTAAATGACAAGTTCCTGCACGAGCTGAAGAAGCTCGACGAGTTCAAGGACGCGGAGAACGTGGAGCGTGCCTACCGTGCCATGGACGAGGATGAGCGCGAGCTCGCCCTGATGGAACTCCCCGAGGGCACGGCAGTGCTCAAGCCCGAATACCTGATCTCCTATCTGTTCCAGCGCAAGGATATGGAGCGTAGCGAGAAGGGCGGCTTTGCTGAGCTGTTCGACGGCGCTTTGGCTGGCATCGCCGACGACAACGTAGATGTGTTCAGCGTGAAGACCGGGCAAGGGCAGTCCATTCGCCTGTTTGGAGGCGTTTCGCGCTTCATCGTAGAGGAGGGAAAGCGCGACAGCTTTTGCGCGCAGCTGGTGACCAAGCTGGCGGCGTTTTCGTTCGAGTGCGCCTTCGCCCAGAAGTACGACTTCTTCGCAGCGGTGTTCGAATACCTCATCAGCGATTATAACAAGGATAGCGGCACCTACGGCGAGTACTTCACGCCGCATTCCATCGCCACTATCATCGCGCGCATCCTGGTGCCCGAGGGCGCCCGCGATGTGACGGTGTACGACCCTGCCGCTGGCACGGGCACGCTGGTGCTGGCGGCGGCGCACCGCATCGGCGAGCAGAACTGCACCATCTACACGCAGGACCGCAGCCAGAAGGCAAACGAGTTCATGCGCTTGAACCTTATCCTGAATAACTTGGTGCACAGCCTGCCCAACGTGGTGCACGACGACACGCTGGAGAACCCGCGTCATCTTGCCATCGGCGGCAAGAGTATCCGCACGTTCAACTACATCGTGAGCAACCCGCCCTTCAAGGCCGACTTCTCCGACACACGCGACAAGTTGGCGGGCGACGCCTATAAGAAACGTTTCTGGGCGGGCGTACCCAACATCACGAGCAAGCCTGAGAAGATGGAAATCTACCTCATGTTCTTGCAGCACATCGTTGCGAGCATGGAGAACGGTAGCAGCGCTGCCATGGTTGTGCCCACGGGCTTTCTCACGGCAAAGGGCAAGATCCCGCTGGCCATCCGCAAGCGCATGGTGGACAAGAGGATGCTGCGCGGCGTGGTGAGCATGCCATCCAACATCTTCGCCAACACGGGCACCAACGTGAGCATCGTGTTTTTGGACACTTCCATCGAGCGCGAGAAAGCAATCCTCATGGATGCCTCCAAGCTGGGAGAGAAGAAGAAGGTCGACGGCAAGAACCAGCGCACCTTCCTTTCCGATGCGGAGGTCGAGCGTATCGTGAAGGTCTTCAACGCCGCAGAGAAGCAAGAGGATTTCAGCGTTCTCGTCGATTACGACACAATCAAGGAGAAGAACTACTCTTTCAGCGCGGGCCAGTACTTCGAAGTGAAAATTGACTACGTGGATCTCACGCCAGATGAGTTCGACGCCAAGTTGGCCGAGCACATGGCCAGCCTGCAGGATATGTTTGCTCAAGGCGAGAAGCTACAAGCAAGCATCATGGAACAGCTTAAGGGGCTGCGCTATGAGTAGGCAAGAGTACAGTAAAGTAAAACTTGCCGATGTTGCAACGCTTGTTAATGGCAGGGCATATCTTATGCCAGAATTGCAGGATTCAGGCAAGTACAAAATTGTCCGAGTAGGTAATTTCTCAGGTAAGGATGAGTGGTTTTACTCCGATATGGAGCTGGAGCCCGATAAGTACTGCTACAAGGGTGACCTGCTGTACAAATGGGCATGTACTTTCGGGCCTGAGATTTGGAATGATAAGAAGACCATCTATCACTACCACATTTGGAAAATTGTAAACGACCCAGAAAGGATCGATAGGGATTATCTCTACTACCTTCTTAAGGCCATGACTCCTTATTGGCTGGCTGGTACGCATGGCTCAACCATGGTTCATATTACAAAAGAGGGCATGGAAGACAATGACATCACCATTCCCGTAAGCACTGGCTATCAAAAAACAGTTGCCCGGATCTTGCGCACTATTGATGACAAGATTGCATTGAGCAAGAAGATGATGGCGGAGTTGGAGGATACGGCCCGTCTTATCTACGATTACTGGTTCACGCAGTTCGATTTCCCCGATGAGAACGGCAAGCCCTACCGCTCCAGCGGCGGCAAGATGGTCTACAACGAAACTCTCAAACGCGAAATCCCCGAAGGATGGGAAGCGGGCTTAATGAGTGATTTGGGGTCTGTAGTTTCAGGTGCCACTCCATCGACAGGGGATTCGTCTAATTATGCTGATGAGGGAATCGCTTGGATTACCCCAAATGACCTTTCGGACAATGACTCGTTTATGCACATCTCTCACGGTAAGAGGGATGTGAGCGGCGTCGGGCTTGCAAGTTGCTCAGCTGTCATGATGCCCGCAGGCTCGACCATCATGAGCTCGCGCGCACCGATTGGTTATTTGGCTGTCGCCGAGACCGCATGCTGCACGAACCAGGGTTGCAAGTCTCTTGTGGCTGACGCTGGCTATCCAAGCTACTTCAACTTCTTCACCGTTCAGAGGCTCATGCCCCTCATTAGGTCTCAGGGCGCAGGCACTACATTTGCAGAAGTCTCGAAAGAAGACTTCGCCAGCGTCCGATTGGCTAGGCCGCCAAAGGGTATGGCGGAAAGGTTCGAGAAAAGCGTTCTTCCGTTATGCGAGAAATCTAAACGGCTACAGACAGAAACCGTGGAACTCTCCTCTCTTCGCGACTGGCTGCTTCCGATGCTCATGAATGGGCAAGTTTCGATATCTGGATGACGCGGTTTAAATGAGCAAGCACAATGAAGAAAAGAAGACCCGAGAGCGCGAAGTACTGACTTCTGCCCTTGCTGTTGCGCGTGCAAAAGGCGGAGATGCGCGAAGGAACGTCGATAGGATTAGCGGTGCAATTGAGGCATTTGAAAAGCCCGACTTCCTCATTCATGCGAATGGCAAACTCATCGGGATTGAGCATTTCCGAGTCGACCATTTTGTTAAGGGCGGCCGCAAGGTCGAATCCGCCGCCGCTGAATTCAGCAGGATTAGCGAAAATGGTCGGAGGGAAATTGTTGATGACGGGGTGCGTGACATCTTCACAGGAGAGGTCGAGCAATTTTTTGGAGAGAGACTTAGCCGTGCTATTCAGCTTTTGAAAAACGCATGTATTGCTGATGTCGCCCGTTCCCTTGAGGCCGACTTGTACAGCGGAAGTAACCACGTAGGAAAGTTGCCCACTTATCGCTCCCGTGCGGCCGAGAAGGCTGATGGCTGTGATTTGGAACTTGGCTTCTTAATCGAGGTGCATTCAGATCTCAGAGGTTTATTCATCGATGATGGGTATGGTGCCCGGAAAATCGCTTGTGGTGAGTTGCCGATGATTGACTCGATTTACGACTTGCTGAAGTGTGCTTCTGGCAACGTCGACTGGATTATTTTGGCCTTTTGCGGTGGTATTACCGATATGGTTGAAGATGCCGCTGTTGTTCGATGCGGCAACGGTGCTTTTGATATGAGCATGAAGCGCCAGGGTCTTAAGAGAATCGAATACCTTGGATTAGGCAAGGACGTGCCGCGGACAAGGCAAAAGCAGCAAGGAAGGGTTTCGTTTGAGGTTGATGGCGATGACATTCATTATGAAATCGAGAATACCTCCGAGGACATCGACATCGAGGCGCTTTGGAGCAATAGTCGCGTTGATTGCGCGCGGGCTCTAACGTTGGCAAAGACGGGAGCGCCATTTGTTGCAACGCTGTCGGTTCAGATGATGTATGAGATGCTCCGCGATAAAGGTGCCCGCAAGTCTGGCGCTATAAGTGCTGTTGATGTCGATCGTTTTATAACGCGCATGCGCCCTGAGGAAAGGGTTGCGCGCGCTGAGAGCTTTGCACAACGATGGGAGATCGAGAGGTAGTAGGCTCTTTGTCGCCGTAGCCATGGTTCCTCCCGTGCAGCTTGGGTGGCGGATGGACCCTGAACGAACTGCGCAAGGAGACGTTCTTCTCAGGGCTTGCTTGGCGTGTAGTAGATACGATTAGTGGTTGAGCCTTCAGCGACGAGCAACCTGCCATCAGCAAATTGAGGGATCAAGTGTCGTGGTGTCCGTTCACTGATTTCAAGCTCTGCGGCGACCTCAAGGATTGCCCGTTCTCGTGCGTTACGGCCGGTAGCCGCCTATTGGAATTTAAGCAAGAGGTTGGACAGTGCCAGCGAAGAGAGTTCCACTGAATCTTGGTAGATGGCGTGACGCTCATAGTGGTGCCTACTGGATGGATGGAAGGCGGGTGCGTTCTTCCGATTTTTCCGTTGTCCGTATTAACTGAATATGAGAAAATATTCAGTGTAAACGGACAATGAGAAGGTGGTGGGGGTGCAGGCTATCATTGACTTGGCGGAATCGAGCAGCGGCCTGGTGACGACGGCGCAGGTTGTGGACGCCGGGATTCCCCGTGCGCGAATTTCGGACATGGTGAAGGCGGGCAAGCTTGAGCGTGTGCAGCGTGGCGTCTACCGCATGGCGGACGCATGGGAGGACGAATTTCTTGCCGCACAGCTCCGCTTCCCCAAGGGCATTCTCTCGGATGGAACTGCTCTCTACCTTCATGGCTACGCTGACCGCGTGCCGTTTCAGCTTACGATGACCTTCCCGCGCTCGTACGGAGCTACCAAGGTGCGTGAGGCGGGCATCGAGGTGCGCACGTGCGCGGATGAGGTGCTCGGCCTGGGGCTTACGACGGTCAGAACCCCGTACGGCAACGAAGTGAGCGCCTATGACCTGGAGCGCACGCTCTGCGACATCGTCCGGGGGCATCGCGCCGTTGACGTGCAGGTGGTCAACCCGGCGATGAAGCAGTACGTCCGCAGCCGCGAGAAGGACGTCCAGAAGCTGCTGGGCTACGCGCGGGCGCTTGGTGTGGAGAAAAAGATACGAAACTACCTGGAGGTGCTGCTGTGAGAACTAAAAATGCGATGCAGCTCAAGGCCATCATCAGCAATCGCGCCAAGGAAGGAGGGGTGCCCCCGCAGCTCGTGATGCAGAGTTACCTGCTTGAACGGTTGCTCGAGCGGATATCCCTCTCGCCCTGGCGTGACAGCGTTGTCGTCAAGGGAGGCGTGCTCATCAGCTCGCTGATGGGCGTTGACAGGCGGAGCACCAAGGACCTCGACGCGACGGTTCGCGGCTTCCCGCTTACCCACGAGAATGCAGAGAGGGCGTTCCGCGAGATCGCGGCCGTGGAGGCCGATGACGACTTCTCGTTCGAGTTCGTCCGCACGGAGGACATACGCGAGACAGATGACTACCCGGGCATACGCGTGCACCTGTTGGCCAGTTATGAGAAGATGCGCTCGCCTGTCACCGTCGATGTGACCACGGGCGACAAGATCACGCCCGACGCTGTCGAGTACAGCTATCCTCTCATGTTCGACAACCGCTCACTCTCGCTAATGGCTTACCCGCTCCCCACCACGCTGGCGGAAAAGTTGGAGACGGTCGTGAGCCGCGGCATCGCGAACACACGCCCGCGCGACTACTACGACCTGCGCATGCTCTGGCTCACAAGGAGGGCGGAGGTGGAGCCAGACGTGCTCCGGGACGCCCTTGCGGCTACATCCGGGAAGCGCGGCACGCTTGCCGCGATGGGCAGCTACCGCGCGGTGATGGCCGAGGTGGCCTCCGACGCCGTCATGCGGGATCGATGGGCGGCGTACGCCCGCAAGTATCCGTACGTGGGCGACATGACCCTCGCCGGGACATGCGAGACGGTTGTAGCGATCATGGAGGCCATTGACTGGCAGGCGTGCTTTGCTGAGTAGCTACTGCGCAATACTGAGTAATCAATCATTACGCAATATGTAACACTGTTGTGGGTCGCGAGAGCTTTGACCCCCTCCATCCAACAACCCGTCACGGCAGAGTTTTTGAAGGGTGGCGAAAGCGGTTTTGCAGGTAACGCCCGCGGCGTCAACGAGAGCCTTCGTCGTCCTACTTTCCTTGCGACCATAAAAGAGCCGCCGAGCTCATTCGATCGGCGGCTCTTTCGCTCTGTTTTAGCGTCGGCAGCAGCCGTGGTTGTGATGGTGGCCGGGTTTGCGGTCGCGACAGCCCTTGACGGCGATGGTGCGGTAATCGACGCCCATGGCCTTGCAGTTATCGATCACCTTTCCGGTCAGCTTCAGCAGGCACTCGCGCTCCTTGTCGGACAGGCCCTCCAGCACCTCGTCGGCCGCGCGGTCCTCGGCGGCCAGGCGCTTCTCGACGACCATGGTGCCCTTGTCGGTCAGCGCTACGGACAGCTTGCCCTTCTTGCTGGTGGCAAAGCGCACGTAGCCGTTCTCCTGGGCCTTCTCGGCCACGCGAACGACCTCGTGGCCGTCCCAGCCGAGACGCTCCTCCAGCTTCTTCAGCGACAGTTTCCCGTCGCCGAACTTGTAGAGCACCTTACACATGGCGCCCTGCCCGCTTTTGAAGCTGCGCGGGCCGCACTTGTGCATGGCCAGCTTGCTGTAGTTGGTCGCCACTTTCAGTTGATGCAGAACCTGAGTCGATTCAATCATGATGAGCCTTCTTTCGTCGATGGACGCCCGCAGGGGCAGGCGCGACCTCCATCTTAGAAGCCCCCGACGTCGCCGCGCCAGAAGCAGCCGCCAACCATTACCGACCCGTTGCTGCTTCACCACGGCGCTATTGCGCGGGAAAGGCGCCGCTACTTCACCACGGCCAGGTTCACGCTGGCCAGCAGGCTGGGAATGCTGCGCACGGCCGAGCGGTTCCATTCCTTGGCGCGGTCGGGCAGCTCCTCCCACGGCACCATGTAGGGGCTGCGCCGGCGCTCCACGTCCTTGGCGGTGCCGTAGCGCCAGCCGGCGCGCTGCCGCTCGCGCAGCCAACGGCGGTGCTCCAGAATGGCCAGGCATTCCACCTCGCTTGCGGTAAAGGCGGTCACGCAGCGCTCGGGGTAGCAGCTGCCCGCGGGCAGCACCTCGTAGCCGAGCGTTTCCAGCTTGCTGTGAATGCTGCTGATGTAGGCGATGGAGGAGTCGCGCAAATCGGGCGGCAGGCTCGCGAAGGAGGCGTACTCCTGGTCGGTCTGCGACGCGATGCGGTCGGTCGTGTAGCGCAGAAACGACGTCTGGGCCAGCTCGGTGATGACGTCGGTCTTTCCGGCGTACCCCTGGCTGGCCAGCAAGTCGGGCGAATCGACCAGCAGCGGCCGCGCGCTCGCCGGGCCGTAAAGGGCGCAGACCCAGATGTTCCAGACGAGCTGCTCTTTGCTGATGAGCCACGCGGGAAGGTTGCTGCCGTATCCGTCGGTTTCGAAACTGGGTTGGCGCTCGCGCTCTTCGCGGATGACGGCGATCAGCTCCGGGACGGAGAACTCGCTCCAAGGGCAGGGCTCGCTGGAAAGGTCGCGGTGGTAGGCGTCCAGCGCCTCGTAGCATGATTCGAGGAAGTAATCGCAGACCGCTCCACCGAAGTCGAGCTCGACGAAACGGGCGTGCAGCGTGTCGATGATGGCGTTCATGACGGCGCAGTCGTCCCACCACGGGCTGCTGACCAGCTCGATGCGGTTCTGCAGGCACCAGGCGGGCAGGATGTCGAACAGGGCGGTGAGGGAGCTTTCAGTTCCTAGGCCCTCGTAGCCGACGGCCTCGGCCTCCATGGTGTCTAGCAGAGCGCGCAGTGCCTCAAGGGAGGCTTCGGACTCGCTTCCGCTTGCGGCGATCTGGCTGATGGCGCGCTTGAAATCGGGAAGAGGGCCTTTCCCTGCGCGATCTCTGTCTCGGGATCCCCGCCGCCGATTCAGGGCGAAGGGTGGGTGATTATTGCGGCGTTTTCAGTCCGTGATTCCGCGAGCCATCGGTGCGCTTGTCCGCTATCGGTCGGTGTGCGCCGGTGATGGCGCTTTAATCTCTCCA
>NZ_CDSBIE010000019.1:0-36075 GCF_977113345.1 Adlercreutzia sp. CNCM I-6216
GCTTGAACGAAGTGAGAGGCAGCGCCTTTAGACGCTGCCGGCCCCCCTCGGCCTTATAGGCCCAGAGCAAACCACCCCTTTGAGGGGTGGTTCATGATTGTCGTGCGAAGGTATCCCTCTCGCGAGGGCTGACCAAGGTCAGCCCCTGCGGATGTTTCCCATGGAGGAGCGCGAGGGGTTCGGAACCATATTCGGAGATGAGAATAATAGGGCTTGCGAATATATGAGAATAAGGATAATATATCCAAAACGCTTTATTCGCGAAGACGTATAACCTATCAGGGAGGAAGACCTCAATGCGCAAAAGTTGGAAACTCGGTGCCGTGTCGGTGGCTCTTATGGCCGCCCTGGGCCTCTTCGGCTGCTCAGGCGGCGACACTACGGAGCAGAAGGCCGACAAGCCGGCTGCCCCCCAGGCGGAAACCCAGGCTCCCGAGGAGACCAAGCCTGAGGGCGAAGCCGTGGAACTGCAGATTTTCGCCGCCAATTCCCTGACCAAGGCCATGGCCGAGGCCGAGGAACTCTACACTCAGCAGAATCCCAACGTCACCTTCGCTGATACGCAGTACGAGGCCTCTGGCACCTTGAACGAGATGCTCGGTGCTGGGCAGTACGCTGACATCCTCATCACGGCCTCCAAGGGCACGATGGACGATGCCGCGGAGAACGGCTATGTCAAGGAGGACACCCGCCAGACCATGTTCAACAACGACCTGGTCATCGTCACCAAGGAGGGCGGTGACCTGGCAGGTCAGGACATCAGCCTTGAGGACATCGCCGCCGGCAAGTACACGCTGGCCGTGGGTGACGAGAACGTGCCGGCCGGCAACTACGCCTGCCAGTCCCTGACGACGGTCGGCAGCTACATCGAGCCCGACGGGGCCACCGGCGCCGACGCCACGGGCAAGGGCGGCGAGTTCTCCGCGACCCTGCAGCCGAAGGTGACCCTCGGCGGCAAGGTGGGCGACGTGTGCAAGTATGCCGAGTCCGGCGAGGTTGACATCGCCATGGTCTACACCTCGGACGTGTACCGCATGGGCGGTGTCGCCATCTGCTCGGTGGTTCCCAACGACACCCACAAGGCCATTACCTATCCGGGCGCGGTATGCACCGACAGCAAGAGCGCCGAGACGGCACAGGCCTTCCTCGAGTGGTGCATGACCGACGAGGACGCCAACCAGATTTGGGAGAAGTGGGGCTTCGAGCTCGCCCAGAACTAAGGCATTCGCGGTAGAATAACTACGAGCTGCAAAGCGCGTCTTAGTACGCAAGGGCATCTCGTCGGGCGGGCGGGGCGCAAAGCCTCGCCCGTCTGGTGTGCAAGAGGTCAATGAGAGTGGTGGCTATGGAAACAGCGAAAGCGGCCGGCGTGAGGCGATCTGCGACGGGGTTCGCGGCTTCGGTGCTCAGGGCGGTTGCAGCTGCGATTCTTGCAGGCGGGATGCTGGGGGCCTGCATGGTCGTGGCACCCTCTTCGGCTTGGGCTGCCGATGCGGAGCAGGCCGTCCAGGATGCCGAGGTTGAGATTTCCGCTGACGGCGATGCGGCCCGCATGGAAGGCTGCGACTTCGCTGTGGAGGGCTTCGAATGTTCGCGCACGGGATCCGCGCGCGACATTGACGGCTTCAGCTACGGCTACACCTACCGGCTTTCAGGCACCGACCGCGTGGCTATCGTCAACACGGCCGACTACGCCGTGCTCTTCATTCCCCGGACGGTGGCCGACGAGTTCGGCATCGAGGACGAGGGCAGCTCTCAGGTGCAGGAAATAAAGACCTACTTGGCGGCCCTGGATGAGAACTTCTCCACGGGGGTGAACCCGCTGGCGAGCCAAGAGGAATGGAAGGTGCTCATTGCCGATGCGGAAGGCACTGAGGGAGCATCGCTCGCCGTGGGCGACGTGGTATTCACCTTCGGACGCGAGATCTCGGAGGGCCGCTTCTACGTGACCATCGAGGGTCCCGACGACACCTTCGACGTGAAGAGCGAGGTGCGACCGTCCCAGATGGACAGCGGGCTCCTCGTGCCGGCGGAGGGCGCCGTCATCGCCCAGAAGGGCGGCCCGCTTGAGCAGGTGGGGGAGTTTCTCTCGTCCATGGACTACTCGCCTTTATGGGTGACGCTCAAGACCTGCGGCGTGGCCATTGTGTTCGTGTTTTTCCTGGGGCTGGCCGCCGCATATTTCACGCTGCGCATCTCGAAGCGCGCCCAGGATATCTTCGATACCATCTTCACCATTCCCATGGTGCTGCCGCCGACGGTCTGCGGCTTCCTTCTGTTGTCGGCGCTCGGGCGCAACACGGCCTTCGGGCGCTTCTTCCAGGAGATCGGATTCCCGCTCGTGTTCAGCTGGCAGGCCACGGTCCTCGCTGCGGTGGTGGTGGCCTTCCCGCTCATGTATCGCAGCGCCCGGGGCGCCTTCGAGAGCTTGGATCCGAACATGCTCGACGCGGCCCGTACCTTGGGCTGGTCCAACGGGCGCATCTTCCTGCGCCTCATGCTGCCCTTGGCCTGGTCGTCCATCGCCTCGGGCACGGTGCTCGCCTTCGCCCGGGCCTTGGGCGAGTTCGGGTGCACGCTGTTTCTGGCGGGCAACCAACTGGGCAGCACCCGCACCATCCCCATTGCCATTTACTTCGAGTGGATGAACGGCAACACCGAGGCCACCTGGTTTTGGACGATCGTGCTTTTGGTGTTCAGCTTCCTCGTGATTTTGTTCATCAACCTATGGAGCCGGCATACCACGCGCTATCGCCAGAAGAGCAGCCACGAGGGGCGCTCGCCCAAGCCGCGGAGAAACGGCACGCGGGGCGGCGGCCGAAGGAGGAGCGCGAAGGGCCTTCGGGAGGACAGTGCCGGAAGTGCCGACGTTCTGGGAGAGGGGGTGGCCTAGATGAGCCTGGACGTGCGCATCAAGAAGAGCTTCGGCGACTACACCCTGGACGTGGCTTTTGCGGGCGGCGATGAGACTTTGGGCTTTCTGGGGGCCTCCGGGTGCGGCAAGAGCCTCACGCTGCGCTGCATCGCGGGCATCGAGACGCCGGATGAGGGCCGGATCGTTGTGAATGGCAAGGTGTTCTTCGATTCCGAGCAGAAGATCAACCTGACGCCGCAGCAACGTAAAACGGCCCTTCTGTTCCAGAACTACATGCTGTTTCCTAACCTGACGGTGGCGGATAACATCGGCGCGGGCATCGGGCGCGAGGTGCCGAGGGCGGAGCGCGAGCGCATCGTATCCGAGGAGCTGGAGCGTTTCGGCCTGCGCGGTTTCGGGCAGCGCTATCCGGCCCAGCTCTCCGGTGGCCAGCAGCAACGCGTGGCCCTGGCCCGTATGCTGGCGGCGCGGCCGGGCATCCTCATGCTGGACGAGCCCTTCAGCGCCCTGGACTCTCACTTGAAAGGGGTTCTCGAGCAGAACCTCGTGAGCCTGTTCGAAGCTTTTGAGGGAACGATCTTATATGTGAGCCACGACATCGACGAGTCGCTGCGGTTCTGCGACCGAATCGCCGTGGTGGATGCCGGCCGCATCGTGGAGATGGATCGCGGGCGGGAGCTGGTGAACCGGCCGCAGTCGGTGGCGGGGCTGAAGCTGTCGGGCTGCAAGAACGCGCCCGCGGCCGAGTACGCCGGGCCGCATATGGTGCACGTCCCCCCGTGGGGCATTGACGTGCATACGGCCCGGGAAGTGCCGCAGGATGTGAAGTGCCTGGGACTGCGCGCCTTCTATGTGGAGCGGGCGGAGGGCCCCGGCGAGAACTGCTATCGCGTTCGCGTCGATCGGGTGAGCGATGCCCGCTTCGAGCGCATGGCGCTTCTGGGCTTTCTCGATCGCGACGATGCGGATGGAGCCGCTGTCGCCTTCGAGACGAACGAGATGAGCTACCTGCACCAGCACATGTTCTGGCGCGTGAGCATGCGCGAAGGCGCTGCGTTGCCGGAGGTGGGGGAGAGGCTGTGGGTGCGCATCCCTCCGGACAAGGTGTATCTGGTGAGTCGATAATTCCACTCATCAAAAAGTGCGAGCAAAAGCGCAGGTAAAACGGGTCACTCACCCAGCCTGCGTGAGATTTTTGCGCCGATTTTCTCAATTTCAGGCAGTCTGCGGGTAGTCGTTTTCAATCCCAATCGCCTATAGTTCCGACCCGTGGAACCGCTTCGAAAACCTCCGAGACATAGTTGGTGCGAGGAGGCGAAGCGGCAAGGAGGAGAACCAAATAGGTAAGAGGGGAGGGTCGCATCCGCTGCGATGCGAAGCATGCATGGCTGATTTTGAAACCCGCGAAATGCCGCGAGACGATTCCCAGGAGCGCGAGGAGGCAGCCGTCGAGGCGGCGATGGATGTTGCCGCGCTTGTTGCCGACGATTTGCCCGACGCCGCCGAGCTCACCTTCGAGGAGAAGCTCGCGGAGCTGAACCGCACGGTGATGCGTCATCCCTTGAACCGCGAGATCCTGTACAAGACCCTCGCCTTCTGCGCCGAGGAGCGCCCGCTTCGTGAGGCGGAGGAATTCATCGCGGCGCTCCCCCAGTTCGAGCGCGCCACCCAGAACCAGTTCTATATGCTGATGTCCCTTGTTCGCTCCTACGGCCTCGACATGATCGAGCGCGACGAGGACGGCAACCGCGTTTTGCCCGAGCAGAAGGAGGGGCTCTCCGAAGACGAGGTCGACGATCTCGTGGCCGAGATCTCGTTCAAGAGCACGGATGTTGGCGACTGGTTCGTCGATTACAACAAGCCGTCCGCGCGCCTCGTGGATCTGCTTCATCTTGTGCCCGAGCGCACCGATACCTACATCGAACTTTTGGAATTCGTCGAGGCGGTCCCGCGCCCCTACGGGCAGATCGAGGAGCTGCTCTTGGGCAGGCCCGCTCTTCAGACGGTGATCGACGGTCGCGTCGAGACCATGCAGCCGTCGGTGTTTGTGGACAAGCTCGAGCGCGCTGGCGCTCTAGTTTGGAAAGAAGGTTGGACGTTGACCGAGGAGGGAAGGGAGTTTCTGGAAGATCTGAAGGTGAACGGACAAGCGTAATCACGTGTAAGCAAGAGGAGAGGAAGACAATATGTCAAAAACGAATTTGACACGTCGCAGCTTCGTCAAAGTGTCCGCTCTCGCGGGCGCGGCCGCTGCGGTGGGCGCCTCCATGGCCGGCTGCATGCAGGAAGCTGCGCCGGAAGAGGAGCTCGCCGGTACCGGCGAGGCGGGCGTCTCGAGCACCGAGGGCCTGACGAAGATGCGCACGAGCTGCCATGGCTGCATTCAGATGTGCCCGGCCATCGCCTACCTGAAGGACGGCGTGGTCGTGCGGCTCGAGGGCGATCCGGAGGCCCCGGTGTCCCGCGGCAGCCTGTGCATCAAGGGCCTCAACCAGCTGCACACCATGTACAGCCCGCGCCGCATCCTGCACCCCCTGCGCCGGGCCGGCGAGCGCGGCGAGAACAAGTGGGAGGTCATCTCCTGGGACGAGGCCATCACCGAGGCGGCCACCCATATCAAGGACGCTATCGACCAGTACGGCAACTACGCGTTCTTCGCCAGCGTGGGCGGCGGCGGCTCCTACTCGTTCATGGAGGCCATGACGCTTCCCATGGCCTTCGGTAGCCCGACCGTCTTCGAGCCCGGCTGCGCCCAGTGCTACCTGCCCCGTTGGGCCCTCTCGAAGCTCTTCTACGGCGGCGACGACCAGTCCATCGCCGACAACGCCGTCCAGGAGATCTTCAAGGTGAACGACAACAAGACCGAGATCGTGGTCATCTGGGGCGCCCAGCCCTCCGTGTCCGAGACCGCTGAGTCCGGCCGCGGCATGGCGGAGCTCCGCGCCGCCGGCGTGAAGACCGTGGTCGTCGACCCGAACTTCTCGCCCGACGCCGTGAAGGCCGACGTGTGGCTGCCCGTACGTCCCGGCACCGACACGAAGCTTCTGCTCTCGTGGTTCCGCTACATCTTCGAGAACAAGCTCTACGACGAGGAGTTCACGAAGTACTGGACGAACCTGCCCTTCCTGATTGACCCGGACACGAAGCTGCCCGTGAAGGCGCAGGAACTGTTCCCCGACTTCAAGCAGACGACGCCCGAGAACACCCCGGCCTACGTGTGCTTCGATCTGAAGACGAACGCCGTAGCGCCCTTCGAGTACTCCGCTCCCGCCGATTCGGCCGTGGATCCCGAGATCTTCTGGGCCGGCGAGTTCAACGGCAAGCAGTACAAGACCGCCGGTCAGATCTACAAGGAGGAGGCCGATCCCTGGACGCTCGAGAAGACGGCCGAGGAGTGCTGGCTGCAAGCGGATAAGATCGAAGAGGCCATCAAGCTCTATGTTGAGAACAACGGCGGCATCGCCAACGGCGTGGCCTCCGACATGACTGAGTCCGCCTCCCAGGTGCCGCTCGGCTGCATGGGCCTCGACTCCATCATGGGCCGCATCAACAAGCCCGGCGTCACCATGACCCAGAAGGGCGGCGGCTACTTCGCCACCACGACCGACACCGGTGAGACCAAGCTGGTGCGCCCGGTCACCTACAACAACGGCTTCGGCGGCATGTTCTCCGACATGTACGGCGTCGGCGCGGTCATCGGCATGTCCGATGCCGAGAACGAGGCGCGCATCAAGCAGCTCGGCGAGGCCATGCCCGACTCCCAGCGCATCCTGAACAAGCTTCTGCAGGATCGTCTGGGCATGAAGGATCACAAGGGCCTCTACGCCTGGTGCCACTCCCACATCCCCACGGTGCGCAACGCCATCGCCACCGGCGAGCCCTTCAAGCCGCGCGTGTGGTTCGACATGTCCGGCAACAAGCTGGCCATGCTCGGCAACGCGAAGTCCTGGTACGACGTGTTCCCCGAGGTGGACTACATCATCGGCCAGTACCCGATGCTCACCTCCTTCCACATCGAGGCGTGCGATCTGGTCTTCCCGCTGCGCGAGTGGCTGGAAGAGCCCATGGTGAACATGACCCAGCTGGACACCCAGTGGCTGCAGAACGAGTGCGTGCACATCGGCGAGACCGTGTCGCACTCCATCCCGGCGGCCCAGGTGGTGGCCAAGTGCCGCGAGATGTGGGGCGGCCACATCCCGAACGGCCTGGAATTGGGCGATGGCACGGCTTATCTGGGCAGCGCCACCGAGGCCGAGGTCAAGCAGGGCGTTGCCGACACGCTCGGCGCTCCCGACTGGGAGACCCTGCAGGCGAACACCGACGAGTACGTGCCGTTCGTGACGCCGGACTACTGGAATTACAACCAGCACGAGCAGATCGCCGACGACGGCCTGCCCTCCGGCTTTGCCACCGAGTCCCGCAAGGTGGAGACCTACTGCCAGATGCTCATCCGCATGGCTCGCAACGGGTACCCGTACTGCTATCCGGAGCCCCAGGAGGCCTGCGAGGACTACAGCCCCATCTGCGTGCCCATCGAGCCGGTCGAGTCCCCCTACGAGGGCATGCCGGGCTACGATCCCGAGTACCCGTTCGTGCTCACGAGCGGACGTGTGCCCTACTTCCACCACGGCACCATGCGCCATGCTCCCTTCAGCCGCGAGCTGTTCCCCTGCGCCGAGATCCGCATCAACCCGGCCAGCGCCAAGGAGCTCGGCATCGAGCACATGGACTGGGTCAAGGTCACCAGCCGCCGCGGCGAGGTGCATGCCCGCGCCTACCTGACCGAGGGCGTCCACCCCAAGACCGTGTGGATGGAGCGCTTCTGGAACCCCGAGTGCTTCGACGCCTCCCAGGCCAACCCCACCGGCGGCTGGCGCGAGTGCAACGTCAACGTGCTCACCAAGAACGACGCCCCCTTCAACGAGGTCTACGGCTCCTACACCAACCGCGGCTTCACGGTGAAGATCGAGAAGTCCGAGCGTCCTGCCAACATTTGGGTGGAGGCTGAGGAGTTCGAGCCCTTCATGCCCACTCAGGAAATGCTCGCTGAAGCCCAGACGAAGGATGTGTTCTAATGAAAAATACGCTTGTCATCGACCTGGACCGCTGCTCGGGCTGCGACTCCTGCGTGGCCGCCTGCAAGATGGAGAACCAGATGAACCTGGGCGTGGTGCGCAACCACGTGTCCGCCATCGGCCCCACCGGCACCTTCCCGGACATCGAGATGTACTGGCTGCCCATGCAGTGCCAGCAGTGCGAGAATCCCGGCTGCATCGAAGTGTGCCCCACCGGCGCCTCCTACCGCGACGAGGAGACCGGCATCGTGCTCGTGAACGCCGAGGATTGCATCGGCTGCGAGAGCTGTCTGACGGGCTGCCCCTACGGCGTGCGCCAGCTGAACCCGAAGACCAACACCATCGAGAAGTGCACGCTGTGCTTCCAGCGCAAAAACGACGAGAACTGGGTGCCGGCCTGCGTGCACAACTGCTGCTGCGGCGCTCGCACCTTCGGAGACTTGGACGATCCGAACTCCGAGGCCGCGAAGGTCGTGGCTGCCGCCGGCGAGAACGCGCACTACCTGTTCGATCCGGCCGACCTGCATCCCACGACGGTCTACATCCTCTCGGAGAAGACCGCCAAGTGGCAGGAGGAGCCCGTCGAGGTCACCCGCTACGAGAAGAAGTAGCCATTTTGCGTGAGGGGTGCGCTTGCACCAGCCCGTAGGTGCGCCCCTCGGTTTTCGGTTGCCCCGACCGTCGCTCCCTCCCTTTTGGCGGTCGGGCGCTCTTGCGGGTTCGCAGTTTGAACCCGCAGGACGGGGGCTGCTGCTTTGGTGCGCCGGTGCGCCGCTTTTTCGAGGTCGCAGTTCCTGTCCTGCGGAGCGCTCTGGCGCTACGCGGTTTGTGCCCAACGAGGACGGGCGAGTCTGAGAGGAGAGGGGATACATGGTAGATGAGATGAGCGTCGCTGCGGCCGATGAGGCTGTGGTGACGGAGGACATGATCGCGGCCCTCAAGGGTCGCGCGGCGTTCTACGACCTTTTGGCGGCCATCTACTTCCGGCCGTTGACGGCTGAGCAAATCGATAACATCGCCGAGATGGATTGGTCGGAATATGCCGATGTGAACGAGCTGTTCGCCGACGGGGTGAACGATATCACGCGCTATTTGCGCAAGCGGAACTCCGGCACGCGCCAGGCGCTGGCCGTGGACTTCACTTCCGCCTTCGCCGGAACCTCCTCGTGGAAGGGCCGCTACGCGGTGCCCTACGAGAGCGTGCACACGAGCGAAGAGGGGCTCATGTTCCAGGACGCTTACCACGAGGTTTTCCAGCTGTACAAGGCCAACCACGTGGCCAAGGCCGAGGGCTACGACTTCCCCCACGATCACCTGTCGTTCATGTGCGAGTTCCTCGTGGTGCTCTCAGATCGCATCATTGCCGCCCTTGAGGCCGGCGACGACGCGGAGGCCCTGCGTCAGGTTCGCACGTCCCGCGCGTTCCTCGCCGACCATATCCTCTCGTGGTTCGACACGTTCCAGGATCTGGCGCTTCTGCTTTTGGAGACGCGCTTCTATCGGGGCGTCTTGAAGATTTCCAAGGGTTTCTTCCTCGAGGACGCCGAGCTTTTGGATGCTATCGCCGTCGAGCTCGAGCAGCGCCTCGAGGTGCGAGAGGAGAGGTAACATGGACTTCGCGATCATCCTTGCAGTCACCATCGTCGGCTGCTTCGCCCTGCGCAACCCCTTGAAGGCGCTTCCGGTCGCGTTCTACGCCGCCGCCATCGCCATCGACGTCGTCTACGTGTACGGCGTGTTCTTCGGGCTGCCGCGCGCCATTTGGAGCCCGCTGTTCGTCCTCATCCAGAAGTGCGAGCTGTCGCTGGCCCTGTTCGTGGTCGTCATGTTCATCGGATGCCTGAACCGGGACGGCCGCGCCTATCACTGGCTGAAGCCCGTGCGCAGCGAGCTGTCCATCGTGGCGTGGTTCCTCTCGCTCGGGCACATGGCCGTGTACCTGGAGAGCTACCTGCCGCGCCTTCTCGGCGGCGGCGAGATCGGGGGCAACGTCATGGGCGCCTTCGTTTTGGCGGTCGTGCTGCTCGTGCTGCTCGTCGTGCTCGGCGTGACGTCCTTCGCCTTCGTGAAGCGGCAGATGTCCACGGCCTCGTGGAAGAAGGTGCAGAAGCTGGCCTACCCGTTCTTCGGGCTGGTGTACGTGCACCTGCTGCTGATGCTTTTGCCCTCGGCCCTGCACGGCGGCCTCGCCGCCCAGGCCTCGGTGGTCGTGTACTCGGTGGTGTTCGTCGGCTATGCCCTCTGCCGCGTGGGCCGGGCGTTGGTCGACCGGAGCGCCGAGGATGCCGTGTCCGCGTCCAACGACCCGACTCCCGCCATCTCCGACGAACCGGAAATGGTATCGTAGGCCAATCGGATCACATCGAGGAGCGCTCGGCTGTCGCCGGGCGCTCCTTGCGCTAGGGAGGGCAGTGATGGCCGAGACGAAAAACTTCATGGCGAAGCTCGTGCGCGCGTGGCCGGCATTGCCGTACATGGCCTTGGGGGCCCTGCTAGCTTCGGTCTATATAGCGAGCTCGGGAACGGCGTGGCTGTCTGATAGCGAGATCAACGGCGGAAACCTTTCGGTGCTGACGGTGACCATGAGCCTGTCGGCCGGCGGCCTCATGCTGTTGTCCACGTTCGCAGTGCCCCGGGTGCGCTCGTGGCTCGAGCGCCCGACGGCGTGCCTTTGGGCGGGGGCGGTCTCCTCGCTCGGCGCCCTCATCGTCATACTTATCGGGCCCTATTATTTGACGCCGATGCTGCCTTATCCCGTTATCCGATCGCTTTTCTTCATCGGCGGCATACTATTCGGCGTGGGGCTCGGGGCGATCGCCCTGCGTTGCGGGCAGCTCTACGGCGCGCTGCCGCCGCGCCAGGTCATCCTGTACGTGGCCTACTCCCAGTTCGTCGTGGGAGCCTCCTTCTTCATTGTGCTGGGATCGCCCGCCTGGGCGCCGGTTCCCGGCGGTCCCAGCTTGGCGGGCATGGCTTCGTTCGTGCTGCTGCCTTTGGCGGCCGGCATCTTGGCATCGTTCTCCCGCCATATCGAGCAGCCGACGCCCACTCTTGTGCGCGACCATTCGCGCCGGTCGCTGCCGAAGTCGTTCTGGAAGCTTCTGGCCGTGGTCTTCGTGTTCTCCTGCATCGTGTCCTCGGTGTACGCATCCACGGTGGCGGTCTCCTCCATCGAGACGACGCTGTCCGGGTCGCGTCTCGTCATGCTCGCGCGCATGCTTCTGGCGTTGGTTTTGGCGGTGGTGGCCGTGGGCATCGAGGGGGATCGACTCAACTTCGGGAAGCTGTACTCGGTGGTGATGGTGGCCTCCGTGGCGCTTGTCGCCTGCCTGCCCTTGGTAACGGTGCTGCATACCGTGCTCGCCCAGGTGGTGTCGCTGTCCAGCGTCGTGTTCGAGCTGTTCCTGTGGTGCATTCTCGCCTTCATCGTCTTCCAGCGGCGCACCTCCGCGGTCATCGTGTTCGGCTACGGCTACGGCGCCTACCAGCTTGGCAACGGCATCGGCTGGCTCTTCGGGGCGCAGCTTTTAGGGACGCTGTTCGGTGCCGTCGGCGAGGCCTTCGCCTATATGATCATGGCGCTCATCGTGCTCGCTTGCGCCTTTCTCATCTTCTCCGAGCGCGAGTTCGACCGATTGTTCGCGCCGGGGGAGGAGGGCGCCCCCTCGCTTGACGAGCTGCTGATGAGGGATCTTGCCGCCGAGAGCGAGGGGCCGGCCCGCGAGGACGAGCCGGTGCGCAAGGGACGCTTCGGTCTGGCGATCGAGGCTTTGGCCGCAGACTACCAGCTCTCTCCCCGGGAGACCGACGTGCTGCGCTGTCTGGCCATGGGCTACAACTCGTCCACCACGGCGAGCAAGCTCAGCATCTCCTGGAACACGGTGCGCACCCATACGCGCAACGTCTACGGCAAGCTGGGCGTTCATTCCCAGCAGGAGCTGATTGCCATGGTGGATGACGTCACGGCGGCCGAGGGGTAGGATATCTCGCGGCGCTCCTCGATGCGGATTGCGGTTTATTTCGAGTTCGATATAATAAGCAGTCAAAACACGTTGCGAGGGGTGACTTTGAAAGACTCACACGGTCGTACTATCGATTATCTGCGCATATCGCTGACGGATCGCTGCAATTTCCGCTGCGTCTACTGCATGCCCGAGGAGGGCGTGTGCGCGATGTCCCATGACGAGATCCTGCGCATCGAGGAGATCGAGCGGCTGGTGGCCGTGGCCGCCGGGCTCGGCATCCGCTCGGTTCGCCTCACGGGCGGCGAGCCGTTGGTGCGCAAGGGCGTGGTTGAGCTGGTGGACGCCATCACCGGCATCGAGGGCATCGAGAACGTCTCCATGACCACCAACGGGGTTCTTCTGCCCCGCATGATCGGCGATTTGAAGGCAGCGGGGCTTTCGCGGGTCAACATCTCGCTTGACACCCTGGATCCGGTGCAGTTCCACGAGATCACGCGCACGGGCCGTTTGGAGGACACCCTCGCCGGCATCGACGCGGCGCTCGCCGCAGGGCTCAATCCCGTGAAGGTGAACGCCGTGGCCGTGCGCAGCCTTGACCAGGACTTTTTGGAGTTCGCGAAGCTCTCCATCGATCGGCCGCTGCACGTGCGCTTCATCGAGTACATGCCCGTGGGCGATACAAGCGTCGACGCCGGCACCGGCTGGGGCAAGGAGGATGTCATCCCCTCCGAGGAGTTGTTCGACATCATCAACGAGCGCGCCCGTGCGGCGGGGCTGCCCGAGCTGCGCCCGGCCGGGGCGACGAAGCCTCTGGGCTGGGGTCCGGCGCGCTACTTCGAGTTCCCCGACGCGCTGGGCACCGTGGGCTTCATCAGCCCGCTGTCGCGCCACTTCTGCAGCGAGTGCAACCGCCTGCGCGTGACCGCCGACGGCAAGGTGCGCCCGTGTTTGTTCTCTGATACCGAGTACGATGTGCGCACGGCCCTGCGCGAGGGCGATGACGCCGCAGTGCGCGACGTGCTGCTGACGGCTCTCGGCGCCAAGCCCGACGACCACCATGACAAAGTGGGCACCGACCGCAAGATGAGCCAGATCGGCGGCTAGCTTTCTTCCGGGTTGTCCGGGTTCGCGCTCGGGGCAAGGGCGCCGTGCTCAGACAGTCCTCGCTTGGTGGAACAGCCCACTGGGCTGTTCCAGTCGCTGCGGAACTCCGCGCGGACCCTCGCCCCGAGCGCGAACCCTCCTCTTCCAAGAATGCCTTCCGAACCTGCTAGAAAGGAATTGCAATGACCGAGCAGCTGACCCATATCGACGAGAACGGCGACGTGCGGATGGTGGACGTATCGCAGAAGGCCGACACCGAGCGCGTGGCCGTGGCCGAGGGCTTCATCTCCATGAAGCCGGAGACGTTGGCCCTCATCGTGGAGGGCAAGGCGGCCAAGGGCGATGTGCTCGCCTGCGCCCGGGTGGCCGGAGTGATGGCCGCGAAGAAAACGAGCGAGCTTATCCCCATGTGCCACCCGCTGAACATCACCAAGGCCAAGGTGGAGTGCGCGCCCGTGCGCGAGGGCGAGCGGGAAGACGGGCGCGTGGGTATTCACGTGACTACGATGTGCGGTGTCACGGGCAAGACCGGCATCGAGATGGAGGCGCTCACGGCGGCTTCCGTGACGTGCCTGACCGTGTACGATATGTGCAAGGCCGTGGACCGCGGCATGGAAATTTCCGATGTGCGCCTGCTGAAGAAGGACGGCGGCAAGACGGGCCTCTGGCTGCGGGAGGAGTAGATTTCCGCAGTTTGGAGAGGTTGCGACAGGAAAGCCCCCGGCCGGGGAGGGACGGCCGGGGGCTTTGTCGATGATCTGCGGGAGCCGGGAGGGCGGGCCCCGCAGCGGGAAAGGCATTTCGGGTGAGACGGGCGCGGCCAGCGGCGGCACCCGTCTCTGCCGTTTCTAGCCGAGGAATTTCGCCACGGACTTGCCGCACTCGCGGCCGAGCACCAGGGCGAAGGCCAGCGAGCAGCCGGGGATGGGGGTCACGTACTCGGTGCCGAAACGGCGGCCGCAGTCGTTGCCGGCCATGTACAGGCCGGGAATGGGCTCGTAGTTCGCATCCAAGGCGTTCTGCTCGCCGTCGGTGATGATGCCGCCCATGGTGACCATGGTCTCGCCGAGCACCGGGTCGAAGGTGCAGGCGTAGAAGGGGCCGTCCTTCACCGGGAAGAGCACCTCGGCGGCGCGGCCGAACTCCTCGTCGACGCCGGCCTCGCAGTAGCCGTTCCATCGCTCGATCTGGGCGACGAACTCCGTGGCGGCGTCGCCGGAAAGTCCCATCTGGCCGGCCAGGCCCTCCAGGGTGTCGTCGGCGATCCACTCCACCTGGGTCATGGGGCCGCCACCGCCCGGGCCGCCCTGGCCCTCTTCCTGCTCCGGTTCCTCGTAGGTGCCCTTGAACTTCGCGTAGGCCTTGTCGAGCGAGTCGCGCAGGGAGGCGATGTTCTCCTCATTGGCGGTGAAGCCGGCGTGCTGGGGCAGGGTGTACTGGCGGTACTCGGTGAAGTTGTTGTCCACCACGGCGTACTTCGTCTTGCGGCTCATGAACACGGTCTGGTACCCGCGCTGCTCGGAAGTGGGGTAGTACTCGTTGGCGAAGCGGCGGCCGTTCTCGTCGATCCACACGGCCTGGGGCAGGCAGTTCATCTTGCCGGGAACCGACAGGCCCTTCATGTTCATGCCGGCAACGGGCGTGGTCTCCAGGTGAGCGCCGGCCCAGTAGGCCATCTGCACGCCGCGGCCGTCGTTGGCCGACATGGAGGTCAGCGCGTCCTCGCCGGTGAGGGCCTGGGCCATGTCGGGCATGAAGTAGGCCATCATCTCGGGGTTGCCGCCCATGCCGCCGCAGGCGCAGACGACGGCCTTGCAGTTGATCTTGATGTAGCCGTCCGCGTCAGAGGCCACAAGACCCGCCACGGCACCGTCCTGCATGATGATGTACTCGGCGGTGGTGGCGAAGTGGAACTCGGCGCCGGCCTCCTCGGCCGCGGCCTGGTTGTACATCTGGATCTTCGTCTGGTTGCACTCGCCGTAGAACGAGCACACGCTCGGCCAGAACTTGATGCCCGACAGCTCGCCCATCTGGTGCTCGGTGGGCGGGAAGAACGCCGTGGTCATAGTGGCGAAGTCCTCCTCGGTCAGGCGGTCGAGGTACCAGTTGGAGTTTTCCTCGGAGTTCTGTGCGAACTTCATGACCAGCGAGGGGTTGGGCATGTTGGAGGTGATCTTCATGAAGTTCTGGTAGAACTCCACCGGATCGATGTGCGGCACGCCGCGCTCCTGGAGGATCTTGGCGTTCAGCGAGGCGAACTCGTTGCCCACGGCCTGGTAGGAGTCCTCGGGCTGCTTCTCGATGAGGATGACCTTCTTGCCCTGCTCGGCCAGCTCGCGGCAGGCGGTGATGCCGGCGAAGCCGTGGCCGCAGACCACCGCGTCGCAGTCCCATTCCTGGGCGAAATCGGTCACCTCGGCCGGCGGCGTCATCCAGCTGGTGTCGGTGACGTTGTGGATGTGCACATCGCTGGGCGCGGAGCTGCCCGCGCTCTCGATGTGGCCGCCGTCTTCGGTCTTGGCGGTGCTGTCGCCGCCTGCCGGCGCGCAGCCGGCGAGCCCGGCGGCTCCGGCGGCCATGGCGGCCACGGCGCCCATGCCGATGAACGAGCGGCGGGACATGCCCTTGGTTGTCTTCTCCATAGTTCCCATATCCTCCCTTGGTATCGGGGCGTATCGGTCGGCGTGCACCGAAGCTCGGCGGTGCGGCCGGCGGGGCGCTCGGGGCGACTCCCCGGCCTTCTCGTCGCTCGCCTTGGTGCGGCGCCGGGGCCCATGATGGCACCGCGAGCGGCCCGCGAGGAATCGTCAGCTTGGGGGATTTCCCGGAAAGCGCCCTCGCGGAAATGGGGGAGATGGAAATAAACCGCAGGTCAGCGCCACAGGGCCAGAATGACGGCTCAGTAACGCCGTGGCAACTTCGGAAAGTTTCGCTATACTGGTGCCCGACGAAGCCGCGACAAGCCAGGGAGGGTACAGGTTGCCGCTTTCCAAATACTTCAGGCTCGAGGCGCTCACGCTCATAGCGTTTCTGGCCACCATTCCCATCTACTCGCCGAACCATCTGCTCTTCGAGACCGGCGTCTTCGACGTGCCCACGTTCATGGCGCCCTTCGCGAACACGATGCTTTTCTCCACACTCGTATTGGGCACGCTCGCCGCGCTGGCCTCGGGGCGGCGCTGCCCCGAGAGGCTCTTGGGCCGCGGATGGGTGGTGGCCGGCGTGGCCGCTTATCTTACGGGCTACGGCCTGCTCATAGCCGCGGCGGCGCTGCCGGGCGTGGGCACGGGGGCTGTGGGGGCTCTTTCGGGTTTTCTGTTGGCGGCGGGCACCGTGGAGCTGGCGGTGCTGTGGGGCAGCTACATGGCCGCCTACGACCTGCGCCAGGCGCTTTTGTGGTGCGCCCTTTCCGTGGGCTGCGCGGCGCTCGTGGGGCTTCTGCTGTCCTCCACCACCTTCGGCGTGGGGCTCATCGTGTTCGTGGTGCTGGTGCTGGCGAGCTTCCCCGTGCCCTGCCTGGCGGCGTGGAAGCGCCCGCGGGGCGGCGCGCGCCCGGGAGATCTGGGCGGCGGGGCCAAGGCGGCTGGTGCGGCATCATCCGTGCAGGAGGCGGCGGAATCTCCGGCCCCCACGCGCCGGGCGCGGCTGGCGTCTTTGGCCTCGGTGTCCGGCATGCCGCTGGCGGGCCTCATGGTGTTCGCCTTCATGATGGGGGCGCGGAAGTTCATCCTGTTCGACGTGGTGAACATGGAGCTGCTCGGCTGCGCGCTGGGGGCCGTGGTGGCGCTGCCCATCTGCCTTCTGCGCACGAGCCGGCCGCTCACCACGCTCATCTACCGGATGCTCGTGCCGGCGTTCGCCTTGGTGCTCATCGTGCTGAACAGCTTCCCCGGCACCACGATGCCGATGTTCTTCGCCGCGTGGCTCACCTACGTGTTCTACGGGGCCGTGGCCATCCTCGCCCTGGCGAGCCTGGCGGCCGTGGCCCATGCCCGGGAGTTCTCGGCCGGCTCGGTGTTCGGCACGGCGGTGGCGGCCTTCGCGCTGTTCTCGCTTCTGGGCCTGGGGTGCGCGCCCACCGCCCCCTTCCAGGAAGAGGGCGGCGGCCCGGCGCTCTTGGTGGTGAGCACGTTCTACTTCGTGGGCGTCATCGCGGCGGCGCTCTGGGGCTTTTGGCGCGCGGGCGCGGGGGAGCGCGCGGCCGACGACGGGCTGGGCGCGCGGGATGCCGGCGCGGGGGCCGACGCGCAGGCCCAAAGCGTGCAGGCGCGCTGCGAGGCCTTGGCCGACGAGGCCGGCCTAACGCCGCGGGAGCGCGAGATTTTAGGGTATCTGGGGCGCGGCCACGGCATCGCCTTTGTGGCCGCCACGCTCGTCATCTCCGAGTCCACCGTGCGCACCCACGTGAAGAGCATCTACAAGAAGCTCGGTGTGAACGGCCGCGAGGAGCTGCTCGCGAAGGTGGACGAGGGATAGGGCCAGGGCTAGGGGTGCCCGCGCGGCTTCCCGGTAAGTGCCCGCACGGCCCCTGCGATCTCGGGGGCCGTGCTCACCAGGACGTCCGCCCGGCTGAGCTCGTCTGCCGTTCCGAATCCGTAGGTGCACCCGACAAAGGGAATGTTTCCGTGCACGGCCACCTCCTGATCGTGGTGCCGGTCGCCGACCATGAGGTGGGGCTTCGGGTAACGTGCGCAAATCTGCCGGTAGATCTGCCACTTCTCCAGCCCTTCGAAGTCTTCGGCGCACCAGGCGCCGGTGAACAGGCCGCCGAGGCCGAATGCGGCAAGGTGCTCGTCGCGGTAGGAGCCGCTGCAATTTGAGAGGAACACGAGCGTGCATCCCTCCTCGCGCAGGGATTCCAGCATGGCCTTCGCGCCGGGGTACAGGCGCCCTGCGCCCGCCGCGAGCAAGCGGCGCATCTCCTCTCCGATGGCGGCCGATGCGCGCTGCCAAATCGCTTCGGGCAGCTCGGGCATGAAGGAGGCCCACATGGCGGCAGGGGAGTATCCGAGCCACGAGGCGATCTCCTCATCGGAGAACGTACGCGGGGCGGCCCAGCCATCGGTTACCAAGGCAGCATAGGCGCGGCGAAACGCCGGGCCGTACAGATGCATGGAATCGTGGAGCGTGCCATCGTAGTCGAAAAATACCGTGCCGCCCATGGGCCCCTAGCCTTCGATCTCCCGCAGAAGGTTGACCATCTCGATGGCCGACGTGGCGCAGTCGAATCCTTTGTTGCCCGCCTTGGTGCCCGCACGCTCGATTGCCTGCTCGATCGTGTCGGTGGTCACGATGCCGAACATAACGGGCACCCCGCTTTCCAGCGATACGTGGGCGATGCCCTTGGCGGCCTCGTTGCAGACCAGGTCGTAGTGGCTCGTGGCGCCGCGGATGACGGCGCCCAGGCAGATGACGGCGTCATAGCGGCCCGATTGCGCCATCTTCTGCGCGGCAAGCGGCGCCTCGAAAGCGCCGGGTACCCAGGCGATGTCGACGTCCTGCTCGCGCACGTTGTGGCGCAAAAGGCCGTCCATGGCGCCCCCGATCAGCTTGGATGTGATGAACTCGTTGAAGCGGGAGGCCACGATGCCGACCTTGATGTTCTCCGATACCAGCTTCCCTTCAAATACCGTCATGATGATCCTTTCCCAAACGTTGGTTTCCTTAGTCGAGTTGTACAGGCGCTAGGACGCCTGGCGCTCCTCATCGAAGTACAGCAAATGCCCCATCTTCTCCTGCTTGGTGCGCAGATAGAACTCATCGTGGCTGGTCAAAGGCATTTGGATGGGCACGCGTTCGGTGATCTGCAGCCCGAAATCGCCCAATTGGTACACTTTGTCGGGGTTGTTCGTAAGCAGTCGCATGGTCTTTACGCCCAGCTCGTGCAGAATTTGGGCGCCGATGTAGTATTCTCGCAGGTCGCCCGCGAAGCCCAGGGCCAGGTTGGCCTCCAGGGTATCCATGCCGGCATCTTGCAGCTCGTAGGCGCGCAGCTTGTTCACAAGCCCGATGCCGCGCCCTTCCTGGCGCATGTACAGCACCACCCCGCGCCCCTCGGCTTCCACCTGGGCCATCGCTGCAGCCAGCTGCTGGCCGCAATCGCAGCGCAGGCTGCCGAAGGCATCGCCGGTGAGGCACTCGGAATGAACGCGCACCAGCACATCGACGCCGTCTCCGATGTCGCCTTTCACCAGGGCCACGTGGTGCTCGCCGTTCAACTTGTTCACGAAGGCGTGGGCGCGAAACGCCCCGTAGCGCGTGGGCATTGCCGTATCGGCCACTTCCACCACGTGGCATTCGTGCTTCTTGCGGTAGTCCTGGAGCGCTTTGATGGAGATGAACTTCAAATTGAATTGCCGGGCGAGCTCTATCAGCTCGGGTGTGCGCATCATGGTGCCGTCTTCGCGCATGATCTCGCAGCACAGACCGCACTCCTCAAGACCGGCCAGACGCATCAGATCCACTGTGGCCTCGGTGTGGCCGTTGCGCTCCAGCACGCCGTTGGCCTTTGCCATCAGTGGGAACATATGGCCCGGCCGGCGGAAGTCGGACGGGCGGGCGCCGGGCTGCACCACGGCGCGCGCGGTCAGCCCGCGCTCTTGCGCCGAGATGCCCGTTGTGGTGTCGACGTGGTCGATGGACACGGTGAAGGCGGTTTCGTGGTTGTCGGTGTTCTCGGTGACCATTTGGGGAAACGCCAGCTTTTGGCACAGTTCGGCGGACATGGGCATGCAGATGAGCCCCTTGCCGTGTACTGCCATGAAGTTCACGTTCTCGGTGGTGGCGAACTGCGCTGCGCAGATGAAATCGCCTTCGTTCTCGCGGTCGGGGTCGTCGGTGCACAGAATGATCTTGCCCGCGCGCAAATCATCCAGCGCCTCTTCGATCGTGCTGAACTGGAATGACTTGTTCTCTTCCATGGGGTGCTCCTTCGTTAGAATCCATGCGCTGTCAGAAATGCTTGGGTGATACCGCCGCTCTCGACCGTCGCGGATGGAGGGGGGAGGGGGGCGCCGAGGAACCGTTCGACGTACTTCCCGACCATATCGGTTTCGAGGTTCACCTCATCGCCGACGCGCTTGAGGGAAAGGGTCGTCTCGGCCCGGGTGTGGGGGATGATGGACACGGCGAAGTCGGCGTCGGTCAGGCGCGCCACCGTGAGGCTGATGCCGTCGATGGCGATGGATCCCTTCATGATGATGTGGCGCAGGGTGGTCGCATCGGCTCCGATGGTGTACCACACGGCGTTGTCGTCGCGCTGGATGCGGCGAATCGTGCCCACCGCGTCGATGTGCCCCGACACCAAGTGTCCGCCGAATCGCCCGTCGGCCGCCATGGCCCTCTCCAGGTTCACGGGGCTGCCGGCATGCAGGGCGCCGAGGTTGCTGCGTCGCAACGTCTCGTGCATGACATCGGCGCTGAACTGGGTCGCTCCCAGCGAAGTGACGGTGAGGCAGACGCCGTTCACGGCGATGGAGTCGCCCAGCCGAGTTCGCTCGAGCACGGTGCGCGCGTCAATGGACAGAACGGCCGAATGGGCGCCCCGGCGCAGCGTCCTTACGGTGCCGATTTCCTCTACAATGCCGGTGAACATGGTGTCGCCTCGCTTTCGACTGAAGGGGAAACGGCGCATTCTAAGAGCAGATCGGGCCCAAGGGCGGTGACGGTGGGGGAGGAAAGGCGAAGCGCGTCGGCGGGCAGCGCCACGCCCCGACCTGCCACCGGCCCTGGCGCGCTTGCTCCCCCGAAAAGCTTCGGGGCGATATAGGCTTGCACGCGGTTCGCCAGTCCGCCGTCGATGAAGGCGCCGTGCAGCGCAGGGCCGCCTTCGACGAGGATCGAGTCGATGCCCAAGCTGCCCGCGTGATCGAGAAGGGCCGGCAGGTTCACTGCGCCGTTGCCCCCTTCCGCCGGCGGCGACGCCCAGACGGAACATCCGGCCTCGCGCAGGGCGCCTGTGCGCTCGGCGCTCGCCTGCGGCCCCACCGCCACCAGCGTCGGTATCTCTTGGGCTGTCCGCACGAGCAACGCATCCAGGGGCAAGCGCCCTTGGGAGTCGACCACAATGCGCAGCGGCTGCCGCCAGGGGCCGCCTTCCAAGCGGCAGGTAAGCGCGGGGTCATCGGCTAGGGCGGTGCCGATGCCCACCATGATGGCTGCGAACCGGTGCCGGTCGCGATGCACCCGCTCGCGCGCTTCGGGTCCGGTGATCCACCGGGATGCCCCCGTGCGCGTGGCCGCTTTCCCGTCCAGGGTCATGGCGTATTTCAGCACCACCAAGGGGCGCCCGGTGGTAATGAAGTGGAAGAATACCTCGTTGAGGTGCCGGCACCCCTCTTCCAGGACCCCCGTCTCCACTACCGTGCCCGCCTCGCGCAGCTGCGCGCACCCTTGGCCCGCCACCAAAGGGTTCGGGTCAAGGGCGCCCACGACGACGCGGGCAATGCCCGCTTCCAGGATAGCGTCGGTGCAGGGTGGCGTTTTGCCCCAATGGCAGCACGGCTCCAGTGTGACGTACAGGGTGCTTCCGGCGGGGTCTTCGTCGCATGCGGCCAGCGCCTCCCGCTCCGCGTGGGGCTGGCCGCATGCGGTGTGCCAGCCCTCGCCGATGATGCGGCCGTCTTTCACGATAACGGCACCTACGAGTGGGTTTGGGCTGGTCCAGCCAGTCCCTCTCTCGGCAAGCGCCAGCGCACGGGCCATGAAGGCTTCGTCGCGTGCGAGTTGCTCTAACTTCTGGGACATCGCTCACCTCCAACGCATCGCTGCGACCTTCGGGCGCCACTTCCGAAAAGATGAGCGGACGATTGCGAAAAAAACCCTGAAACCAAAAGGTTCCAGGGCTTCTAACTGTCCGATGCGCTCCGCTGGGGAGCACTTCCTATCTTCTTCCATCCAGACTGTAACTGTCGGCTTCGGAATTTCACCGAATCAGCCGCAAGCGCAAGACTTGCGGGTCGTGGGCTGTACCACCGGTGGGGACTTTCACCCCGCCCTGAAGATCATGTTCAATTGTTGATCGATCATAGTGCTTTATGGAAGCCCGCGCAACCCACGAATTGGGAAATCTGTGGATACCGTTGGCGATTGCTCGGGGAGTTGCTCGGGACGTGGCGCTTCTTTCCAGGGGCGCGCCACAGCCGCGTATCCGACAAACCTGGCGATGCGCTCGTTCTCTGCGCGCGGCCCCTTCCGTAGAAAAACCGTGCAGCGCGGCAGCTGGGTTTTCCCGTTCGCGCCCTTGTGGTACCATAAGCCGCTGTTGTATTCGTGTTTCGAAGGGACTTATTCATGTCAGGGCATTCTAAGTGGGCAACCACCAAACATCGCAAGGCCGCGCAGGACGCTAAGCGCTCGGCTCTGTTCTCCAAGCTGGCTCGTAACATCACCGTGGCCGCCAAGGAGGGTGGCGACCCGAACCCCGACAACAACGCGTCGCTGGCCGCCGCCATCGAGAAGGCCAAGGGCTACTCCATGCCCAAGGACAAGATCAAGACCGCCATCGACAAGGCCTTCGGTTCCGGCAAGGACGCCGCCAACTACGAGACCGTCGTCTACGAGGGCTACGGCCCGGCGGGTGTGGCCGTGCTCTGCGAGGCGCTGACCGACAATCGCAACCGCACTGCCGCCGACGTGCGCGCCGCCTTCTCCCATTCCGGCGGCAACCTGGGCACTTCCGGCTCGGTGGCCTTCCAGTTCGACCGCAAGGGCCAGATCATGGTGTCCAAGGAGGTCGAGACCGGCGACAAGAAGAACCCCATCGGCCCGAACGGCGCCGCTGCCGACGAGGAGGAGTTCATGCTCGCCGTGGCCGAGGCCGGCGGCGACGACTACGAGGACGCCGACGAGGAGTGGATCGTCTACACCGCGCCGGGCGATCTCATGGCCGTGGTGAAGGAGCTTGAGGCCCAGGGCATCCAGGTGAAGGGCGCCGAGATGACCATGATCGCCAACACGCCGTCGGCGGTATCGGTGGCCGACGCCAAGAAGGTCATGCGCCTCATCGACAAGCTGGAGGAGCTGGAGGATCTGCAGGCGGTGTACCACACCATGGACATCACCGACGAGATCGCCGAGGCGCTCGACGAGTAGTTTTCGCGAACGTTAAAGCCAATCGCGCTAGGGAAGGCGCCGGGCCGCAGGGCTCGGCGCCTTTTGCCTTTCGGGGACGTAACAGGGCCGCGCAACATTCTGGAAACATAGTCGCGAGGAAATCTGATAGGGTGAAGCTTAGGTAAGCGCGCGATAGGCTCTTTGTGCAGCAGCGAGGGAGTCCCGCGCAGGACGAAAAGGGAGGCTCCATGGGTTTTCTCGAAGGTAAGACCGCCATCATCACCGGTGCTGGGTTCGCGGCGCTCAAGGATGGATCCGCCGGTTCCATCGGTTACGGCATCGCCACGGCCTACGCCAAGGAGGGCGCGAACCTGGTTATCACCGGCCGCAACGTGAAGAAACTCGAGACGGCCAAGGAGAAGCTGGAGGCCGAATACGGTATCCAGGTGCTTTGCGTGGCCGCCGACGTGAATGCCGGGGCCGACAACCAGGCCGTGGTGCAGAACGTCATCGACCAGGCCATCGAGAAGTTCGGCCGCATCGACGTGCTGGTGAACAACGCCCAGGCCTCCGCCTCCGGCGTGACGCTGGCCGACCACACCACCGACCAGTTCGACCTGGCCATCTACTCGGGTCTGTACGCCACCTTCTACTACATGCAGGCGTGCTATCCCTACCTGAAGGAGACCAAGGGCTCGGTCATCAACTTCGCCTCCGGCGCGGGGCTCTTCGGCAACTTAGGCCAGTGCGCCTACGCCGCAGCCAAGGAGGGCATCCGTGGACTCACGCGCGTGGCCGCCACCGAGTGGGGCCCCGACGGCATCAACGTGAACGTGGTGTGCCCGCTGGCCTGGACGGCCGCTCTGGAAAACTTCCAGGAGGCCTACCCCGACGCCTTTACGGCCAACGTGCACATGCCCCCCATGGGCCACTACGGCAACGTGGAGACCGAAATCGGCCGCGTCGTGGTGCAGCTCGCGAGCCCCGACTTCAAGTTCATGAGCGGCGAGACCTTGACGCTCGAAGGCGGCATGGGCTTACGGCCGTAATTCTGCTTGCTTTTCACAAACATATGTTCTAAAATGGCCCCACTCGAATTTGGAAAGTGGGGCTTATCTTTTGGCTGGCAAGACGCGCATCGTGTTGGGGATCGATCCCGGGCTCGCCCATACGGGCTGGGGGATCGTCGAGCAGTGCGGGCCGCGGCTGTCGTGCGTGGCCTATGGGTGCGTGGCCACGCCGGCATCGCAGCCTCTGGCCGAGCGGCTGATGAAGATCCACCACCAGATCGGCGCAGTGGTCGAGCGGTTTCGCCCCGAATGCGTCGGCATCGAGACGGTTTGGTTCGGCCAGAACGTCACGGCCGCCTTCGCCACGGGCCAGGCCCGCGGGGCGGCGCTTGTGGCCTGTGCCGAGGGCGGCCTTGCCGTGGGCGAGTATACCCCGCGCCAGATAAAGCTCGCCGTGGTGGGGGAGGGCTCGGCCGAGAAGGACCAGGTGCAGTACATGGTGCGCCATCTGCTCTCTCTTGATCGCATTCCCGAGCCGGACCACGCGGCCGACGCGTTGGCGGCGGCCATCTGCTACACGACCCACGAGAATGGAAGGTTCGCATGATTGCGTTTCTGAACGGAACCGTGGCGGCGGTGCTGCCGCCGCAGACGGCCTACATCGATGTCGCCGGCGTGGGCTACGCCGTGGCCATGCCGGGGGGCGACCTGGGCAAGCTGGCCGTGGGCGAGGAAGCCCGCGTGCTCACCTACCTGTCCGTGACGGAGAACGGCATCGCGCTGTTCGGCTTTCTCTCCGAGGAGGAGAGGGCGCTGTTCGAGAAGCTCATCGGTGTGTCGAAGGTAGGGCCGAAGATGGCCCTGGCGGCACTTTCTACGTTCTCTCCGGCCGAGCTCGCCGATGCCATCGCCTCCCAGGACATCGCGCGGGTGTCCCATATCCCCGGGGTGGGGAAGAAGACCGCCGAGCGCATCATCTTGGAGCTGAAGGGCACCTTGGAGGGCGGCATGGCGTCGCTGTTCAGCCAGGGCGAGGTTGAGCCTGCGCGTAATCTGGCGGTGCAGGGGGCCACCGAGGCGCTTCTCTCCATGGGCTTCACCTCCGCCGAGGCCGAGGTGGCCTTGCGGGGCGCTCCCGAGGACGCGGGCGAGGGCGCGCTGCTACAATACGCCTTGAAACGTTTGGGAAGTCGATAGGAAATCATGGCATTCGATCTGGACATAGAGGGCATGGTGTTCGAGGCCGCGCGGGACGGCGCGGAAGCGCAGGGCTCGGCATCGGCGCTCGGGCGCGACCGCGCGGTGGCCCCGACGCTCACCGAGGACGACCTGGAGCTCGATTTCTCCCTGCGTCCCAAGCGGCTCGACGATTACCTGGGCCAGACGAAGGTGAAGGAGTCCCTCGGCATCATGATCGCGGCGGCCCAGGGGCGCGGCGAGCCGGCGGACCATATCCTGTTCTCGGGCCCTCCAGGGCTGGGCAAGACCACGCTCGCCACGGTGGTGGCCAACGAGTTGGGCGCCTCCATTCGCACCACCTCCGGACCGGCCATCGCTCGCACGGGCGACTTGGCGGCCATCCTCACCAACCTCGAAGAAGGCGATGTGCTGTTCATCGACGAGATCCATCGCCTGAACCGCATGGTGGAGGAGGTACTGTACCCGGCGCTGGAGGACTTCGAGCTGGACATCGTTGTGGGCAAGGGCCCGGCGGCCCGATCAATCCGGCTCGACCTGCCGCGCTTCACGCTCATCGGCGCCACCACGCGCACGGGCCTGCTCACCGGCCCTTTGCGCGATCGATTCGGTGTGGCCTTCCGCCTACAGTACTACACGCCCGAGGAGCTTTCGCTCATCGTGTGCCGGTCGGCCTCTATCCTGAACGTGGCCATCGACGAGGAGGGCGCTCTGGAGATCGCCCGACGCTCCCGGGGTACCCCGCGTCTGGCCAACCGCCTGCTGAAGCGCGTGCGCGACTGGGCCCAGGTGCGCGGCGACGGCGCCATCACCGAGGATGTGGCCGCCGAGGCGCTCACGTTCTTCGAGGTGGACCATCTGGGGCTCGACGCAGTGGACAACCGGCTTCTGGAGGTGCTCTGCGTGCAGTTCGGCGGCCGTCCGGTGGGCCTGACCACGCTGGCGTCGGCGCTGGCGGAGGATCCCGACACGGTGGAGGATGTGTACGAGCCCTTCCTCATGCAACAGGGCCTCATGATGCGCACCCCCAAGGGTCGCCAGGCCACCGCCGGCGCCTGGGAGCATTTGGGACTTGTACCGCCGGAGGGATGCTAAGGAGCGAGTATGTTCGAACAAGATTACTTGATGCGCATCATCGCGCAGCTTCTGGGGGCCATTCGACGCTCTATGGAGCGGGCGGCCGGCGAGGAGGATCCGGATGGGGCCGCACGGGCCCTCGACATGGCGCTGGGAGACGCCACCGACTTGGATGGCGAGGCGCTGCTCTCCCTGGCGCCCGAGTCGTTGGCCTCGGTGCTGCAGGTGTCGGGGGTCGACCCGCACCTTACGGAGTACATCGCCCGCAGCCTCATGCTCTCCGGCCGCTACCACGGTGAGGCGGGTCGTGCGGATATGGCCGAGCTGCGGCGCGCCCAGGGCCTCGCCGTTGCCGCCGCCTTCGGCCACGAGATGGGAACCGACCCTGCCGGCGACGAGGCCCTGGAGGCGCTTCTGACCGCAAGTGATGGAGAAGCGTAAATTCCCCGAGGAAATTGGCCGAAGTTAGCGTATAGTTATAGCGCGCTCCCAAAAGGGAGCTGGGCTTCGCGCCCGTATTGCTATACCCGCTCGTTAGACGAGCGGGAGGAAAGAGGAAAGTATCATGGCGGAAGGCACTGTCAAGTGGTTCAACCCCGAGAAGGGCTACGGCTTCATCTCCCAGAATGATGGCGAGGATCTCTTCGTCCACTTCTCCGAGATCAAGATGTCGGGCTTCAAGACGCTCAACGAGGGCGACGCAGTGACGTTCGAGGTGACCGAGGGTCAGAACGGCAAGCTGCAGGCGAGCAACGTGGAACGTATCTAACTTTTAGAAACTGACATGACGCCAAGGGCCCGGGAGCAATCCCGGGCCCTTTTTGTCGTGCGTACCCTTATTTGTTCCAGGCGAGGAAGGCCCAGGTGACGGTGCGGGGCTCGGCGAGACGCCAGGCGAGCTGGGGAATGCCCTTGCGGTCGGGGGCGCCGGCGCTCTCGTTGGGAACAAGGTTGGCGGCGAGCCACTCCCGCAAGTTGGCGCGCGCCTGTTCCCGTTCGGCGTCCGATGCGCGCACCGCCGAGGAGTCGTCGATCATGGCGGCCAGCTTCTCGTAGGCGTCCTCGGGGCTCGCGAACGTATCGTCGCGGGTGCTGTCGATGTAGCGCACCTCGGCCCTTATGCCTTCGGCGGCCAGGATGTTGAAGGCATACAGGTAGTCGCGCCCGAGAACGGCGGGCAGCCCCACAGCGGCCAGGATGCGCTCGTCGACGCGGGGGGAGGATCCCGTGGCCAGCGTGATGCACACCCGCCGGCGCGCCACCTCCGTGAGGCGCAAGAGCGCGTCGCGTAGGTCAGCCGTGGCGATGGAGCGCGAGGCGACGGCCACATCGGTCATGCCCTCGCGCACGCCGAAAGCCGGCCAATCGTCCTCCCAGCTCATGAGCTTGGGAAACACGGTGCGCACGCCGGCCTCATCAAGCCGGGACTGCATCTGGTCCAGCATCCCCTGGGAGAAATCGGCCGCCACCACCTTGTGCCCCGCCTCGCCGAGCGGCACGGCCAAAGCTCCGGTGCCGCAGCCCATGTCGAACACGGTCTCGCCGGGGCGGATGCCCGCGTATTCCAGGAACTTCTCCACGTAGAGGTTCGGGGCGTCCTTGGTGGTGAAGGTGGCGGAGCGCTTGTCCCAGAACGCCGCATCATCGGCATGGCGCCGCACTTTCTGTAGCTCTTTCCACTCCTCGTTCCAATCCGTTGTGGTGAGCAAGGGTGTAAATTCGTCGTGCATGGGGCCTCCAAGCCGTGTCGTCGGTCGTTCAGCCATTATACTTCTCTGGAACGAAATCGAGATGCGAGGAGACGTTATGCAGGTAGAGCTTCTGTACCACACGCCCGACCCCGAGCGCGCCATCGCCACGGCGGCGCGGCTGTGCTACGCGCCGGTGGGCGCGAGCGAGCTGATGGAGACCATGCCGCCGGAGCGCGTGAAGAGCGTGCTGTCCACCATCATGGGCTCGGGGCACTTCTCCACGCTCGAGCACGCCAGCTACACCTTCGCCGTCGACGGCGTCTCCCGCGCGCTCACCCACCAGCTGGTGCGCCACCGCATCGCCAGCTTCAACCAGCAATCCCAGCGCTACGTGAAGTTCAAGGGCGATATCCCCATGGTGAAGCCCGCCACCGTGGCCGCCGACCCCGAGTGCAATCGCCTGTTCGACGAGGCCACCGCTGCCGTGGCCGAGGCCTACCGGGCGCTCGTGGACGCGGGCATTCCCGCCGAGGACGCGCGTTATCTTCTGCCCAACGCCTGCGAGACGAAGATCGTCATCACCATGAACGTGCGCGAGCTTCTGCACTTCTTCGAGCTGCGCTGCTGCAACCGCGCCCAGTGGGAGATCCGCGAGATGGCGTGGAAGATGCTGGAACTCGCCCGTCCGACGGCGCCGTACATCTTCGCCGACGCCGGGGCGCCCTGCATCCATGGCACCTGCCCCGAGGGCAAGATGACCTGCGGGAACCCCTATCCGCGCGTGGATCGCGCGACGCTTTAGGCTTGGGACGGCGGTATGACCAAGCAGAAAAGCGATCTGTCCCGCGCGTTTTCCGAGGACGGGGCGATAAAGACCCACGTGGGCGGCCAGGCCCTCATCGAGGGCGTCATGATGCGCGGCAAGTACAACTGGGCCGTGGCCGTGCGCGAGCCGGACGGCGCCATCTACGTGGAGGAGCACGACCTCACGAGCGGCAAGGACAAGAACGGCTGGATGTACTGGCCGCTCGTGCGCGGCTGCCGGGCGCTCGTGGAGTCGCTCATGCTGGGGTTCAAGGCCCTGGAGATCGCCGCCCTGCACGCTTTCGGCGACGAGGAGGGCGAGCAGAAGGCCGCCGCCGAGGCGACCGACGAGGCTATCGACTACGAGGTGACGCTGACCGACGGCTCCGAGACCGAGAATGAGGAGGCCGACTTCGGGCATCGGGAGATGGTCATCTCCATGGTGGTGGGCCTCGTGCTGGGCGTGGTGCTGTTCATCGTGGCGCCCGCGGCCATCACGAACCTCATCGTGGGGGAGTATGACGACCACACGCTGGCCTGGAACATCGTGGACGGCCTTCTGCGCGTGGCCGTGTTCGTCTTCTACATCTGGCTCATCGGCCGCATGGAGGACATCAAGCGCATGTTCATGTACCACGGCGCAGAGCACAAGGCCATCCACTGCTTCGAGCACGGCCTTCCCATGACCCCCGACAACGCCCGCCAGTTCCCGCGCCTGCACGTGCGCTGCGGCACCGCCTTCCTCATCATGGTCATGGTCATCGCTATCCTCGTGTACACCATCTTCCCCTTAAACGCCATCATATCCGGCTTCGGGGTGCCCGACGGGATGCCGAAGCTCGTGCTGGTCATCGTGGCCCGCATCGTGCTCATGCCCGTTATCGCCGGCATCTCCTACGAGATCACGGTGAAGTGGGCCGGCAGTCATCCGGACAACCCGCTCGTGAAGGTAATTCTGTGGCCCGGCATGCAGATGCAGTACCTCACCACCCACGAGCCCGACGACGCCCAGATGGAGTGCGCCATCGCCGCCATGCAGGCCGTGCTCGCTCGCGAGGATGCCGAGGAGGCGAAGGCGGCCGCGAAGACAGCGCCCACCGCTTCCTGATCGGCGTCGCTGCGCCGCTACCGCTTCCCGGTTGACGTTGCTGCGCCTCCTTCCACCCGCGCCGTCAATAAGCTGTGAAAAACCCGTAGCGCCAGCGAAACCACGACTAATTGACAGAACGTTAGAATTTCCCCGTAACTGTTCGAGATGACGGTCCGGATGGGAGCGTGGGAGCATGGAGCCACTGATATCCGCCAAGGATCTTAAGAAGAACTTCGGGAAAGTGGAGGCGCTCAAGGGCGTCTCGCTGGACGTGGCAGAAGGCGAGAAGGTCGTCGTCATCGGGCCGTCCGGCTCGGGCAAAAGCGTGCTCATCCGCTCCATCAACGGCCTTGAGCGCCCCGATTCCGGCGAGCTTACCGTCAACGGCATCGACATGATGGCCAAGAAGGTGAACACGCGCAAGCTGGCCAGCGAGGTGGCCATGGTGTTTCAGGGCTACAACCTCTATCCCCATAAGACCGTGTTGGAAAACGTCACCTTCGCGCCCACCAAGGTGCTGAAGGTACCGAAGGCCGAGGCCGAAGAGGCGGGGCGCGCCTACTTGGAGCGCGTGGGGCTCACGAGCAAGCTGGACAAGTACCCCGACCAGCTCTCCGGCGGCCAGCAGCAGCGCGTGGCCATCGCCCGCGCGCTGAACATGCACCCGAAGATCATGCTTTTGGACGAGCCCACGAGCGCCCTTGACCCGGAGATGGTCAACGAAGTGCTCGACGTCATCAAGTCGCTGGCCGAGACGAACATGACCATCGTCATGGTCACCCATGAGATGGGGCTCGCACGCGACGCCGCCGACAAAGTGGTGTTCATGGAGAACGGGCTCGTGGTCGACGAGGGCACGCCGGCCTACCTCTTCGGTCCCGATTCCAACGAGCGCGTGCAGGCGTTTCTCTCCAAGATACTGTGAGGGGGTGCGCGATGAACGTGACGGGCAAAACGGTTGGGGTGAACGGGATGACTGGGATGCGCGGGACGTATCTCACGCGGCGCGGCTTTGTGCGGTTGGCCGGCGCTGCCGCGGCGGGCGCGGCTTTGAGTGGCGCGGTGCTGCCGCTTTCCGGCTGCGCGCCTGCGGGCGACGTGCTGCGCGTCGGCACGAAGATCGACGTGCCCGGCTTCGGCTTCCAGAACCCCGAGACGGGAAGCGTGGAGGGGCTCGAGGTGGACGTGGCCCGCGAGCTCGCCGCGCGGATCAAGGGCGATCCCAACGCGCTGGAGATTGTGGGCGTGAACGTGACCACCCGCGGGGCGATGCTGGACAACGGCACGCTGGATGCGACGCTCGCCACCTTTACCATCACCGATGCGCGCAAGAAGACTTACGATTTCTCGCGGCCCTACTATATCGACCATATCGGTGTGCTCGTGCTGAAGAAGTCGGGCATCACCGATTTGGCGGGCCTTGACGGCAAGACCGTGGGCGTGGCGCTGTCGGCCACCACCAAGGACAAGCTGGGGGCGGCCGCCGCCGAGGCGGGCATCACGCTGAAGTTCGCCGAGTACGCCACCTATCCCGAGATCAAGATCGCGCTCGTGGCCGGGCGCGTGGACGCCTTTTCCGTGGACAGCTCCATTCTTTTGGGCTACCAGGACGACAGCACCTACTTGCTGCCGACGCAGTTCGCGCCCCAGGAGTACGGCGTGGCCACGAAGAAGGACGGCGAGTATTCGGGGCCCGTCGATGAGGCCATCGCGGCCATGGAGGCCGACGGAACGCTTAGGGCGCTGAAGGAGCGCTGGGGCCTGTCGCTGGTCACGGAGGCGGACGTGGAAGCCGAGCAGGAAGCCGGCGGCACGGGCCTGGGGGAGGGGGATCCGGCCGACGATGGGGCGGCCGCGGAAGGGGGCGCGTCCCGATGACGGAGATCTTCGCGCCCTACAAGTGGGAGGCGCTCTTTGCGCGCTGGCCCGACATCCTGGCCGCCTTCGGCATGACCGCGGCCATCTCGGCTCTGGCCCTCGTTATCGCGCTCGTTTTAGGCTTCGTCTTCGGTGTGTTCGCGGTGTCGCGCTTCCGCATCCTGCGCGCCCTCACGCGTGTCTACGTGGAGACGGTGCAGAACATTCCGCTGCTTTTGCAGGTGTTCGTGCTCTACGCCGTGTTCCCGCTGCTGGGGCTTACCATCGCCTCGTTCTGGATCGGCGTCATCGCTATCGGCGCCTATCACGGTGGCTACATGTCAGAGGTGGTGCGCAGCGGCATCGGCTCGGTGCACCGCGGTCAGTTCGAGGCGGCTAAAAGCCAGGGGTTCTCTCCCGTGCAGACCATGACGCTCATCATCCTGCCCCAGGCCATGCGCATCATCCTGCCGCCTCTGGCCGTGCAGGCCGCCAACCTTGTGAAGAACACCTCGGTGCTCGCGCTCATCGCCGGCGGCGAGCTCATGTACTTCGCGAACTCCTTCGCCGGCGACACGAGCTACTACGGGCCGGCCTACGTGGCCGCCGCCGTGCTGTACTTCGCCATCTGCTTCCCGCTTTCCCGGGCCGCCGTGTACCTGGAGAGGCGCATGGGCACCCATCGCCATGTGGCCACCGGCGACGCCACCGAGGAGCTTGCGGCCGATGCCGTGGAAGTGACCCCGGGCACCCACGACATCACCGGGCATGCGGCCGCCCAGGCCATGGCCGCAGGCGTGACGACCATGGTGGAAGGCACGAGCACCTTGGTGCCCCCGGTGGCGGACAAGGGCCGCTACCTCACGTATGCGGAACTTTACGGCATCGACGCGCCGGCATGGCCCGACCGCCGCACCGTGGCGCCCCGCACGCCGCGGGATCGGCACGGGCTCGCCCGGGTGCGCGGCGCCATCGGCCGCACCGGTGGCCGTCGCAGGGGCAAGGGCCGGAGAGGAGGCCGGAAATGAGCGACATCGCCGCTTTGCTCACCTGGACGAACATCCGCTTCCTTTTGGAAGGGCTCGGACTCACCCTCATTATCTCGGCGCTGGCCATCGCCTGCTCTATCGTGCTCGGCGCCGTCATCTCCATCATGCGCGGATCCTCTTCCCGCCTGTTGCGCGGCTTCGCCATCGCCTACGTGGAGCTGTTCAAGAACACCCCGCTGCTTTTGTGGATTATGTTCACGTTCTTCGTGGCCCAGCTGCCGCCCCTGCCCGCGGCGGTGCTCGCCTTCACGCTGTTCACCGCGGCCTCGGTGGCCGAGATCGTCCGCGGCGGTTTGGCCAGCGTGCCGGCGGGCCAGTACGAGGCCGCCTATTCCCAGGGATTCTCGGCGCCGCAGATGTACCTGTACATCATCCTGCCCCAGGCCTTGCGCAACATGGTGCCGGCGCTGCTCTCGCAGTTCGTGACCACCATCAAGGACACGTCGTATCTGTGGGGCGCCATGGCTCTGCAGGAGCTCATGGGCCGCGGCATGATTCTCATGAACAGCTACAACTCCACGGTGCAGATCTTCGCCATCTTCGGGCTGATGGCCCTCATCTACTTCGTCGTCTGCTTCACCCTCTCGCAGATCGTCCGCGCCTACCAGCGCCGCCTCAAGGGCGCGCGGTAGGGGGAAAGAAATCTCTTGACCTCAACGTCGGGTTGAGGTTTATGCTGTGCGGCGGAAGTCTGGCGGAAGAGACGAAGGGCGAAGGGCATGCCGCGCAAACCGAAGATGCAGACGAGCAACGATCTGATACGCGAGAACTGCGAGTGGCCCATGACGGCGGGCCAAGTGGCGAAGCTGACGGGCGTGACGACAAGGGCGCTCCAGCATTACGACGAAAAGGGCCTTCTGTGCCCGGAGCGCTCGGGGGAGGGTGTGGCCAACAACCGCAAGCTCTACAGCCCCGAGGACATCGATCGGCTCAAGCAGATCGTAGTGCTGGGCTCCTACGGGTTCGAGCTCAAGGACATGCCCCCGATTCTCGACGGGGAGAGGAGTCTGACGGATGCTCTGGCGGACCGCATCGAGGAATTGCGCGCTCAGGAGCGTTACCTGCAGCACCTCATTTTGTTCGCGCGCTATGCCGAGATCGTCGGTGACGATCTTTTCGAAACGTTGGCCTTTGGCACCTCCGAGGTGGACGCGTTCGCTGAGCTCGTGCGGAGCTCGCCCGCCTATGCCGATAAAGCTATTCGGTGGGAATCTATGGACGATACGGGCTTGGAGCACTTGTGGGACGAGCTGGGCGCGATCATCGTCGACTTCTTGGGAGGCGAAGACGAGGATCCCTTCGCCCATATAGAGTCTACGGTGCGACGACTGAGGACGTGGTTCTGCACCTATTTCTTCGAGGTTGACGACCTCGACCTGCTGGGTATCTGGACGCTCTTCGAGGACGGCAGCGAAGAGGCCGAGTTTGCTAGCGAGGTGGGCGGAGAGGCGACACCGGGTTTTCTGCAGTCCGCGGTGTTCCTCGTGTGGCTGAAGTCGATGATCTCAGAGCTCTCGGCGATGGCCGAAGCTGAAGCCGGGGATGATGCGGAGTCTTCCCTTGCCGAAAACCAGGTGGTGGCTCTCGTCGATTTCGTCTGCCGCTCTTGCGGCTACCCCGTCCCGGAGGCTGCGGAACTCGATAGCAACGAGTGGGGTACCATGGTGGAATTTTTCGAAACGGTGGCGGGGTATCTGCAAAACGCCTTCGAGGACAAGGAGATTGCAACGCTCATCGACCCCGATGGCGAAAGTGTTGTTGATGGAGCGCTTTTCGAGAGGATGGCGCAAGCTGCCCGAGAGGTCGAGCTCTTCCCCGAGCGCGGCTAGAAGGTCAGCAGGTCGCGCACGGGCGAGCCCAAGGCGTCGGCGATGCGGCCCAAATCATCGATGCCCACGCCGACCCGTCCGGTCTCGATGCGCCAGATGTGGGACTTGCTGCTGCCGATCATGAGAGCCAGCTGGCTTTGGGAAAGCCCCTGCTCCTCGCGCACGGCACGGATGCGCTTTCCCAGGGCCTGTCTTTTCTGCTCGATGTTCATGGGGAAAGCATATGTGCTACCATTAACGAATCGACTTCAAATATGAAGCCATAAGCCTATGGAGAGACTGACAAGGAAATAAGGAGGCCGCATGGCAAGTTCGCATGCAAACCTTTCGAAGAAGGCAAAGCTCATTGGGATCGGGGCGGCGATCGGCTTGGTGATCGGCGCCTTCTCGGTCTTCATGTTGTTCACGTACAATCCGCCGGACAAGCAGCAGGAGCCCAATGTTGACGTCGCCGTTCTCATGAGCGAGATCTCTCAGATCAACGAACTGGCTACCGCCTCCCAGACGTACACTGTCGTCGAGAAAGTCGAGAGCAACAGCAAGCTGTTCGACACCATTGATATTCCCTTCTCGGAGAATTTCTTCATCCTTACCTACATGGGCGAACTGAAGGCGGGAGTGAATCTGGACGAGGCCCAAATCGCTTTGGAGGGGACGACCGTGAAGGTGTCGCTTCCCCAGGCGACCATCCTGTCGGATGCCATCGACACGACCAGCTTCAAGGTGCTTCATGAGCAGAACAATTTCCTCAACCCCATTGGCGTCGAGGACGTTACGCAATACATCGACGAGTCGCGCCAGCAGGCCGAGGCGGCCGCCATCAGCGGAGAGGTGCTCAACGAGGCCCAGGAGAATGCCGTCTCGTCTATCGAGGCGCTACTTGGCGCCGCCGTTCCTGAGGGCTACACGATTGAAGTGAGTCTCGCTGAGGTTCAATGATCCGAATTCTAATACGAAAGGGAAAGCTATGAAAAAAGCGATCATACTGTTCTTTGCCGGATGTTTGGCCGTTTTCTGCGGCTGTGCTCATCAGGACTCCGAGCCGAATGAGTCTCAAGAGAGCGAGATTGTATATGCCGATCAAGAGTTTATCGGTGCGTTGAGCCAAGCGCTTCAAGCAAGGTTCGATTTTGCGGATGCGGTTGATGAGACGACGGCTGAGTCGTTGGCGGAGACCGTGAGCGTCGAAATCGAAAAGTTGACTCCGTACAAAACGCGCCAGTTTGAGGATGCAAAGCTCCAAGAGAAGTTCTTGTCATACCTGAACCTTCTGGAGGAATCGAAAGAGTTGACAAAAGATAGGTAACGTACAATCTCTTGCGCACTTTCACAGCAGCATAGCCTAGATACCAAAAGACACGGCTCCGGCCTTCGGTATGATTCGAGTTGTCTAGATTCG
>NZ_CDSBIE010000020.1:0-21711 GCF_977113345.1 Adlercreutzia sp. CNCM I-6216
TCCGCAGCGACCTCTCTTGTGCGCAACTTGCGCACAAGACGGGCGGCAGGAAGTCAAGAGATATCTTGGCTGAAGAGCTGGGCGTTAGCAAGGATATGATCCGACGCTACATCCGCCTTACCAATCTCATACCGGAACTGCTTGCTCTTGTGGATACAGGACGCATGAAGATGCAGCCAGCGATAGCGATCAGCTACCTCAAAGAAGCCGAGCAGCAATGGCTCCTCGAAGCGATCGGGTCCCAAGCCTGCACGCCGTCCCATGCCCAAGCCGTCAAGATGCGCCGCTATTCGGAAGAAGAGACCCTAACGGCAACCCTTGTCCAATCGATCATGGAAGAGGAGAAACCCAACCAGGTCGAACAGTTCAAGATACCCAAGAAGAGCATCTCGCGCTTCTTCAAACAAGGTATGACCAATGAGGATATGAATGTGCGCATCATCAAAGCCTTGGAGCTGCTTGAAGCAGCTGAGGCGAAGCGCGATTGGCTGGCCGAGGAAGAGGTGCATGATGGGTAACATGATGCACCGTGGGAAAGGATCGTTCACCCACGTCGAGAACACGGTCTTCTTCGATCACACCCTAAGTCTCAAGGCCAAAGGAATCTACTGTCAGATCCGCTCGCTTGAGAACAACCCGGAATGGGTCTTCACCATTCGCGGCTTCGCAACGCTCGTTAAGGATGGAGTGGATGCCGTGACGGCTGGGCTCAAGGAGTTGGAGGGTGCTGGTTACATAATCAGGGCGAGGCGACGAAGCGAGAACGGACGTTTCCTCAAGGCCGAGGAGGCCACATGGATCACGCTCGATGATCCAGCAATGTACGTGAACGTAGCTGCCGAATTGAAGGAGGAAGGATACGCGATCCTCTCCGAATTCAAGCACGACCCTGCCAGCAACGTGGAGTTCGAGTTGGAGAGTGGTCTTCCTGCTGAGGGCAAAGATGACCCCGAGAACGACCAGGTCAGCACCAGAACGGGAAAATCCGTATCTGGAAATCCCGTATCTGGGAAAACCATATCTGGGAAATCAGACCCAATAAATTACTTATCCGATAAACAGACTGATGAAGATAAACCCTTCTCTTGTCCCCCCAAAGCCGAGCCAGAGTCAGACCGCAAAGAGGAGAAGGGTGATTTTGCAGCTTTCAGGAAGGGAGAGTTCGCGGAGCCTTTCGAGGAGCTGTGCGAGATGTCCATCAAGCCGGTCTCCTCGCTCAAGTTCAAACGCGATTGCTTTGAGGCATGGAAGCGAAAGATTGCAGACGGCTACACGCCAGAGCAGATAATCCACGCTTACGACGCCTATGCGAAGGCCTATTGGATGAGGAATGCGGACGACAAGAAGCTTGCGAAGAACCTCATTCGCTGGCTTGAAGGAGAGGGCGGCCTCGAAGCTTTTGCTGACGAGCCGATACCGCCGAGCCTTCTCGGGCATGACGGCAAGCCGCTTACCATGGAGGAGCTTGCCGATGCTGACCCGGATTTCGCGCCTCTCTGGAACAGGCTCAAAAGTGCTCGCTGCGTCGTGCTCTCGCTCATGATCGCCGAGGCGGAAGAGCGGCCTTCGCAAGAGGAACTGGATGCAGCATGCGACAAAGACAGGCAATTCCAGCGATGCCTGGCAAAGTGCAGAGAACGATACGAGAGGTACCTGAAGCTCTTCGAGCTATTCAACGAGAAGTGTCCAGATAGTGATTAATCAATGTTTTCGGCTTCCGTATAGCCATGCATTCCGTGTCGCTTGGTGCACCCGAAGCGCATCGGCAAGCCAATCGGGAATATAATTGATAGGTCACGCTAACTGAATACGTACACCAAATACCGGACAGAGGGGCATCTGCCGTATTGGGTATTTGGTGTACATTTCCCAACAGCGTGACAACTGAGGTGGATGCCTCTCTTTTTGAGGACAACGGCTACCATCTTTTCTAATGGTTGGAGGGAAGAAAAGGGTACGGCTAGATGGCAACCGAGAAAGACTATTCGATATCCGCCAGTGCGGTCAACGCTGTGGTCGAGTCGGCCGAGAAGATAGAAGGTGCAGCCTCGTTGCTCCTTTTGCTGGAGGAGAAAGCTAGGGATGATGGCACCGTCGCATCACCAGAGCTGGCAGCTATAAGAAGCATCCTTGAAAGCTGCGCAAAAGACCTAAATGATGCGTTCCAAGAAGTTTAAGTGTTCGACCGAGCAGCCCAAACCGAGCTGATCGGCTTCTCTTCTCTTAGAACTTCCTCTTCCAGGCATCGTATTCCTCCTGGGTAATCTCGCCCGTTATCAAGCGGTGACGGATCTCGCCCCATGCGCCTATCACCTCAACCGTCTTCTGGGCGTTCTTCGCCTTCGGATCGATCCAGAGGCCGCCGTCGCACATGTCGGGGACAAGCCCGAACTCGTCTTCAAGCTGGAGCAGCGCTCCCACCAAGTCCCTCGCGCTCTCGATCTTATGGTCTTCGAGCATCTTCGGCGACACGTCGAGGGCTCGGGCGATCTTCTTCAGCTGGTCCTCGCCGGGCGTGCGTATCCCGCTCTCGTAGTGGCGGATCGCGCCCTCGGTCATGCCGACCTTCTCCGCGAGCCCCACGACGCTCAAACCCTGCGCCTTCCGGTGCTTCCTTATATTCTCGCCGACCGTTGCCATGCGCACCCGCCTCCCTTAAGCCTTACCATGCTTGTCATTATCGTACAAATCCGTACTGAAGGGTCGCAGCAAAAGGCAGCGCGTCCCCGATGTTCGCGGAGGCACCATAAGGGTTGCAATCTTATGACCGCATGCTCGTACGTACCGACATCCCCTAATGCGTCATATGCAACTGTTGTAATGATTCTTGAATCACCGTATCTCTCTTCTGCATCAGTATGCTTTGCGTGTTTTGCCGGCGCGCCTTTCAAATGATGATTATCCGAGAGATGCGCATCCGTTGAGGGCGAAGCGATGGGTTCTGCAGAATCAGATTGCACCAAGAAGCGTTGCGCCATTGCCAGCATTGAGAACAGCCTTTGCTTTTGGGGACATGAGGCAAAAGTCGACTCGCTCTGGCCAAGAACCGACCCACCCGCCTCGCCCAATGCGGGTGGGTCGGTGGGAGCGAGGTCGTCGTGGTCATCTCGAAAACCGGCTGCGGGAAGAGCTACGTGATCCAGGCAATCGGCAACGCGACGCGCCGTAGGCTGATACCGGTGCGCTACACGCGCCTCGCCGACTTGCTAAGAAGAAGGGGGTTGAGCAGCGGTACCAGAACAGCTTACTTGCGGTACCGCTTTTTGCTGATTAGCGGTGCCAAGCCAGGTGATCGACGGTACCGCGAGAGGTTATTACTCACCATCGAGGAGGTGTTCCCCGGCGCGGCCTGGCAACGCTGCATCGTTCGCCTGGAGCGCAACGTGTGCGCGCCGGCCCGCAACAGGCGCGAGCGGGCGCTCCTGGGCTCGGTGATGAGGACGATGTTCGAGGAGGCGGACGAGGATTGGGCGGCGAGGCGCTGGTTCGCCGAGGAGTCGATATCGGAGGCCTACGAGGACAGAAGCCGTTGGAAGTCGGGAAGAGCCGCGTCCTTCGATGGCGCGGCGGCGGAGCACGCGTCCAGGATAATAGCGCTGGTGATGGCGGACGGGGGGCGCAGCGAGGAAGGCGGCGTAGACGATGGTGCAGAATGGCAGTAGCTCTAGGGATGGTTTGATCTTCTCAGACGGCCTTCGGCCGCCCTCGCAGATCGAATCGCTACACCAACATTAGGGACACGATCGTCCATCAGCACCGATGACGACCGCAAGAAGAAGGGCCGACGCCCATGGACGGACCGCGCAACGTTCGCCGCGTGGACGTAAAGAAGCATCGACGCGATGGCGGCAAACGGCGGGCCGCACGATTTCGCCACGCTGCCTTGGGCGGAAGACATCGCGAAGCGCGCGCCATATCTCCGAGCGCAGAATTGCATGATGCAGGCCATAGGGCCCTGCGATTTCAGCCCCGCCGAACTGGCTCGATTCGCCGAAGACCCGAAGCAATGGGGGTTGCGCAGCGGCTGGGTGTCGGAGGGCGCCCCGAAGCGCGAGCCCATGCCCGCCCTCGGCGAGCTGATGCGAGCCGCGGAACTCATCTGCGGCCCCGACGGCGCGGACATCGCCGGCCTGCTGCAAAGGTTCGCCGCCGCATGGGATGCGTACCAGACGGAAGTCCAGCAGGTATTCAGCCTCTGGAAAGGATGGATGGGTCCCAGGGCGAAATCGGCACCCGAGCGCGACTTCGGCCTGGAGATGCTTGCCGCCTATGCCGATCTGCACGAGGCGTGCCGGCAAGCGCTGCCCTCCGTCGAACGGATGACGAAAACCATCGCGGCCTTCGCGCGCATCGCGGGCAGATACGGCAGCGGCAAGCCGTTTCAATCTGGATTCCTTCCGGCGCTCGACGTCCTTTCACCCCAAGAGCACGAGCGGCGCAGGCTGCAAAGCCAGGCCGCCCGCGACGCTCGGGGTGAGCGCGGCGGTTCCTTCGATCTGGGGCGATCCGCACAGGTCGCCTTCGATGAGGAACCGTATTGCGCCATAGGGACCTTCGACGATTACATCCGCAACCCGTGGCGCTATCCGCCCGATTTCTTCGACCGCCACGTCCCCTGGGAAAACGATCCGTCCAATAGAACTTCTTGAAAGTGAGGGGCGCATCCGCGACAGACCGAGGCGATGCGTCGGGGCGCCCGGGAACGGACCGGGCAGGGCGGCTCAGCCGCAATCCGACAGGATGCCGTCGCGAATCAGGCATCACCGGTCGGCGCACGCTGCAACCGCAGGATCGTGGGTGATCATGATGATGGTGTTGCCCGCCTCGTTCAGCTCCCGGAACAACGCCAGGATCTCCGCACCCGTGGCGGAATCCAAAACCCCTGTAGGTTCGTCCGCCAACAGCAGCGAAGGCGAAGCGACCAGAGCCCGCGCTATGGCCACCCGTTGCTGTTGGCCGCCAGAAAGCTCGCTGGGCTTATGGCGGACGCGGTCTTCAAGCCGCATCTGCCCGATGCGCTCCATCGCCAACCGCTCGGCGCGGTCTCGCGGAATCCCCCTGATGAGCAGGGGCAGAATCACATTCTGCAACACGGTGTATTGGGGAATGAGATGGTATTTCTGGAAAACAAAGCCGAGGTGCTCCTGCCAGCATCAGGGCAAACAGGCCGCAAACGACCGCACGTGCGATTTTCCCCATTGTCTTCTCCAATCTTCTTCGCTTTTCTGACGAAAAATGCCCGATGAAAGCCTTGTTTGTTAAAATGCGACATAGCATAGCTACTGCAAAAACAGTCCAGGGAGACAAGGTGTTGGCCTTGAGCCCTGAGCATTCGAAGGGAGGTTGACATGGAAGCATATTGCATGAAGTGCAAGAAGCAGGTTGGGTTAAGGATCCTCAAGAAATCGTTGCCAAGAATGGCCCCCCCGCATGGTGAAGGGCACCTGCTCCGTTTGCGGTACCAAGGTGAACAAGTTCCTACCTACCAAGAGATTGGATGCCGTAAGCACATACGATGCGATGTAGAGAGCCGCGGAAAGATACAGAGCAAATCAACTGGATTAGCGCTCTCGAAACGTAAGGCAATAGCAAGTGGGAAGTCTTGGTGTTCGGCATGATGCAAAAACGGAATAGGGTAAATCAAACGGCGATCGGATCGAACGGACGGAGCTCTTTGCGCAACGCAATGTTGCTTGTCGTGGGCATTGTTCTTTGTACCGCGCTGCTATGCGTGGGCACGGTAAACGCATCGGCCGACGAGACTGCCGATTCTTCTGCTTCGAAATCTGCAAGTCAGGCAGCCGACTCTCAAACCGATGCTCAACCTTCCGATACCTACATCACGGATTGGTCTTGGGACGACAAGGACGGCGTCCTCGTTGAATCCGACGGAACGTGGTACCTTGCGCTGTTCGTCGAAGATGCGAAAAACGTTGACGAGGACGATGTGGAAGCCCTTCTGCCCAAGAACATGAGCGTCACCCTCGCAAACGGCGAGAAAACCTCCGTTCTGATCTTGTGGAACGAGGGGAGGGGGTATTCTCTGAGAAGGTAGGATCGCCTCTCGGCGATGGAGGAGATGCCTATCGGATGAAGGCCTCCATCGACGGCTACACCTTGGCGGAGGATGTGCCTGCACCTGCGGTCACGATTCTCTTCGGCGGGGCGGAGGCCTACGCCGAATACCCGGGAACCCGTAAGCCCTTGACGAATGCCGATGACAGCTTCTGGGCTGGCCATCAGGTGCATGGCATCACACCGGCAGGCACCACAGTCAACCTGTTCGACTACGACCCTGAGATCGGCAGTAACGGGAACGACGTCCTGCCAGGCGGAACTGATGCAAGTTTTACAAATCACAGCAACGGTATTAATGATGGCGCCCTGCTGCTCTTCGGCGGCTCTGCCATGCGCGAAGCCGGCTTTTGGAATCTGGGATCGGGCGCCGGCCGTCCTTGGGGCCAAAACAACGTGAACATGAAGGGCATCGTGAAATCCACATTGGAGGACAAGTATCCTTATATCAACCTGGATCAAGCACGTAGTACACTTCAAAATCCGACAGAACCAATAATTGAGGAAGATGGTCTTTGGGGTGATCCGAATCGCAAACTTATGGACATCGCTAATCTAAATCATGCGGAATCCGAAAACGCCGGCGTGAACGCGGCCAGAGCGCTTTCTGCAAAGCTTCTGGAGAGCCGCGGTCTGACGCTAACCGGCAATACGGTCAGCGGCGACTGTGAAAAGGCTTCTCTGCGCTATCTGTTTGATCCGGATACAACAACGGATGGTAAAGAATCCTATCAAAATGTCACCGGTCTGTTCCAAGTAGATGAGGATGGCTACTATTACTACGACGCCCGGAAAAACTTCGCGGAATTTACGGAGAGCCACGCCACGACGAAGGACGGCACGCAAAGCGACGGCTCCTTCACGCTCTACGACGGCCCTGCCGTGTGGCGCACAGACGGCGGCTGGAACAAGGATACCCAGGCGTTCGATGGCGACATGAGCCTGGGCAACTTCTTCCCGTTTAACAGCGCGTCAGAGGTTTTTGACAGCATTCAGACAGAGGACAAGGATGGGAATAAGACCAATATACTCTCCAGCTCCGAAGACATTACAAACGTAGGTAATGAGGTTCGTGCAAACCATTACATGGGCATGACCATGCAGGTGGATTTCACCCAGCCTGAGAACGGAAAGCTGAACATGGGCAGCAACGGCAAGCAGCCTATGGTGTTCCAGTTCTCCGGTGACGATGACGTTTGGGTATTCATCGACGGCGTGCTGGTGCTCGATTTGGGAGGCGTGCACAGCGAGCTATACGGCACCATCGACTTCAGCACCGGCCAGGTCATCACCGGTCAGAGCTGGCGCACCGGCGGATTGCCCGACAACCCCGGCAGCCTTCCGAACGACGAGGAGACCACGCTGTACGATATGTTTGTAGCCGCCTTGGGAAAGGATAAGGCGGATGCGATGCACTGGGTGGAGAATAACGGAAAAAAGATTTTCCCCACCGGCACCGAGCACAGCCTGAAGATGTTTTATCTGGAGCGCGGCAACTACGATTCCAGTTTGCAGATGCGCTTCAACCTCCAACCTCCCCTCATGCACAGCATCAAGAAGGTAGACCAGAACGGCGATGCGCTTGAAGGTGTGGAGTTCGACTTGTACAAGGCGACGGCCAAGAACGGCGAAAGCGTCTATGCTGAGGATTACACCGTCGATGGCGACAAGATTGGTTCGCTGGTGACTGGCAAGGACGGAAAGGCATCGTTCTCCCGTGCCGATGGCTCGCCCTTCAGCTTCACCGACCAGTACCATGCCGACGGAACGCTGCACTACATTCTGAAGGAAACCAAGACGGCTGGCGGCTATCGGGCTTTGCCGAAAGATATCGTGCTGCGGTTCGACCCCAACAACTCCATGCTTATCGTTGCGAACCGCTACCAAACAGGCGCGTACGCCAGCTTCTTCTCGAACATCCGTGAGACGGGACAATTGACGTACGGTCAATTCGACGAGCAAAGCGGCGTCATCGCGTCAAGCAGCACTGAGCTTAGTGCGGAAAGTAAAGAAACGGGACTCATTGTCGCCGTGCCCATGCTGCTGGAAGGGAACATGTCCCACGACGAAGTGGCTAACGACGGAAAGTGGCAGGCGCTCTACGGAAGCAACACGGAGGGCTACGGCGCCGTATCCCCAACAGAGCGCAAGGCCGAGGCGTGGCGCAAAGCTGTGCTGAAGGCCGCTTTGTACCAGGCAAGCGACGAGCGCTGGCCCGAGTGGCACCTTACCTACAACCAGAACACCGGAAAGCTCGAGGGCCTGCTGGAGGACCTTCCTGGGCGCTCGGACCGTTATCTGCTGAACAACGACCAGGGCGACATGAAGATGGTCTACGGCGTCATCGAGCCCAGTGGATTGCAGAAGCTCGGTATCCAAGGCAACACCTCCCAGGAGCTCTACGACGGCCTTGAGCGCTATGTTTCCGATGCGATCGAGGCTGGAGAGAAGTCTGGAAAGACCGCCGACGAGGTGATTGAGGGCATTGTGGCCCAGCTCAGCATCACGGGCGACCTTGGCAGGCGCGATTTCTCGCTCTTGAACACCGATCAGTTCCAACGTGAGTTCCGCTCTATCATCTACATCCCCAACGAGCGCCGCGAGCTGCGCGTTCAGAAGGTCGACCAGAACGGCAAGGGCGTCAACGGCGTGACCTTCACCCTTACCGCCAAGGATGGCTCTACCGTTACGGGTACGACCGCCAACGTGAACGGCCAGGACGGCATGCTGATCTTCAGGCCGGACGCGGGTAAAGAGGACGGTTATGCCCAGATGACATGGGCGGAAGTGGGCTCGGAATACACGCTGGAAGAGACATCTGCGCCAGCAGGCTATACCTTGAACAAAACGAAGGTCCCAGTTGTGGTGGGCATCTATTCCATCTACGCTGATGCTGGTTCCAAGAACGATGGCGTCACCGTCATGGCTGGCGTTGGTAAACTGATGCAGACCATGACCAAGTACGCCGCCGATGACATGGTCAACATCACGTTGCGCGACATTACCGCAATCGCCCAAACGCAGAAGGCCGATTCGTTCAAGATGGACGGCTGGAAGGACGACCTGCTCGAGGGGACGAAGATCCCTCGGAGCATGAACCTGCACTACGGTATGAACGCGGTGGTGGACTACGGCCTGCATGACGAGGATGGCGGGCAGAACATCTACCCGTTCTTCACCACGGACGAAGGCTTCCTGCGCACGCGCGTGGTACAGAACACCGCGGCGCTGCAAGGCAACGGTTCCTATCACGGCAACAACTCCGCCAACTGGGACAACTTGAAAGACAGGGACCTCACCAGCTTGTTCAGCCTGCTGAATACCGTCGTGGTGACCGACACGAAGGATGAGCCTGACAACCCCACGGGGAAGCTGCACATCGGCAAGGTCGTCTCCGGTGACGGCGTGGCAGATGGCGACTACGCCAAGAACTTCACCTTCAGCGTGTCTTTGAAAAATGCTGACGGGTCGGCGCTTGAGGGCAGCTATTACTACTACGGCGAGCAGCGCGCCGGCTACATCACCGACGGCGGCACGCTTTCCCTGCGCCATGACGAAGCGCTGACGGTTCTCGGCTTGCCTGTGGGCACGAAGTGGGAGGTTTCCGAGGTACGGGAAGATGGTTGGAACGTGAAACCGTCTTCCGGCACCGTCAGCGGAGGGATCGAGGCCGATGCAACGGCCAATGCGCTGTTCACGAACTACAAGGGAAAGCTGAAGCTTGGCGATTTGAGTGTCTCGAAGACCGTCAAAGGCAACGCGAGTGACAAGAACAAGGACTTCAACTTCACCGTTACGCTGAGTGACCGAAGCATCGCCGGCACATATGGCGATATGGAGTTCAAGGACGGTGTGGCGAGTTTCACGTTGAGCGACGGCGAGAGCAAGACAGCAACCAATCTGTCATCGGGAATCTCCTACACGGTGGAGGAAGACGACTACTCCAATGAGGGTTACTCGACTTCCAAGACCGGCGATTCGGGCAAGATCTCCGAGGGCGATACCGTCCGTGCATCGTTCATCAACACGAAGGGCGTTGATGATGGAGGTAGTACCGATACGCCTGGTGAGGATAGAGACGGTGAAGGCGAAGGAGGCAGATTACCTCTAACGGGCGACATGCTCCCTCTCGTTCCTTTGGTTTTGATGATGGTGCTTGCGGCTTGTGCAACGGCGATTGCTGCTGTGCGTCTTCGCAAGAATTAGGCGATGTGTATTGGGTCATGCGGCAGAGCCGGCGCGTTACAGGTTTTGGCTGGCTGCTTGTTTAAGCGTTCGTAGCTGCTGAGGTGATCCTGATGGCGAGGCTGGGGGGAGTGTCCCCTTGGCCTCGTTGCGTTTTGCAGGGAGGTGGCACGATGCGGTATCCGATGAGGATCCGCAGGCGTGCAGCGGACTATTTCGAACAAGGCTGCTCGGGGGATACGTTGCGAAAGAGCTCGGTGTGCTCGAAAAGACGGTGAGGAAATGGGGGTATTCCTATCAAGCGCTTGGAAGACAGGCGTTTCTCAAGGGAAATCCCAAAACATATTCCTATACGAAGATCAAGGATAACCAGGGCAATTATGTGACACGTAAGCCTGTTGTGGTTCTCGTTACAGATGGAGAACCTCAACAGTTCATGTCCGAGAATTGGTAGGAGCCAGGACTTACCAGCAGTTATTATTCGGGCAATAATATGGGAAATACCGCTGCGGTTTTCGGCTCTATTTTGACCGGTGCATATTGGAAAAAGAACGTTGATGCCAATTACGGGATTTCCTCGAATGTGTACACTATCGGTGTTGATCTGACTAATCCGAACGGGCAGTACTACCAGACTGTTCTGGATCCAGGGAACGGTCTAAAAAAGGTTGACGGTGTTGACGGTCTTGATGGCATAAAATCTGGTATGGCATCCGATTAAACCGCAGGATATGCCTATAACGCCTGGGAGGCTTACAAAGCGGGGAATCGCGTTAGCCTTCCTGATAGATACGGTAACAGGCATACGTTTAATCATCCCGAGCAGGATGATGTATCCGAAGCCGACTTGAATTATGTGAATAGGTATTTCTTCTCGACTTCAGAAGACCTTGGTGGAATCTTCGATGAGATTATGAGCGAGGTTAGCAACGAAGCCTTCTATGCAACTGCCGAAAGCACAGGCGGACAGCAGAGCGCCGTTATTTACGAGGCTAAATCGGCGAATACATGGAGGTCAAGGACGTTAAGTGAGTATTGCGGCGTCTAAGTAGCACCTGTTTCGCCGTTTCCGTATCGGTGACCATGATGGATGATTCGCGCAATCCGTAGCGTTCGATTCGCAGATGCGTATCGCCTGGCGCCGTCCGTACAATCCGTTACGCCATGTAACCGATCGTACGGAAGGAGTGCGCACCATGGCGAGAAAGATAAGGGCGAAGCTGATCATGGAGCTTCGCGAGCAGGGGCTATCGAGGAGGATGATAGCCAAGACGCGCCGCATGTCGATGGAATCGGTGTGCGAGGTCTTCGACATCGCAGCCGAGCGGAACATCGGCTGGGGTGACGTCAGGGAGATGGCGGACGACGAGGTCTACCGCCTCTTCTACCCGGAAAGGCACGTGCGCGAGAGCGCGTTCGAGGAGCCGGACTGGGAGTACGTCCACAAGGAGATGGCCAGAGTGGGCGTCAACCTGCGGCTGCTCCACGACGAGTACCGGGAGAGGTGCCGCCGAACCGGCAAGGTGGCCATGGGCTACACGAAGTTCTGCGGCGACTACGGCGGCTGGACGGTCGCCAACAGCCTCACGAAGCGCATCGAGCACAAGGCCGGCCAGTCCTGCGAGGTGGACTGGTCCGGGCCGACGCTCGGCAGGGGGCTCGTCGACCCGATCACCGGCGAGGTATCCAAGGTCTACCTGTTCGTCGGCGTGCTGCCGTTCAGCCAGAAGGCCTACTTCGAGCCGACGCCGGACATGAGGGAGCGGACCTGGCTCCGCTGCCATGTGCATATGTACGAGTTCTGGGGAGGCGTGCCGGAGCGGACCGTCTGCGACAACCTCAAGACCGGCGTCACCAAGCACCCGCGCGAGGGCGAGATCGTGCTCAACGACGCCTACGAGGCGCTCGGCGAGCACTACATGACCGCCATCCGTGCCGTCTACGCAGACAAGGCCATGGAGGACGCCGGGTTCCTGAGCCAGCTCGACTTCAGGACCCCTGTGCGCGAGGGCGACCTCTACGCCATCGTGTTCGGCGACATGGTGTTTACCGGGCTCGACCCCGAGACGGGAGGAAGCCGCGACATCTCACCCGAGGAGCGCGAGCGCGTCCGCGAGCGCTTCGGCGGCGCGGAGTCCATCGACTCGGGCGCGAGCGAGCTTCTGTCCGTTGCCCTTGCAGGCAGGCTCCGCCGATGAAGTGCCCCGAACGGGCGACGCCGCTCCCAAGACCGCCTCCTGGTATCAGCCCCTCCCTCCAGGTGCATCCACCTTGGGCGCAGGCTGCACGGGACGGTGCCCTGGTGCAAGGGCCGCGAAAAACCTTCCGCTGAAAGAACACGCTCGTGACCGGAAGCTCAGGCCTGCGGTTTTCGCTTCCCCCCTTGCACCCGAACGCCCTCCCGAGCGGTCGCCGACCCAAGGAGGCGCCCCGAAAGGAGGGGCGCCGCGAACATCAGGAGGTCATCATGTGAAATCGAGCCGTCATCACCACGCCCGAGCGCAAGGTCGGCATCTACCTGCACTGGAACGGAGGGCGCGACACCATCGAGCCGCTGCTCAAGTACTGCGAACTGCAGGGCTATAGGCCGCCGAGCTCGGACGAGTACGGCCTCGCCCGCATCTGCCAGGTGATGGGCAACTTCTTCGGAGGCTCCCTCTCGCTCGGTGTCGGCGCCTACACCACTGATCGGCAGATGGACCCCGGCGACAACGGTATCTACATCGTCGAGGGGTGGCGCATCGCAGAGCACCTGCGGACGGAGTACGATGCGGATTGGAACCCCATCGGGATGCGCTCGTTCGGGCCATCCGAGGAGGAGGACTGGCACCAGTTCGACGACATGCTCCGCAGCTTCGACGCTTCCATGCCCGAAGAGCTTCGCCTCGGCGAGTTCCTGGACTCGGTAGAGGTCCCGGCAAGCGAGCTTCAGGTCGGCGACGAGGTGTGGATGTTCGACAGCGTGTACGGCAGGTGGGAATCCTTCCCGGTCGTCGGCTTCGGGCAGCCGAGCGGCAATCGCATCGCGGTCGAGGTTGATGCCCCGAATGGCAGGAAGAAGGTCGTCTATCCCGACCTGCCATATGTTGCTCATTACGACCACGACGGCGACTTCTCGTGGAACTGCAACAACTACGTCCACGGCGGCATAGCCCGCATCCGCCCGCGAAATGAGCAAGTCGCAGCCTAAGCGCTCGCAACTCCATCGAAGCCCGTCGGCCATCCGGTCGGCGGGCTTTCCCTTTGCCTCTCTTGCTCTAGCTTGCGTGAAGCCTCTCTCCTTCATTGCCCTTCATCTCGTATGGCCAACAACCTCCGCATCCGGTCGGCCCCTCCCGCCTCTGATCCCGCATGCTCGCCGAGAACCGCGCGCCCGCGCAAGGGCCGCGAAAACTTTTCCGTAGGGAGCGCTCCTTCCAAGGCCTCCGGAAAACTCAAGCCCTTCGGGGTTTCGCTTCCTCCCTTGCGCGGCTGCCCGAACCTCGGACGGCAGACGGGCCACGAGGCGGGGCAGAGGGCCCGGCCGGCAAGACTTAGGAGGTCTACCATGAGCAATCTGAACGACAAGGCGACGAAGGCGGCGAGCCGCTACCTGGAGCACCGCGGGTACACCGTGCTGGAAACCGCCTGGAAGTGCCCAGCTGGGACGTGCGGCGTAATCGCCGAAGACGGAGGCGCCATCGTGTTCGTGGACGTGAGTGCGCGGCGCGACGGCGGCAAAGGGTTCCCGACCGAGCGGTGCGGCGCAGGCGTGCGGGAGCGCCGGGAGATGGTCGCCCTCGCATGGTTCGCCGAGCACGAGGAGGCCGTGGACGTGTCGATTCGCTTCGATAACATCGCGATGCTCGTCATGGGCGACAGCCGAGCAATGATTCGCCACCACCTGAACGCCCTCGGTGAATCCTTCGAGCGGCTGCAGCCGCGAGCCGTAGCGAATATCCCCACCGGGGCCGACCTGCAGACCCTCCCGGAGGCCGCTTAGGCCTCCTGGCCTCCGTCGTGAGGGGCGAGCTCTCCGGCTTTCGGGCCGGAGAGCTCTTCTTGTTGGCTCTCTCTCGACACGCCTAGCATTTCCCAGACGTTCTCCCTGATCCATCCCAGGACATCTTTGTTTGCCACTTCTCCTGTCGAAGATGGCTCGATAGCATCAGCAAATGCGCGGAGCCATTCGCGCACCTCTCCGCCATCGTCCGTATATAGCATCGCTTTCACCTTTGCAGACAGAATTGCCGAATGCACTTCATGGATGCCCTCGTTGGTGCAGCCAACAAGCTTCTTAGCCGCAAGCTCCGGACTCAAAGATGTCAGCACATATGCGCTCCTTGTCAGACCTCGTTCGCCGTTAATGATGGCGATGATGTCGCTGGGGCGACAGTTTTCCTGTCTCTCCAATACCGCCCGGGCCGCCTCAACGCTAGAAGACAGAGACTTCCGGCAGATATATTCCCGAAGCTCATCTATGGCCCCAACCCTTTCCATACTTTCCGGGAAACCCCCGGATTGCCAACAGATGCTCCCATGCTCGACAGAGCTTAGCGCAGCTTCAGGCTCAACATCTATCGCCTGCTTCATCTTGGAAATGATATCTTGCGCCTTGACGCCCAGATCGGGCATACATTTCTGAATCTCTTCAAGAGTTTCCAGGGCATCGCGGTATCGGTCAAAGCTGAGGCCGCCTTTGGATGGTGGGATAATCGAAGAAGCTATATCCTCCGCAATAACGGGGATATCTGAGTTCTCGAACGCGCGATGTTGCCATCTCGATATAGAGGCATCGGCTCTTTGGGCCACAGCTCCCTCGGGATGATATGCCAGCTGGAATTCTCTGAGTTCCGCCATTATGACTTCGCTGTCAGCAACCTGCCCGTATTTCAGATATCCCTCGATGAAAGGGAGAGCAGCGAGCCCTTCGCTTGCGGATGCTTCCATGAAATGCTTTACGAAAGACCGCTCGGACGAATCATCCTGACTTGTTTCACCATTTCCGCCGAGCATGTCGTCATGGGCAACCTTGCTCGACAATGCGAGGATGTTCTGTAGAGTCGCTATGCGACGTGGATCATCGCAAGAACCCTTAAAGTACTGTGTGTTTTCCAGCACATCGCATATTGACATAGCCCGCTTTAACAGTCTTACATTGCTTTGGCCGCGCCTCAGTATTGATGCCAGGCATCCGTTTATCACATCGAAGGCTTCGCCTTCTTTGCATCCTAGCAAACTCTCTAAACGTTCCCGGAAGAGTTCGTGTGTCAATGCTCGCATATCGGGCTCAAACGGGTATACGCGCCAAACTAGCTTTTCCTTAGCGGTGAGGTATGCCCAACCCGCACTCTCGCACCCATCATTTGCAATATGTTTGCGGCGAAGCTCCTCTTCGTTGGCGAGCAAGATCACCTTCCGCCCTTGAGATTCGATCATTGCATCCATCAGTCCTAGAAGCCTTGTTTCGCCTAAGAGGCATCGCTCTAAGTCATCGAAAACAATGACCTTATCCTTGCCGAGCAGCAACTCTATAAGGCTTCTCGCTTCAACGCTCAATTGAATCCCGGCTTTACTCATTTGTCCTTTTATCGCCGACATGCCAATGTCTTTGCTAATGCGCTTGAAGCGAGATGCGCCCTTGGGCTTTCTTTCCCTTCTCCGAAGAAGTCGCTGCCTAAGCCTCTCCATAAACTTGTCACTATCGGCGAGGCAATTGCGGATGTCAGATTCTTTCGATAAAAAGATAGCCGACAGAAGCCGATCGTAGAAAATGTCTTCGGAAGTTATTCCGAACATCGAGACCCGAACGATATGCCACCCGTCAGTTGCGATTTCATGTCTTAGATTGTTTTCGACATAATACGTCTTGCCGCATCCCCATGGGCCAGTGACCATGATGGCGTAGTTATCGCTATCGTCTTTAAGATACCGTTTGATTGCCTGAGTTAGTTCTTCTTCTTCCAATCCACGCTCCTTAGCGCCAAATGCTGCACCTCAAATCATCCTGCTTATTTCACAGCAAAGCAAGAGGCCTATTCCGTGTACACAGCACACGGAATAGCTCTTGGCCTCCGAGCACCATCGCTCGCGAACGATGACCTTTGGCATCGTTTCAGGCGGTATCACCATGAGGACGAAGCTTCCCAAAACGATACGGCGGCAGCGCGGCCTCGGATGCCCTCGGCTACGCTTTGTGCGGGGGATCCCCCGCGCCCCTAGTGCGCAGGCTTCGCCTCCTTGTTCAAACTCGGAAGGGGGGGCAAAGCCCGCGCGATGGAGCGCCATCCCAAACAGATTCACGTGCGCATGTCGGAGGGACGACCTGCGCCCATCCCCAGAAAGCCCGTGGCTAAATCGGGCGTCCATCCCGCCGGAAGCAGGCACCAAGATGATGCAGGGAGACACGCTCGTCAAGACGTTCAGGACAAGCAAAGAGAAGGGTCTGAAAGGTGATAGTCAAGGCTTACTACTCCGGCGGTCGCATCGACGTGTTCGACATCGATCGCATGACCGACGGCGTGCCGCAGCCGGGAAACCTGCTCACCAACTACACCCTCGACCTCTCCGATGTGAACGGAGAGAGCCTGTGGCTCTGCTCCTACTACTACGAGGCGGCCCAAAGCATATAAGGACGAGAAGGGGCCGAAGGACCTTCCCGTGGCCCGCAGGCGCGACGGCTGGAGCTTCCTTCTTGCCGATGTCGAGGATGTGCAGAGGCTCAATCGCCTAACGCTGGATGGAGAGACCGTGCTGGCGCAGATGGCCGGTGAGCTCGTGGACGTGTCGGCGCTGTCGTGGGCATCCGAAGTGGCTGACGCGCTCGCCCCGCAGATCGCGCAGTTTCACCATCTCTTGGAATTAACCGGGGCAGAGAAAGTTGGAGACCTCGGGATACCTGCTAACTTGCTGGAAAACCTCGCGTCTTCCGGCGAATGGGAAGAGGGTCAAGCACCCAGGTTTTAATAATATGAAACAAGTTCATCATCAAAAATGCGTTATGCCGTACTATGAAGTTTGATTTGCCTGCCTCTCCTCGATCTCAGCTACATCCACCTCCTCAAAAGTCCAATAGAACTGATGAGGCCCACCTCTGTTTTCGTCGGTGCGAAACCCAGTTAATTCGTATAGGTATTCTTCTCCAAACTGATTGATGCAAGAAAGATACATTTCAATTCGCGCCAATTCATTTGCAGTTAGAAGTTTCGACACTTCCAGCTCCCCTACTTGAAAACACTGGGCACCTCCTCTGTCCAGAAACGGAATGAGTAGATTCTTGTTTCTCCATTTTGTTTGCCCCTGGTTGTCGATGCCGACTATGCCCGATATGGCAATATCACGAGCAAACGAAGACGAGACGTTCTGTATCTCGAATCTGATTTTGTCTCCTGCACCACTCCGAAACGTTATGTTGAAAGCCGGGCGAAAAGCAAGCCTATTGCGCTCCTCTTCTGCATCGATTCTTCGATTTGTCTCATCACGCAGTAGTTGATTTTGGTGAAGCGTCAAGCATCCAAGAAAGACGGTTCCGAGACACGAGAAAACACCTCCTGCATATCCCAGGAGTTCTCCTGGTGTCCAGCGAGCTTCCAGAAAGCCAACCGGAGCTACATGCTGAAATGCCAGATTTACAAGCAAGGGTGTAAATAGACAAAGAACGACTATTGCCAGCACAACTACAGCGCCTATCGTTGCTGTTGAATCATGGGTGTGCCTTTTATCGTCTTGCGAGTTGTCTTTCACTCTGTCTCCTTAGGATCGTGCCAAACATATCCGTCAATAGCGCTCGAATCGCTGTAATAGACAAGCCGTTTCCATTGTAAGAGGGTTTCGCAATAGCTTGTAGCAAAACGATGAGCGCCCTGCAGATGCGGGGCGCTCGCTTTGGGTGGGGCTTCTATTCGCTATCGCAGGCTCATTCGTCCTTGCCGTCCTCCTCTTCCGAATCCTCCTCCTTCTCTTCGCTTTCGGTCTCATCGTCGGCATGATTGCGGCGCTTCCCGCGCAGCACGGCCAGCGTCGCCGCCAATGCGGCCACGGGTTTGCACGGCTGCGGCTAGGCTCGAGGTTCCGAGATTGTGGATTTACCTTTTGGGTGGAACGAATGGGAGCCAATAGCGTATAATTCAACAGCACGCGGGCGTCGCCAAGTGGTAAGGCCCAAGCTTCCCAAGCTTGTATTCGCGGGTTCGAGTCCCGTCGCCCGCTCCATGAACTTCCCGACCCTGCCTTCCGGCGGGGTCGTTCTGTTTAGTCGGGATATTGCTGGGAGGGCGGATGGCCTCTCTTCGGAGACGGGCTCGCTTGCGGTAAGTTGCTTGCGCGAAACGAGACCCCAATGGATGCAGCCTTCCGATACCTCAAATGGAACGACGATGTCGTCGGCCTCGTCGCGCCCGACTTATCGGTGCGCTTCGCGGAGCCGCGCTTCAACACGACGGTCGGCCTGTACACCCACGGCCAAACGTCCTGGACGCCCGACCAGTTCCTGCAGTTCCTCTCCGAGCGCATCATGAGTCCGGCCCGGCGCGACATAGAGCGCCTCTTGTTCCGTTGCGGCCTGTCGGAGTACGACGTGTTCAAGATCGCCGATGCCACTCGCGCCATCAACCCCCGCGACGAGCTGTGGCTGGCCCCGACCCCCGATGCTTCCATGGCCGAGGCGGCCACGGAGGTCTTCGACGCCATCTTCCTGCAGCGCACCGATGCGGCGGGAGACAGCGTCGATACGCCGGAGGGTGCGAACGTGAAGCGCTACGGGGCGAGCCAGGGCGCCTACGGCATCGTGAAGCAGCGCATCAGCCCGCTTTCCACCGACGTCGAGTCGGAGGTGGCTGCGTCCCTGTTGGCCGAGATGCTGGGCATGCCCTGCTGCCGTGCGTGGCGCTTCGGCGACGACGCGGTGTTCAGCGCATTCGAGTACGATTTCACCTGCGAGTACCTGGTGCACATGCGCCGTTTGTTCGATGGCCCGCGCGGCGAGAACGAGCTGGAGAACCTGCTGGCCGTGCGCCCTCAGTACGCCGACGACCTCTACCGGATGATCGCCTTCGACTTCATCACACGCCAGGACGACCGGCACCTGTCGAACATCGCCGTGCTGGTGACAGAGGGCGGCGAGTCGTTCTACCCGCTCTACGACAACGGGCGCAGCCTCTTCTACGAGGACACCGAGTCCTTCGCGCGGAAAGCCGCCGCCGACCCGCGCGCTTTCGCCACTACTTTCGGCTACGTCGGCACCTACTGGGACCACGCTCGCGACATTGCCGCTAAGGGCGTGCGCTTCGGCGACCTGCTGAACCTCGACGTGGATCCGCGCACCATTCGCGCCCTTCTCGTTGAGGCTGGCTTCACCGATTACCGCCTGGAAGCTGCCACGGAATGGATCATGAACGCGGTGGAATGCCTGAAGTCGCTGGGATGATGAAGGGCGAGCCAAGGGAACCGTTCCTCTGACCTACTCGTGACTTAAAGGTCGAAACTCTCGGGGGCTAGGGCAATCGCTTCTCGGGCGAGTTTCCTCTCGCCCATAGCCGGAGGTAAGCGAAGCCGATGAGGGCGGGCGGAACCGGCGCCGCTGCCTGCGCCGCATAGATTCCGATGAATCCGCAGCCCAAGGGGGCCGCCAGGAGCCAGGCTAGCCCCATCCTCATGATGAAGGCGTCGATGAGAGAGTTCGCAAGGGCCAGCTTCGGCGTGCCCAGCAGGGCGACCCCGAGGGATGCGACGAAAGCGCGGCGCTGCCTTCCAGAAGGGACGGCGCATGATCTGCGGATACTGACATGGAAAGCCTTTCGATGGGGGTGAATACAAAAAGAGAACGGACGCTTGCCCGTTCTCGTGCCCATCGTTCATGTGCGCAAGCCGAAACAACCTGAGGCGGGTTTTCACGGCCGACGATTGCTCAGGCTCTGCTCCGGTCAGCGTCTCGTCCGTATGCTCCCGAAGCCATCCCAATGCAGAGTTTCATGGCTGTTCCTGTCGATATTTGCAAACGCGAGGATTATCCCACCGGGCAAACGTGCTGGCAAGTAGCTGTTGTGCTGCAGTCGCTTTCATGTGCTCAGGAATAACAACGAATGCCGACTGTTGCCTCAGAGCGCTACTTAGCCTTAAATAGCGCAGAATACGGTTGTACAATCCATTGAAATCAGAAGAAAGATCAATCGTGGTGGTCGACATGTCTTCCTCTTTTGATGAAACCTGAAGTATTTTCTTGAGGACGATCGAAAAGCACCGATGGTGAACCAGCAATCGGAAGCTTACGTTAAACATCTATGACCGCGCAGAGGCGGACGAACTCATCGACGTGCATGGAGTGCTGCCCGTTGAGGACGTACCAGAGGCGCTTCCTGCCCACGTCGATCCGGCGGGCGAGCTCGGCCACGCTGATGCTGCGGTCCTGTCGGGCGCGCTCTATCCTCGTGACTATGAGATCGGCCTGGTTCATCCGTCTCCTTGCTCTGAGCTCGCTCCCGGCATCTGGCGCAGGGGCGCGAACCCTTGGAGGTTCTCGAATCGTCGCAAACCGTACCAATTCTCCTGCTACGTATGGGGAAAAGGGCCTACTATAGGGCGGATTGTTCCCATTTTGGGAACACATGAGGGCAACGAAAGGATGTAGCGATGCGGGAGTCACCTGGCTACGTTTGTTCAGGGGTCATCTGAAAAATGCAACCAATTTTGCTCGAACGCCCGTTCCATCACATTTATTGACGTCAGAGACGCGGAGGAAGATGGGCTATGCGAAAAGCATTCGTATTATGATGCAAACATATGCTTGTTGAGAGAAGGATTGCGGCATGGTGGTATCGAAAAGGAAGTCTCTCGCTGGCATAAATGGCATCCCTTTGGAGCAGGACCAATATGCCGACTCCGTCGTGTTTGGGGTCTCCTCGCGCGCATCCATCGCAAGAGGGACAGTAGGCAAGGTGCTGCTCCCTGGCGGGAGAGTCTGGAACGTCGGAAACATCCTGCGCAAACGCGAGTACGGCGGGGAGTTGTTCGGAAGTTTTGTCGTCCACTACTCGCTCAAGGTCGGAGGATCAGAGAAGGACGTCTGGTGGGAAGACGGCAGATGGTTCTCTCGCGAAGGGGCATAAGGTATAAGGCAGAAGACCGAGGTTAACCTTCCCAGATCGGACTGAATTCCCCGCATGGCTTCACAAGATCGTCGGCTATTGTGGCGCGCCCCTTTCGAGGACGCGCCACGAAACACTTTTGCTCGACCCCCGTACGGCAGACGAGCTCGGTCATACCAGCACTTCGGGTCATAGCCTGAAGGTCGTTGGCTCGAATGCAGCCCTCGCGACCAATAAAACACCAGGTCGGAACGTAATCTCTGACCATGTTTATTCTCTTGAGCAGCTCTATGGGGGTGCGGACAAAAAGTTGGACACTCCGGTGTCCGGATTGGAGTCCGCATGTACCCGTTGGAGACCAGGGAGCTCGCCGTGGAGGCCGTCGCGGCGG
>NZ_CDSBIE010000021.1:0-16977 GCF_977113345.1 Adlercreutzia sp. CNCM I-6216
CGGGCGGCCAAAGTGCGGTAGCGCCCCCGGCCGGGAACCGGGGGCGCCGCCGGCGGGATAGAGTGGCGCGTTCGGCTGATTTTGCGGTAGCGCTAACACCTGGTTGGCCTTGTCGGCGACGTCGGAGAGGTCGAAGGGGTTCATGAACGTGTCGGTGTCCGGCGAGAAGCGTATGCAGGTCCCGCCCGCGGGCTCCACGACCGGCGCGTACTCGCCCGCCGGGTCGAAGACGATCACCTCGTCGTCGGGATAGGCCAGGATAGTGTTCATGATCTCGCGCTTGACGCTGAAGCTCTTGCCCGAGCCCGGCTTGCCGCAGACGAACCCCATGGGGCTCGCGAGCTTCTTGCGGTTGCAGATGACGAGGTTGCCCGACTGCTTGGACTGGCCGTAGTAGCCGCCGCCTTCCTGGTTGAGCTCCTGGGAGGCGAAGGGCATCTGTATGACGATCTGCGCGGTCGTCATGTAGCGCGAAACCTCCACGTGGTTGAGCCCCAAAGGCAGGATCGAGTTCATGCCCTGGCGCTGGCGGTACGAAAGCGGCTCCACCTCGATGGAGCGCTGGCGCGCCGCCGCCATGATCTGGCGGGTCTGGTGGTCGAGGGCCTCTGCCGTGTCCGCGTAGGTGAACACGAGCCCCGTGTAGGTGAACAGTCGCTGGTTCTTGTTCTGGAGCTGGTCGAGGAGCTCTTCGGCCTCCTCCTTGGAGTGCGAGAGCTCGGGAGGCAGGATGGAGAAGTCGTAGCCCTTCTTGACCGCGCTCATCTGCTCGTCGATGACCTCCTTGTCCATCCAGGCGATGCGCTTCTTCACGTAGGCCACCGCGGCGGCCTTGCCCATGGGATGGATGTGGAGCGTGACGTTGAGCGGCATCGGCAGGTCTACGACGTTGGCGATGCAGTCGTCCTCGAGATCGCTGCCAAATCCGCGGAAGACCAGCACGCGGCACCAGGTGCCGTCCGCCCGGTAGCAGTCGGCGCGCCCGTCCGGCTTGAAGTCGAGCACCGAGGGCGCAATGAGGTCCTTGGTGCGAAGCCCGCTTAGCTGGGACAGTTTGTCCCACGAGAAGGTGAACTCCGCTTTCGGCCGCAGCTGTGACTGGACGAGCTCGAGGCGCTCTGCCCCGTCGAGCATGCGCGCCTCGCAGCGGATGCGGGCGAGCGTCTGCATGCAGTCGCCGCGGGTTCGGGCGAGCCTGGGCGCTGCGGCATCGAGGTCGTCCGCCCCCACGAGGAAGGTGAGATAGCGGTGGCGCACGAGGTTGGAGACCCCCTCGCGCATCTTGTCGTTGAGGATGCGGTTGTACTCCTCGACGTACTCGTCGACGCGCGGGTCGCTCTTCTCGAAGAAGCGCTTGCGCCCGATCTCGCGCTCGGGTATGGGAGTGTTGGTTATGGTGAGCTGCACGGAGGTCTCCGAGCCGAAGTAGTCGTAGAGCTCGCTCATCGCCGCGAACACCGACTGCTGGTTCTCCTCGCGCGCGGACTGGTAGCTGATGTCCCCGAACTCGATGGTCTGGCTGAAGAGGCCCTCCTCGACCTGCGCGGTCCCGTCGGCGTACATGGCGTCGTAGCCGATCGCGGAAAGGACGTCTTTGGCCTCGGCTCGCGCGCGCCTCTTGCGGCGCGCCGCCTGCTCGACTTTCTTCTCCTCTTCCTCGAGCCTCGTCGTGCGGGCATGCGCGCCGCGCACGGGCAGCCTGCCCTTGCGTGCCGCCGCCTCCTTTTCCTTGGGTTTCTTATTGGTCTTATCGAACAGCAGCATTCGCCTCCGCCCCCTTCCTCTTCGCCTTGCGCTTGGCCTTTCGCGAAGGGCGTCCCGGCACGGGAGAGGTCTGCGCACCCTCGAGCACGGGTGTGGAGCGGTAGAGGATCCTCTGGTCCTCGAGCTTGAAGTCGAGCCAGAGCGGGACGAACTTCTCGAATTTCATGTGATGGGGCCGCCAGAACCCCGCGAGCCAGAACGGCATGGATGCGCACATGACCGGCAAGGCTGCATCGCGCACCTCGATGCCGAGGGCGAACTGGCAGAGCGCCGCGGCTCCGACGGCGGAGGCGAGTCCGCCTGCGAGGCACGCGAGCGTGCGCGCGGAGAGCTTGCCCACGATCTTCTCGGTGTACTCGCCGATGTCCTTCTGGACCCTTACGGATAGCATTTGCACATCCTCCTTCCCTTAGGCGGGGAGCCAGGACGTGTCGAGCTGGCCGAAGTAGATGGCGGCGGCGATTATGATCGCCCCGCCAGCGATGGTCGAGATCGCGCTGGCGATCTGAGCGCCTCCCTGCTGCTCTCGGATGGCGAGGCCGAGCGACACCGCGCCCCAGACGATTAAGAAACCCCCTAGGAACGTGACGCAGCCGGAGACGAGTCCGATGATGTTTGAGAGCATCTTGGCTCCTTTGCATGTCTTGCTTGTGGGCGGCCGCAACGGTTGGGTTTGAGGCGGCCGCCCCGGTTGGTACAATTGGTCGTGGAGCGCATCTCGCGCCCCTTTGCATCCGGGACGGCGCGCGGCGGGCTTGTGTGGAAGCTGGCCGCGCCGCGCTTGTCAAGGGAGTGTCGGCTCCCGCCGTCCCATCTCTCATCTCATGGGCGCATCACCGCCTCTCCTTTCCCGGTACTCCTTGAAGTCGAAACGCTCCTCGTGCCTCGCGCCCGCATGCCCGGGGTCCACCTCGGGATAGGAGGGATGCTCCTCGATGCGGTACTTCGCGCCCTTCAGGGGGTAGGTCCCGCTGATGAGCACGATCGACTCGTCGCGCGGGAGCCTTCCCACCTCGTCGGGCGTCATGAGGTCGCGTTCGATCACGTTGTAGTTCTGGGTGGTGGAGCGGTTCGCGCCCCTCGAGTCGCTTTCCGTGAGCACCTTCACGGTCTGCTTGCCGACCATCTTGGAGATCATCTCGTTGGTCTCGGTCGACTTGCCGCCGAGAAACACCACGGTGTCGCAGCAGTCCAGGATGGTCTTCGCGCCCTCCTTCTTGTAGGCGCGCTCGAGCTGGCTGGCCGACTGCAGGATGATGCTGAAGCTCACGTTGCGCGAGCGGGCCGTGGCGATGACGCGCTCGAAGTCGGGCACCGTGCCGATGTTGCCGAACTCGTCGAGCAGGAAGTGCACGGGGCGCTTGAGCGAGCCCCCGAAGCGAGCGAGAGCCGTCTTGTAGAGCACGCTCGTGGCCTGCCACATGAGCAGCGCGAAGAGGAAGTCGAAAGTCGAGTCCGAGTCCGACATGCTCGCGAAGATGGCGTGGCTGCCCTCTCCCGAGCCGAGAGAGTCGAGCGCCATCTCGTCGTATGCGACGAGATCGGAGACCGCATCGACCGAAAGGGGCTTCAAGCGCACGTTGCAGCTAATGATGATCGACTTCAGGGTCTTCCCGGCCGCCACCTTGAAGGCGCGGTAGTTTGACAGCGCGAAGTCCTCCTCCGGGTCGCGGGGCTCGGCGATGCGGACCCAGCCCCAGTCGCCCCCGTCGTCGAAGGGGCGCTCTTCCCGCGCCTCGCGCCCGCGCCCGCGCTCCATGAAGCGCATGCCCGTCTCGAGCTCCTCGAATATGAGGTCGAGCGGGCTCATGTAGGACTCGTCCTCCTCGCGCGCCTCCGCGAGGCTCAGTAGCAGCATGAGGGAGTTGAGGTCCCTCTCCTCGGGTCGCGCGTGGTAGACGAGGTAGGCCACCAGCGCCGTGTAGAGCAGGCGCTCGGAGTTCTCCCAGAAGGGGTCCGACCCCTTGCGGTCGTCGGGCGTGGTGTTCTTGATCAGGCACTCCGCGAAGACGAGGATGTCGGCCTGGTCCTTCACGTATGAAAGCGGGTTGTAGTGCATCGAGCGGGAGAAGTCGGTCGTGTCGAAGGTGCGTATGTCGTATCCGGCGTCCTCGAGCATCCAGCCGACATCGCCGAGGAGGGTTCCCTTGGGATCGGTGACGAGGAAGTCGGCGTTTGCCTGCATGAGGTTGGGCTTGACGTAGTAGCGCGTCTTGCCCGATCCGGGGCCGCCGAGCACGCAGACGTTGCGGTTTCGGTCGTGCTTGAGGTCGAAGCGCTTCGGCTTGAGCGCGAGCGCGAAGTCCCTCGAGAGCAGGATGTTGTTCGCCTTGTCTTTCCTGTCCATGAACGCTCGTCCCTCCTTGAGGGTTCCCCAGCGGGCGGAGCCGTGCTCCTCGCCCTGGCGGTACGTGCCCGCGCGCACGAGGCTGCGCGCCCAGACCGCCCAGGGTATGCATGCGGCCATGAGGCCCACGGCAAGCGCCATGGGCTCCGCCGCGAGCCCCGTTTCGGGAATCGCCGACAGCAGGACTGGGGCGTCGCATGCGGGGAACCCCGACGCGGCGGCCGCAGCCGCGAGCGCGTCTCCGGCGCAGAAGCAGGCGGCGCTTGCGGCACCCGCCGCGAGCGCCTGCGCAAGCGGCCTCATTTCGCCCTCGTCTCGACGCCGCGCGACATCTCGCGCGACTTTCCCTTGGCGGCCTCCAGTCGGGATGACGCCTCCCTGGCGCGCGCCGCCTTCTCCGCGATGGGTTCGCCCTTGATACGCTCGCGCATCTGCGAGAGTTCCTTTCCCGCGCGCTGGGCGGATGCGCGCGTGGTCTTCTCGAGGTCCTTGAAAGCCTCGTTCACTGCGGGCGCATCCTCGACCATGAAGACGAGATGCTCGCCCTCCGGCATGGGCGCGAACTCGTGTCGGATGCCCTCGCGCGAGAGTTTCTCGTCGATGGCCTGGCGGATGGTCTCGTACTCGGGAAGCGCTGTGAATTCGGACAGGTCGAGCTTTGCCCACTCGGCCACGCTGCGGCCAGGTTCGGCCCCGCCTTCGATTGCGTCTTCGCCGCGGGCGCGCCTGAATGCCGATGCGAGCCGCTCGCCGCTGGCCATCATGGCCGCCTCGCCGGCATCCTGACCTATGCGGATCATCCAGTCGACGAGTTTCTCTCCGGAGTCGTCGCCGAAGTCGTTTGTCATGCTTCTTGTCCCTTCCTCTTGGTGGGACAGACTGTCCCAGTCGCTTTCCGAAAACAGAGAAGGCGGGGTGAACCCGCCTTCGTAAGTGTGTTCAGCGAAGCTCCGCCCGCGCGCCGCGCGTGGGCGTCATCGCCGTTTTGTTCAGTTGCTGGATGGAATCGCGTGCGCGTCTGGCGGCATCCTCGATGCTCGGAACCGCCTCCATGTACTCGAGGCGCTTGCACTGCTCTGGAGTTGCGCGATGCATGCACTCTATCGCATGTGAGAACCTCTCGGGCTCCTGCACGATGCGGCCGAAGGACCAACTCTCGAAGGCGAGCCAGCCGGAGTCGGTGCGCTTCAGCGTCCACCACTCGTCGCCGCCGTCGACCTGCTGCACGAAGGCGAGATCCTCGTACACGATCCCCTGGCGCAGCGCCCAGTTTCCGTGCGCGAAGAAGCCGCGCAGCTCTTCCACGCTGCCGGCCTTCGCGAACTCGTAGGGGTATTCCTCGAGGTAGGGGTCGTCTTGCCAGGGGTATCCGCCCCGCCTGAGCCAGCCGTTCTCCTGGCATTTGTCGGCGAGCTCCCGCTTGGTTCTCTCGTCGGCTTCCTTCAACCTGCCCGTCATCGTTCCTCCATCGCCTTCCGGAGTCGGCTGCCATCCGCACGCCGACTGCCCTCGATTCTTGTCGCGATTTACTCACAGACTCGCCGATGGCGTCGGCGGGAGAAGGCGCCGTCGTCCCGGCAAGTCCCGTCGGTCACATCCTTGACGCAATCCTCATATCCGGCCCCGTGAGGTGGATGGGGATGGTGGTCTCCGAGAGCCGGCTCGCGATAGCCTCGGCGGTCTCCGTCTCTCCCTTCCTTCCAAGCCTTTTCGATAGCGCCTGGGGCGAGTAGTTCGAGGTGAAGATGGTCGGCCTCATGTTTTCGTATCGGGCGTTTATCACAAGGAACATCATGTTCGAGGACCACTCCTTGGCATCCTCTTTGCCGAGGTCGTCGAGGACGAGGACGTCGCATGCAGCGTATCTGGAAATGACCGAATCGGTCTCCCCGTTCCCCGAGAAGCTCGCCTTGATCCTCTCGAGCATCGCCGATGCCGTTGTGAACACCGTGCGGTAGCCGGCGTCCACGAAGGCGTTCGCCAAGGCTGCGGCTGAATAGCTTTTCCCCCTTCCGACCGAGCCGTATATGTAGAGGCCTCGCCCTGCGCTGCCCTCGAACGACTCGAGGTAGTCGATGAGGTCCTGGTGCTGGACGGTCGCGCCGAGGAACCGCTTCGGGATCCCCGCGCGCTTGCGGCGCTCGGCCAGGCGCGCTTCCCTCTTCGCGGCTTCCATCCTCTCGGCTCGCGCCCTTTGCCCGCGTGCGCCCTCGCAGTCGCATTCGCGGAACCCCGCGACGATCCGCCTGGCGCCGAACTCGACCACGCATGGAGCGAGGGGGCGCCCGCAGTATTCGCAGCAAGCCTCCGAATGCGTCGGCTTCGATTCGCCCATGGCACGTCCTATCTGTAATCTTTGTTTTCCGTCTTTGTTATTAGCTGGCAAGGCGTCAGGGGTCGGCATGGCGTCTGGTCATGCAGAAGGCGGCACGGGCGCGGCCCGCGGTCATCCGATGGCATTTCGCCATGCGTCGACTGGCCGGCCCCCTCGATTGCCCCCTTCGCCCTTCGGGCCGCCTCGAAGTCTATGCGGTAGACCTTCGTCTCCCTCCCTTTGGAAAGCTCTTGGCGGCCTACCTCGAACACAAGGCCCACCTCCTCGAGCTTCCTCACCGCTCGGACAACGCTTCGCGTGTCGACTCCGAGAATCTTGCCCAGATGCGCCTTGCTCTCGAAGTAGGGGGATCCGCTTTCGCAGAAGCCGTAGATCCGGGCGTACACAAGGAGGGGGAGGCCTGTGAGGCCGAGCCCCCTCGTCATGAACTCCCTTACGATGATGAAAGCCTCGTCGCTACGCTCCGCCATGCCGGTCGTTCCCCGCGTCCCTAGACCGCATTGCGCTTGCTCCACTCGAGGAGCTCGTCGCGATAGGCGAAGAACCCGCGCTTCTTGCCGTTCATGCGCCTCAAAGGCAGGGGGTCGTCCTCGCGCTTGTGCCACTCGTAGACGCTGTTTCGGCTTACGCGGAACAGAATTGCAATCTCCTCGACCGAATACGTGTCCTGGACAAGGACGGGCGTCTTGACGAAGACGCCAGATGTTTTTCTATCAGAAATCATATCGAGTGCTCCTTCCGAAGGCGGCGGAACGCGGCAGCGCGCGCAAGAGCGCCGTCAGCATGCCTACCGCCTTCCAAGGGCCCGGTCGACAGCTTCGATATCGAAGCGAATGGTCTTCGCGCTGAGCCTCACGCAGGGAATCGAGCCCTTGCGGGCCATCGACAGCACCCTTCTGGGCGTTATTCCGAGATGCCGGGACACTTCCTCCGCATCAACGAGGTCGGACAGCGATTGGCTCGATCCTCCGAATCGCCGAAGGCCTCTGATGCCGTCTTCCGATACGTCCATGGGTTTCCTTTCGTCTCCACAAGGCGCTCTTAAAGCGTTTCGAGCACCGATAGCTCCAATAAAGTCCTTTCGGTCATGTTCGAGCCGGAGTCGAATGGGGTCAAAACGGGAAAAGCGGGCTTGTCCCGCTAAGTCCCTGCATGTCATTCGTTGACGAAATCTGCGCAATCCGCCGCAAGCGCCACCCAGGTAGTAGTTTTGCTTTATGTGCCTTGATTTTCGGGATGCGTCCTGCAACTTGAAGGCCTTGGCCGCAGATAATCGAGATGATGAGGTGGGGACCTGACAAGGAAGAAGAGAACGACATAGCAAAGCGGCCCCGTCCAATTCGGAGGGCCGCTTTGCTGGTAGGGGAACTCACCAGATGAATCGGGGCTATCATGAAAGATAAGCCGACTCCGCATTGCCGAAGGCGATGAGGCCGGTCGCTTGGTGATGCTGATCCCTTATCGAAGGGAATCCTGAATCCGCCCTAGGTGGGAGGAGAGCTTCTCGAAAGAATCCGTGGAGATGCAGTGCTCCATGCGGCATACCTCTTTGGAGGCAACTTCCGCATTCACCCCGGCGTTGGCGAGCAGACGCTCGAAGAAGCGGTGTTTAGATAGCGTCTCCTCGGCAAGGTGCTTTCCAGCTGCGGTCAAGCGAACGTCGTGATCGACCACCTCGACAAGGCCCTTACGAGCCAGGTTGCCGAGCGCCTTGGTGACGCTCGCCTTCGAGAAGCCCAGGCGCTCGGCGATGTCCACGTTGCGGCACGACCCGCGCAGGCGGCGGATCACGAGGATGGCCTCGAGGTAGTCTTCGGACGACTTGGTTGTCGCCCTGCTCCGTGAGCCGCGGCTCGCATCGGCTTCATCCCTCATTCAAATCATCCTCTCGTTCGCCTAGTCCCTGCAGGCGACACGGCTTCGCGAACAGTCCGCCGCACGAGCCGACCCCGCATCGGCGAAGACGATGGGGCCGGCCGATTGGCGATGCCGATCCCTCATCGAAGAGAATCCTCGATCCGCTCCAGGCAGGAGGAGGGGTTCTCGAAAGAATCCGTAGATGCACTGCTCCATGCGGCACGCCTCTTCTGCCATCCGGGAAGGGACGTGGAATCGGCTTCCGCTACGTCGAGTGAAGACAACTAGCGAACGCACCCCATGAACCTAAGGACGCTTTTGCTGGATCCGGGCGCCCGCAGGTCGACCTTCTCGCAGCCGTCTCGCCCCGCCATCAGAGCCGAAGTGCAGACCTTGAACAGGAACTCAAGGTCATGGGTGATGACGGCCACGGGACGGCCTTTGGCAAGCTCCTCGATGAGCCCGGCAATCCTCGCCATGTGCATGAAGTCGAGTCCCGATGTCGGCTCATCCAGAACGACAATCTCCTTGCTGCTCAGAAAGGCGCAAGCCAGCGCCAAACGCTGCTTCTGGCCTCCTGATAGGTTTTGCGGATGCTCGGTCCTCTTGTCCCATAGGTCGATGGCCTTGACGATACGCGCCACCTCGTTGAGACGGTTGTCGTCGATGCTTTTCTGGTCGGTCAGGATTTCGTTTTCCACCGTGTCGAAGAACAATTGGTAATCGACGTCTTGCATCATGTAGTACGATCGGCGAAGCCTCTGCCGAGGCCGAACTCCCCACGAGAAGGCCTGTCGACCGCCCGCAAGGCCGCACATCGCCCGGGCGAGCGTGCTCTTTCCGACTCCGTTTGCCCCAAGGACGCCCATAACCTCGCCCTCTCGCAAAGAGAGCGTCAAGGGCCCGATCAGGGCTCGCCCGCCTGCGGAGACCGAAACGCCTTTCATTGAAGCGACCTCCGCCCCGAGCTGACGGTGGTTTTCCGGGTTCAGGCCGTGTAGATCGAGCGCGCGAAGTCCATAGCGCGCGCAATCCTCCGCGCGAAGCCGACCCGCTGCGAACGAATCGACGATTTGGCCGCCCGCCATGACGTGGAGCCTGTCGTAGAGATCCGCCAGAAAGTAAAGCCTGTGCTCGGCGATGACGACGGTCTTGCCGAGGGCCTTCAAATCGGCGAGGATTCGGCGAAAGTCCTCTATCCCTTCGTGGTCGAGGCTGGCGGACGGCTCGTCGAAGAAAATCACCTGGGTGTCGTAGACGAGCGTCGAGGCTATGGCGACGCGCTGCTTCTCTCCTCCCGAGAGGCCTATGAGGTCCTTGCCCGCCAGATGCGCGATTTTCATGCTCTCGAAAGCCGACTCGACCCTTTCGATCAGCTCCTCGCGAGGCATGCCCAGATTCTCGCCGACGAGGGCCACCTCGTCGGCCGCCTTGCGGGTGAAGAACTGATAGGTCGGATTCTGGAACACGTTGCCGATCGTGCGGGCGAGCTCGCCGGAGGAGAACTCTCCCAGGCTTTTCCCGAGAAGCTCGATTCTCCCATCGAGCTCGCCTTCGTACTGATCGGGAATCAAACCGTTCATGGCGCGCAGGAGAGTGGTCTTCCCGCACCCGGAGTTGCCGGTGAGTACGACGAGCTCGCCGCGCTCCACCGAAAACCGCACGTTCTTCAATGCCGCGAGATCTTCTCCCTTGTATGAGAAAGACCGAATGTCGACGTCAATCACATCCATACCGCGACCCCCAAAAGAACGACTCCGACGCCCAAGGCGGCTCCGTCAAGCAGACCGAAGGAGAGACTTCGGTAGCTCGTCTTTTCGCAATTCGCTTCGATTCCTTTCGAAATCACGGAGGAGACGAGCGTCTCGCTCACGTGCAGGCACTTGTACACAAGGGGAACGAAGTAGAGCTCGAAGGCGTGCACGGGACGAAGCGGGCTCGGGCGCAGCCCGCGAACCCGCATCCCGCGCTTTATCTCCTTCACGCGATCGCCCATCTCGTCGAGGAAGCGCAACCCTATGACTGCGCCGACTGCGGCTCTGTTCGGAACGTGCAGCTTGCGCATGCTCGCCAGAAGCTTCGAGGAGCTCGTCATCATGAGGGTGCAACCGATGTTGACGACGGGGAAGACCCTCACCACCAAAACCGCCACGCCCAGGAAGATGCTCGTGACATAGCCGATGTCGACATGCAGGATCAGCTGCACGACCCCGCATGCCACCGCAAAGAGCGCGAGCTGCCTCAAGAAGGACGCCGGCGAGACGTCCAAAAGGACGAGAAACGACAGCGCCAGAACGAGGGCATATACCAGCTGATTGGCGAGAAACGCTTGGATGAGCGCCAGAAGCGTCAGCGCGAAGAGCGTCAGCGGGTGCAGATGCCCCTCGCGCCCGCTGTCGAGCAGACCCGTTCGCCCCATCAACCCAGCCTGCTTTCCTTCGCGCCCTTTTCGAAGAACTTGTCGTTGATGAACATTCCGAAACGCCCGGCCAGAAGCTCGGTCACAATATTGATCAGCACGCAGATGACCATCATATCGACCGTGTACATCGCCACCATCTGCTGCGCCTGTTCAAGCGAGATGCTCTCGACGAAAGTCGCCAGCCCATCGGATCCCAGAACGAGCACGAACACTATCATGTGCATCGAGTAGATGAACATCGATGCCGAAAACGACAGCCACACCCTCTTCTTGTTTCCGTAGTCGCCGGCGATGATCTCTGCGACGATGCCCGCGATCAGGCACAGGGGCGTCGCGACGGCGAAGCCCATGATCGCGTAGAGCACGCCGTAGATCAACCAGAAGCAGAAGGCCGTCCCCCGTTTTTGCACCTTGCGCGCCATGATGGTGTAAACGGGACCGACGAAGAAGGCCGCGAATCCCGCCGAGACGTACATGGAAAGCGCGCCGAACATGCCTGTTATCATGCCGACGCCCATCCCGAGGGCGAATCCGATCACTCCCAGTACCGCTATTGTCGCGATGTCCTTCAGTTTCATGTGAGCCTCCTTTTGCTCTGTTTGCTAGACCAATTGCCACTGGGAGCTCGCGTTGCGCTTGTCCCAGAAGTCTTTGTATTCTCCTTCGAGGGCGATCAGCTCGTTGTGCGTCCCTGTCTCCGCAACCTTGCCCGAGCTATCCATGACCACGATCTTGTCCGCCATGCGCACGGTTTCGAGCTTGTGCGCGACCACGATGAGCGTGGAGCGCCGTTTGAGCGTCTCTATTGAGCGAACGACGTTCTTCTCGTTTTCCGCATCGAGAGCCGACGTCGCCTCGTCCAGGAGCACGATGGGGGCTTGCTTGAGAAGCGCGCGGGCTATGGAAACGCGCTGCCGCTCGCCGCCGGAAAGCGAGCGACCCCCTTCGCCGCACAGCGTCTCCCAGCCCTCAGGAAGGCGCTCGACGACCTCCGTCACCCCGGCAAGGTCAGCGACCGCGCGAAGCTGCTCCTCCGAAGCATCCGGGTTCGCCATAAGGACGTTGTTTCGCAGCGTGTCGTTAAAGAGATAGACGTCCTGGAAAACGAAAGACACCCGAGCGAAAAGATCCTCTGTCGTCATATCGCGGACGTCTACGCCGCCGATCCTGACCGCTCCGTCGTCGACGTCGTAAAAACGCGCGATTAGCTTGAGCATGGTCGTCTTGCCGCAGCCAGACGGGCCCACGATGGCGACCATGCTGCCTTCCGGAACGTCGAGATCGACTCCACGAAGGATTGGCTTCTCCTTCACGTAGGAAAAGCGAACCTCTCCCATCCGGACGCTTGCGTCGGTCGGACAAGCTTTCGACGCGTCCACAACCGGCAGCTCGGCCGCTTCGACGACCTCGTCCATGCCGTCGAGCATTGCCCGACGGTCCTCCATCCCGAATAGGGCTGAGGCGATCTCGTTGAGGAGCGTGGTGAACCTTAGTGCGACGCCGATCATGACCACTGTTTCAAGCGCCCCGATGCTTCCGCTTGCACCCAAGTAGCTCACCGCGATGATCATGCTCACAACGAGCATCTGCACGCTCGCCCCGGAAAGGATTTCGCCGAGGGCGCTCCACCACAGGCCGCGGACCGACCGCTTTCTGCCTTCTACGAAACTATCCTCAAGCTCCGCATAGTCGGCACCCGCACGGCAGGCGCGCAGGGCTCCCTGGCATCGTGCGAACTCGACTATCCTCGCGGCGATGTCCCGCTCGGCGGAATCCTCTAACCCGTTTCCTTTTCCGACGCATGCCTGTGAAACGCGCAGAAGAAGGAAAAGGATTGGGATGGAAAGCGTCAGCATGATTCCAATTTGCCAGCTCCAAAGCCACACGGCAGCACAGAACACGATTGCGGCGGCAGCGTTTTTTATAAGCTGGCCAACATAAAGAGCAGCGGCCTGTCCGGTCGAGATCATTTCCTGCGTAACCATGCGCGAAAGCCTTCCGGCACTATCCGCCTTAAACCAGCCAAGTGGCAAACGCGACACCTTGTTCCCGATGACCACCTGCATATTGCGCATGAAGCCTAACCCCGCTGCATAGCTGAGCTTGGTACCGAAGAACGAGGCTGTTGAGCCGACGACTGTCACCGCCGCAAGCGCGACTGCCCAGCCCCAAAACGTCAAGCCCCATTGGGGGTCGCCGGACTGGAGAGCCATGGTCGCCGGCATCATGATGGCGAGACCGATGCCGCACATCACGCCGGAAAGGGCGTAGAGCAAAGTTCCCAAACGGTGCTGGCGCCTATCACCCTCGTCCATATAACGACGAAGTCTCGGTAAGAAGCGTTTGGAATTACTCATCTGCATCGCCCTCTTCTTCACTGCCGCAGAGGCCTCCTTGCTTGAGAAGCGCCTGATAATGCTCGTTGTCTTGAATCTCCGCATGCGTTCCAAGGGCGACGATCTTACCTTCTTCCAACACGGCAATTTGATCGGCGCCTAGGATTGCGTTGAGCCGGTGGGCGATGGCCAGAACCGTTCGGCCTTCGACCAAGGAACTTAGTGCTTTCTGGATCTCGAGCTCCGAATCTGGGTCGGCAAAAGCGGTGGCCTCATCCATGATGAGGATCGGCGTGTCGGCTAAAAGGGCACGCGCTATACTCACGCGCTGGCTCTCGCCGCCTGAGAGCGAGCAGTCCGTTCCCAAAACGCTGTCGTATCCCTTGGGCAGCGACATGATGAAATCGTCGATCTGCGCCGTACGGGCAGCCTCCCGAATCTCCTCCAGGGAAGCCTCCGGCTTAGCTAAAGAAATGTTTCTTCCGATGGAGGCGTTGATCAGCATCGGGTCCTGGAGCACGAACGAAACCGTGTTGTAGAGGTCACGGGAGGAGATGTCTCTCAGATCGACGCCGCCGAGACGGATGGAGCCGCTTTCCGGGTCGTCGAAGCGTGCAATGAGTGTGGCGAGCGTCGATTTACCCGAGCCTGACGGGCCGATGAGCGCCGTCGTGGTACCGGGATTAAGGACAAGACTGACACCGCGCAAGGCCTGGGTATCGCCGTAGGAGTACGATACGTCGTTCACCTCAACGACGACCCCGTCGGGCTTCTTTGGGGTTTTCGGCTCGGGAATCGACGGCGTGTCCAGAATCTCGCACAGCCTGACTGCGGCAGCGCCGGCCATCTGGTACGACCACGTGCTGTTGGCGACAGCGCTGATGGCGGTCGGAAGCACGATGGCTATCAGCGCGCACGCGAGAACCTGGGGGAGGCTGGCCAACCCTGCCCCCATGACAAGCGCGCCGCCGCAGAGGTTGATCAGCAGCAGCAAGGGGGAGGAGATGAGCTCGCCGGCAATCGAGCAAAGCCCGATGAGCGGGGCGCACCAGTCCCAGTACGACTGCGAGAATGCCGATGCGGCGTCCGCGTAATTACGATGCGCCTCTCCTGTTTTTCCGAACGCTTTGACCACCTTGATGCCGGACACGAGCTCGACCATCGTCGAGGACACTTGTGCAAGGTGCCCGTTCATCTCGGCGGTTTTCGGTCCCATATCCTTCATAGAGAGCGCCTGCAGCAGGAAATAGAAGGGGATCGTGGCGATGCCGATGAGCGCCAAGCGCCAATTGATCCAGAACATGAAAGCCAGAAGAACCATCGGCTGCAAAACGCCGTTAAGACGGTCGACCGGTCCGTGTGCGATGACGGTGTGGACCGTCTTCGTGTCATCCTGCACAGCGCTTCTGACCTTGCCGGATTCCGTAGCGCTAAACCAAGCAAGAGGCGCGCGGCTCAACCGCTCAACGATACCCTTGCGAATGACGTAGCGCAGTTTCATATCGGCAAAATGCGTGATGATGAGCGCAAGAGCGCGAAAGAACAGCTGCGAGAGGAACGCCATGACGAGGAGGAGGGCAATTTCGTGCACCTTGGAGGCATCGGCCTGCGCGAGCGGGCCTTCCCCCGCCAGAAATAGGTCTCCCAGCCATACCAAAGCCAAATACGGGGCAAAGGATAAAAGCGCCGAGAGCACCGTGAACGCCTGCGCCAGCATGACGCGTCCCTTGACGGGGCAAGACAGGCGCCTGATAGCCTCCCGCCCCGCTTCATCCCGTTGCCGGTCTTGTTCGCTTGTCTCTGCCATGGGCACCACCTCAAGTATAGTTTCGGTTAATAATGACTTAGTTATCTTTGACGCAAAAAAAGAAAGAGCCGTCAAAGCGTGCGATATTTCTCCCAGCCCGCATTGAAGAACGTTGAAATGACCTCGGTCGTCGCGTTGAGCTCCTCGACGCTCTTCGCGTGGATGATATTCTCGGAAAGGGCGCTGTAGAACGCGTGGTTGACGATGTGGAGAGACTCTTTCGAGATGACGGTTCGAGCCTTCTCTGCGCCGTGGATCAGCTCGAGAACGCGGAGGGTGGTCCTGTCCTCCTCGTCGACGAGCCAGTCAAGGAAGTGCTCGTAGGGGGTGCCGTAGGAGCGGAACACAAGGAGCTCGTAGATGTCGCGATGGGAGTACAGCATCGCCGTGGTCGCGAGCGTCCCCGCCGCCTTGGCCTCGAGCGCGGCGCGCACCTGCTCCGGGGTCACGGGCTTCCCTTCGTCGTACCCGGCGAAACCTCGCTTCTCGCCTTGGGCGTAAGCTTTGCGAATCATGCTCGCCAGCGGCTCGACCAGCTCCGAGAAGAGCGCCTCCTTGTCTTTGAAATGCTTGTAGAACGCCCCGGTGGTCACGCCGGCAGCCTTGCAGATCCTGCGCAGGTTCGCCTTCTCGAACCCCTCTTCCAGAAACGCCGCAAGGCCGCTCTTCAAGATGCGCTCGTGCGTCTCCTGGTAGTTGCCGTTGCTCACTGCAGTCACCTCCCTCCAATAATAACTTAGCTATCTTTCGTGTTGGGAATTCTGCCACCAAAGTTAGTCACTGTCAACTCTTATGCTCATGATATCTCAGTAGAAGCGGCCTTGGCTTGATAGACGGAGGAGCCTCGATGAACCGCCTAGTTAATTTGGGCGGGAACTATCTCTACTCGAATCGAAGCGGGGCGTCCTGAAAGGTTCTGTCTGACTACAATCACGTCGCGTGCCGTTTGCTCCACTCGAGGAGCTTGTCCCTGAACGCGAAGCGCCCCCTCTTTCTGCCCATCATCCTCCTCAGTGGCAGGGGGTCGTCCTCGAGGAGGCTCCATTCGTAGACCGCGTTCCTGCTCACACGTAAGAGTATCGCTATCTCCGCCACCGAGTACGTGTCCTGTATCGGCACGGGGATCTTGACGTACGGGCATCCTGCTGATTCGACTGCCATGCGTCTGCTCCTTCCGGAGCGGCAGACGCTGCACCTCGGCGTCGCGGGGCTTGGCGGCGATGGCGCGATGCTCGTTGCCATCGCCGCCGCTCGATATCGTCCCCTCGCTCAGCGAGGAGTTGCCTAGTGGGCGGTATCCGAAACTGAGCCAGTCGCCCAGTCTGGCCTGCAAGCCGCCCTCCGTTTACCCGCCATCGCCCTCGTCTCGTCGGCTCCCGAGATAGGCCGCGAAACGTCTGTAGGAGTCCTCTGACAGGCAGTGCTCCATGCGGCAGGCCTCCGCCGAGGCGGTCTCGGCGTCCACGCCTGACTCGACGAGCAGCCGCTCGAAGAAGCGGTGCTTGTCGAGGGTGGCCTCGGCGAGGCGCCCGCCCTCCTCGGTCAGCCGCACGTCGCGGCCGACCACCTCGGCGAGGCCCCTGCGCGCCAGGTTGCCGAGCGCCTTGGTGACGCTCGGCTTGGCGACGCCCATGCGCTCGGCGATGTCCACGTTGCGGCACGACCCGCGCAGGCGGCGGATCACGAGGATGGCCTCGAGGTAGTCCTCGGAGGATTCTCGCCCGCCCATCCGCTCATCTGCCCGTCGGGACATCGGCGGCATCGCCCCTGTCGGCGGGAACGGTCCACGACGAGCTTTCCTGCTGGAGCCTCCACAGCCTCGCGTACAGCCCGTCCTCGGCGAGCAGCGTCTTGTGGTTCCCCTCCTCCGCCACGCGCCCGCTGTCTAGGACGACGATCTTGTCCGCATTGGCGACGGTCCTCAGTCGATGGGCGATGACGATCACCGTTTTGCCTGCGCACAGGGTTCCGACCGCTCTCTGGATAAGCGTCTCGTTCTCGGGGTCGAGCTGTTAGCGCTACCGCAAAATCAGCCGAACGCGCCACTCTATCCCGCCGGCGGCGCCCCCGGTTCCCGGCCGGGGGCGCTACCGCACTTTGGCCGCCCGC
>NZ_CDSBIE010000022.1:0-12646 GCF_977113345.1 Adlercreutzia sp. CNCM I-6216
TCCCATGCCCAAGCCGTCAAGATGCGCCGCTATTCGGAAGAAGAGACCCTAACGGCAACCCTTGTCCAATCGATCATGGAAGAGGAGAAACCCAACCAGATCGAGCAGTTCAAGATCCCTAAGAAGAGTATCTCGCGCTTCTTCAAGGAGAACATGAGCGATGCAGAGATGAACGCATCTCGGTTGAGGACAACTCCGAGAAGACGCGCCGCGGCGATTGGATATTCGCGTCGGCCGACGATCCGGCCAAGCGCGTGTCGGGCGAGCGTCTCGGCTTCACCTACGGGAAGCAGATGCTGCGCAACCGCTTCGAGCGCCAAGGGTCGTACATCCCCGAAGCCCGCCCCGCCACTCAGATCCGCCAGAGGGCCGCAAACGCCGTTGCGCTGAACGACCTCGCCGACTTCTCAAGGCTCTCCGCCGTGCTGGAAGCATGCGCGAAGTTCAACGTGAGAAACCTGGACGATTTCGAGCGGAGGCTCTCGACCCTGCAGCGTCGTGGAAACGAGGACAGCGAGGGCTACAGGAGGCCGGTCGAGGCGCGCTCGTACGCAACGGAGAAAGGCTTTATGCAGCGCGATTCCAGTCGCAAGGCGGACGAAAGGATGGCGCTTCCTCCTTTCCTCGGCCAAGGAGCTTGAGCATGTTGAGCTCGTGGTGGTCGATGGCGAGGCGATCATCAAGCGGGTTCTCGGCCACCTGATAGATCTCCAGAGTTTTGACGAGGCTGCATACGAATGCACGGGGACATCATCTGCCGGGCTGCATGCTCGGATAGCAGAGCTCTATGAGTACATGCAGGCTATAGGCGGAGAAGAATCGCCGGACATTCCGGGTGTGGATAGGGAGACGGTTGCTGCATGCGTGAGGGCGCATGCGAAGGTACAAGCCAAAAGCGACAAAGAGAGCGAAATGGATTGGGGAGATGTAAATGAAGTTGGTTGGTAGCTTCGTGTGTTGGCTTATCAAAGCGGTATTCCGCTTCATGTAGGAAGGTGAGACAGATGAATATCAGAGAGATGGCTGTGAGCAAAAAGGTGAAGCTCGCGATAACCTGTGCTGTAATCGTATCGGCGCTTGTTCTGGGCATCGGACTCGTGTCCTGCTCAGGCATCGCCAGCGTTGGGGGAATAGGCGCGAACCAGGCAGTCGCCGATGCGGCTGGCGGCGTGGTCGAGGACGTTGACTTGCCGGAAGCCGGAACAGATCCTATTGGCCAAGAGGCGTATGACGGCACAGGGACGGAAAAGGCCGAGGGCACGCCCAGCGATGAAGCAGCAGCCCAGGGTGAAGCAGCATATTCCCAGGGTTCTGCCGAGGATTCGCTACATCAAGGATCTGCGGTCGAGCCAAAAGGCAATTCCACAGCTCCGTCCCAAAGCGCCTCACAGAAGACATGGGTGGAGGAAACGGAGCGCGCCTGGGTCGTTGACAGAGAGGCTTGGACTGAGAGCGTTCCCATCTATAGCACGGTTGAGGTCTCCATCTGCAACATCTGCGGAACCGACATCACCGGCAACACCTCCGCTCATGCGAAAGAGCATATGAAAGCCGGTGAAGGGTCAGGGCATCACAGTGAGGTGCGTCAGAAAATCACCGGCTACAACACGGTAAGCCATAAGGAAGAAGGTCATTGGGAGACCAAGGTTGTGGGCGGTCATTGGGAGTAGGGATTCAGCGGGACACACCAAGAATCAGTTCGACGATACTAACGAACAGTACTATCGAGTCTAGATGACTGGATTTGTCCGTTTATCAGCCACAGTTGCTTAGATGTCTGCAGAGCATGAAACATATTCTGTCAGTAGGCGTCATTTCGCGTTGCGCATCTTTTATATTCAATAGGCTGCATGGATACCGCTAACCCACACAGCCTATTGACGCCCAATCTCTTTTACGTATTTATCTACGACCATTGAGTCTTTTGCGACGAACATAGAGCAGCAAAGAAGCCAGTCCTATAGCAGAAGCGCAAAAGAGAATCAGCGCAATACGCGCAGGCAAGCCTAAGCTGTCACTTGTTTCCGCCAAAAAGCCTAAAGAGCTAGCAGGCTTATCAGCGTCAGTGACGGAGCTCGCGTTATCTGTCTGACCTGAATTGGCTTTCTGGTTGCCTCCTGATAGCTCAGGTACATCCGAACCACCGTTATTCCCTTGGCCGCCGTTCATGCTTCCGCTATTGCCCTGATTGGTCCCGCCATTGTCTCCGCCTCCCTGCTCGCCGTCACCTGACGGATCGCGTCCTTCGTCGCTCACCTGCACGGCAAGGTTCAACCTTTCGCTGTATTCATCGAACGGCATGCTCGCCTTGTACGCCGCAATACGGTACTTCGTATTACTCGTCACCTCGATCGGCCCGGTGTAGACATGCCGTGTCCCGTTCGCATCGCAGGGGCAGGTATCATCAGTGGTGTAGTAGATCGTCGCGCCTTCGGTGGTGGTCGATAAAGTAAGCTTCGATCCCTTTACGACCGTCACGTTGTTCTCCTTCGGAGACAGCGCGCCGAAGGTGGCTTCACCGATGCTCGCCGTGGGGCGCGCGGGCTGCGCCGCATCCGAAGTAGTACGCACCACAAGTTCTTTAGAAAGCGATGTACCAGTTGCCGAAAGAGTGAGCGCTGTCATGCCAGGAAGGTCACCTTTCAGCGCAAATGACGTCTTCCCTTGAGAGTCCGTTATGCCCTCTGTGGCAGAAGAGCTCGAGGTGTCGGAAGCATCTGCAACACTCACGCCATCGATCGCTGCAATGCTGGGAGCGTTCACCCGCGCCGTCACTGGCTGGTTCGCGACGGGCGTCCCGTCCGCGTAGCGCACATATGCCACCACTTGCACAGGCTCGGCAGCATCGCTTTGCAAGACGATCGCATTCTCATAGTTCGCAACGAGCTGCGCTGGGCGCTTCTCAACGGCAAGCGTCTGAGACCACTTCCTGAACAGATCACCCAGAGCGCGCCCCGTATAGCTCTTCGCGCCGTTCAGCTCCAGCAAGATGTTAGAACCTTCAGCCAGATCCTCTTGCGGATAGATGCGCAGAACCTTCGAGAGCGCTCCTCCTCCATCGGCGTCGCTCGCATCTGTCGGATCGACCCATTCAAGACGCGTATTTTCGCCATCTATAGAAGCACTTGTCCCAATCCCTTCGGCAGCTTTCATGTATTGGCTGAACTCGAGCTCGATGTAATCGGCATAGGCATGCGCATTCGCAACGCTCGGCGCCTGCGTCGATTTCAGCCCCACCTTCAGCCCGGTCCGGATGGGGGGCACCGAGAGCCAGTCCGTCTTGGCACTGGCATAGCCGCCTTTTGAAACCCTCACCTGATAGAAGCCCGTTGGGGTATCCCACTGGAAGGCACCGTCTGCGCCTGTGGTCTGCGTTGCCTCCTGCTCGTAGTCAGAGGCGTTCCATGGCCGCGCATTGCGCCCGCTCGCATCATCTGCCACCCAGATGGACGCCTCAGCCCCTTCCACAGGATTGCTTTCCAGCGCCTCATAGACAATGCCCGACGGATCGAGTATCACCTTGGATCCGAGCCCGTAAAACTTGTTCCAATCGATGGTGCTCCTGTAATCTTCGGCACCACTCCCTCCATTGGTTTCAGCGCTCCCGCTTCCGCCTTTCTTTGGAACCTCCTTGCACACGGTCTGCCGGTAGGCGGCCGCCATATCGTAGGCGTATTTGGCCTTATCCAGGTAGTGGGCTCGCATCAGGTGGATCGAGGTGGAGAGCCCATCGGTTGCCAAAGAGGCCTTGCCCGTCACGTTGCCAAAGGTGCCTGCAGCGTTTGCCACCGAGCCGCTCCCCCTCGAGGCGACGAAGGTCATGAGCGATATCGCCGTATTCCAATGGCTAGTGAGCACGTCAGAGTAGTTGTGATCGTCTTCGGCGTGCATGAGTTCCAGGTATTCTTCGGCCGCATCACGCTCAGCATAGAGAGCCTTGAGACAGTTCTGGCAAGCGCCGTCGCAGGGATTGCGCTTCTTGTAGTAGAGGATCCACTGGTTGATTGATTCGATGTCGGCTTCAAGGACTCCGATGGCGTCCATGGTGTCGAGCCATGAATCCATGGCGAACTTCTCTCCCACGCCGTTCAAGATGACGCCGAGACCTCCCATTGCACTGCAAGCCTTCTCGCACTTGCTGATGGTACGAGCCACCTCGTCGGATTCCTGAGCCCACATCTGGGTCTTCGCCCATGCCTTCATCAGAGGCGTGATCTGATCCGGCGGAACATTCTTGAGAATGCGGCGTTGCAGCACGTTGTCGAGCACTCCCTTTGAGCCCTTTTCGAGGTAGCCGCTCGCCATGTCCATGCCCACTCCGGGGATGGTCAGCCCTACGGTCTTGAGCGCATCCACCTTGGCAGAGCGCATATGGTCGTCGGTCTCCTTATGTTTGGAGAAATCGACCTTGTAGGTGCTCTGCTTCTTGGCCTGCGGATCCGCGGCACCTGCAGGCGCGCTTTCGGTAACCACACACGAATAGCCCGAATAGATGCCTTCCACCTTGCCATCAGCACCGTTCTTCTGCGAATCGGTGACAAAGAGCTTGGCTTCAAACCGACCGTCTTGCATGGTCTGGACCAGATCACCCTTCGTGCTGTCGCCATCTGTGATCTTGAGGATATCGCCTACCTTGCCCTCAAGGCACCTGTCCTGCAGGGCTTGTGGGGAACCTGATGTGCTCACCTTGCCCACGCCTGTGCCTTCGCCCATGGCATCAAGGTTGTTCCTGATGGCGCGGTTCGTCAGCTTGGCGCTCGCATAGTTGGTGTCTATGGAGTTCTTCATCGTACGGAAGAAGGCCTTCACGTCTCGGATAGTTGCCTCGTCCTCACCCGCATACCACTGCTCTATTTGCGCATCAGTCGGAATCGAGTACTCACCGATATCCGGGTCTTCTCCCGTGAAATAGGGGACATCGATCGTGGCGGTCCAGGTGTCATCCGTCGGCGCAAGGAGGGCGGTAGGGTATTGGAAATCTGGGAGCAGCGCCTCTATCTCTGCCAAAGATGCCTGTGCCTCCTCTTCGGTGAGGTCTCCCTCTCGGACGCGCCGCTCTATCTCTTCTTTGAACAGTTGCAGGGATTCGTCGACCCCGCTCATGGTTTCGCTCAGCTCAGCATCATCCAGCGACACATTCCCGAACAAAGTCTCCAAGAAAGCATACCTATCCTTGGCCTCTTGCTCGGCGCGTTCCTTGATGCGCTTCTTGAAGTCCTCGTCGTCCAAGTTCGACGCGTAGGCCAGCGCGAAGCTGTTGAATGCGTAGGTCTGCGGAATGAAGAGATCCTGCCCGTCCAGTTCGGAGATGCCGAAGGTCGTGTCGGGATGAGCCGCGAGCAGCTGCAGATAGGCCTCGTCCACATACTCGCCGACGAAACGCGTGTATTCCCCGTCGCTCGACTTCTTGGTAAGCGGAATGGCAACCGTCCTGTCGTCCTGCATGACCGCATACATCAATAGGGTGTTGCCAGCGTTGATCTCGTTGCCGGCATTCTTCACGGTGACGTCGAACGTCCAGTAAGCGCACGACTTCTTGGCAAGCTGGTGATGGACGGTCAGGCATTTGTCGCTTTCCTCGCCATCGATGATGCGACGCTGTGTCTGCCCCTCGTTCGTCACCTTGAACGACCAGATCTGCGCCGAAGACCGGTAGGTGCAGTCCGCATATGCGGAGAAGGTGGTCCCGCCTTCGGTCCGGGCCGTTGCATCCAGCTTCACGCGGTCTCCATAAAGGAGCGAATCCGTGATGCTTTCCGGAAGGTCGAACTCTATGGTAGCCTTGCCATAGCTGTTCGTGGTGGCCGGTGTGCCGACGTTCTGGCCGCCAACGGAGAGCTGCACCGTTGAGTTCGGTTCCGCATAGACCGCGGCTTCGTTGCCCTGCTGACCCACATAGCCGGTTGGCACGTTCACGCTTGTCCCTAAGGATGCGAACGACAGATTGCCTGCAGGCACCGTGTTCCCTCCAGTCGCAAGGGAGAAGGGCATCGAATATACCTGCTCCTTCGTTGGCGTTAGCGCGATGGATATCACCCCGGACGTGGCGCCAGAGGGAATCTTCACCGTGAGAGAATTCGCGCTTGAAGAGCAGTCAAGGATTTCGCCGGTGCTCAGGGCAGCTGACGCATAGCTGTAGTCGCCCTGGGGAATATCGAACGTGAGCGTGGCATCCATGGGATGTTCGAACTCATAGCTGATCTGGAAGATTGCTTCGCAGCCGACGACGATGGTGCTTCGAGGCACCTTCGCGGTAATGGACTTCACGCCGATAGCAGCAAGGGCATCCTCTGCCTTAAAGTCGGGCACATCCATGGCAAGTTTGCATGTGGTTTCGTCCTCGATGCGCATAGTCTCGCTTGCATAAGGAAGCGAAAGCCGCGTGATCACGCCTAGGTTGGAGACGTTCACATCAAACGCTGGCTTGAACGCCACTACCGTGTAATCTCCCGCTTTCAGCTGGCCGATGTCGAAATGCCAGGTAGGGTCATTCTGCCCATCGGGCCAATATACTTTCGCATAACCATCTTGGATGCACCGAGCGTTGCTTGCAGTGCCATCGAACACCAGCACACGGCTCGCGCCTTCGAAGGCGGGACTGAGTGTGATAGCCGCACTGCCCCAGCGGGGAAGGACGGCCGAGAACTCTTCCGCGTCTTCGTCGAAGAGCGCCGTTGCGCCAGAGAGCGCAAGCGACTCGCCAGGAGTCACTTCGAGGGAAAGCTCGGAAAGGACGCTAGGGTCGTTGGCGAGCGATTCGGACAGGATGAGCTGGCCGCGCTGGATCAGGTAGTCGTCGGTGGCTCCCTCGCCTGCCAAGTTGCCTCCAGACGCAAGCTCTGCGCCATTGCGCGTGAGCGTGAACGACAGGCTGTCCCAATCGGATATGGGCGCATATTCGGGATTGCCGTCGGCATCCACGCCACCCGTCTTATAGCTCAGGCTTATGGGATAGGCCCGCTGGGATGGCAACTTCGCGAAGCCCGTTATCGTGCCGATGTTCCAATCGCCCGTCATCTGGCCGGCGGTGCGCAGCAGCTCTTTTGTGCAATATCCCGGAATCTCAATGGTGACGAGCGTTTCCGTGGCAGACATTACGCCTTGCACCGTGAAGTTTCCGTCGTTCTCCACGTTGGCGTTGTGGACAAAGGCGCCCTGCTGCACGCTCACCTTCACGTCGGCTGCCGAAACGTCTTCGGGAAGCTTGATCGTGCCAGCAACGTTCACGGCGTTCGCATTATCATCGAGCCAGACCCAGTTGATCCCGTTGCCTTCGTTTTGCGAGAGCTTCCAAGGGTCGGATTCCGTTCCGTCCGTGCGCTTCTTGTAGGCATAGACGGTGGACCCGGCATCGCAGGGCGCATACACGTTGCCTTCGTAGTCATCGTCATGGGCCAGACGTACGTCCGGGTTGTCGATGCGAAGCGTTACCGCACCGCATGAGTCGAATGCGTCGCCGAGGTACTGAAGCGATGCAGGAAGCACGATCAGATCTTGCGAGGCGAGGCCCTCGCAATTGGAGAATGCGCCGTCGCAGATGCGCTGTATCCCATCGCCCTTGGCATCCGTCTCGAAGGTGATGCTCGTGAGATAGTCGTTCAGATAGTCTTCGCTGAAGGCATGGGTCTCGATCTCCTTCACGAAGCTGGGGAACGTGATGCTTTGAAGATGTTGGTAATTGAACGCTCCCACAGGGATGTAGACGTCGTAGCTTCCGTCCAGCACGGCCGCTATATCCACTGACGTAAGGCCGCCGTCTCCGTAAAGTTTGACCACGTCGCGGGCTTGCCCGTCGGCCGTGTCCGTGAGGCCCTTGTCCAGATAGGCGTACATCTCGGCGTCATGCAGCGGGTTCGGTGCCTCCCATCCGCATTCGAAGGTCCATCCCGGCTCGTTCCAATAGCCGTTGTCCTGCACGAGCGTCCCCCTCCACATCTTCTTGCCGGAGCAGGAAACGGACGTCTTCCACAAAAGCGATTTGTCCAGTTCGGGATAGCTCTCGCATTCGTAGTTGTCCAGCGAGGCAAGGTTTTGTGCATCCACGCCGCTCTTGAACGGGTTGGGGCCTGGTTCCGTGGACGCTTCTGTGGCTGACTGAGCATCTTCGGCATCGTCTACCGAATCCGTATCAGCTGAAGAGACAACGAGCCCATCCGAAGCATCCTCATCCGATACCTCGTCGTCGGAAACGGACGCGTCGTCGGACACGATACCGTCTACAGCATCACCGGCAGCATTGTCGACAGCATCGCCAAGCGAAAGGTTGCTGGAAATCGAAATGGCATCGTTGGGCGCATCAACGTGCGAATCACTCGCAGAGAGCTGCTCCACCTGGGTATTTCCAACTATGCCTGTGTCCGTCTGACCTGAATCTTCCGCGAAGCCAACAATTGGGCACATGGTTACAACCAAAGCGAGAGAGAGAATTATGGCGCAAGCTTTCGCAAAGGGCGATGTTGCTGTCTTGTGTTTTCTAAGCATGGCGTTTTCTGTCTTTCTCTTGATGGGGGATCCCGTTCATTCTCTGAAACTAGAAAACGAGAAACAACAGAGTTGCCAGGTTCGGCAATTGCCAAAATGGTAATCGCACGCTTAAGGGCGCATTTCCTGAGTACCATAGTTATTAAAACCTGCAAACAACGAGAAAGCGCGAAATGAAGTTTCACGAACAACTGAATGCGTATATCGAACAGCTCGACTGCATGGCGAAAGAGGTGAGCGAGCTGTCGGGAATATCCACCGCCACTCTGAGCCGATATCGTACGGGGTCGAGGGTTCCCGATGCGGAATCCGATGCCTTTGAGAATCTCTGTTCTGCGATCACCGAGCTGGCAGAGCGGAAGCGGCTTGCCGGCATCACCGCGGAGTCCGTGCGCGGGCAATTCATGCAAACGTCCGATCTGCGCTCTCGCGATGCCGATCGACTCCTTGGGAACTTCGACCTCCTCCTCGCAACGCTCGATGTGGGCATTGGCAGACTCTGCCGTCACATAAACTACGATGCCTCGACGGTGTTCCGGTTTCGCAACGGCTCGCGTCGCCCATCGGATCCCGAGAAGTTCGCATCGTCCGTTGCGGAATACGTGGCGCGCGAATGGGATTCCGTTCGCGGCAGAGCCGCGCTGGCGCATCTGCTCGGCTGCGCAGAAGACGAGCTTGCGGACAGCTCCGTGCGGTACGAAAGGCTGATGTCGTGGCTGTTCGGCGATCGCGACCACAGAAACCATCCCGTGTCGGATTTCCTATTCAAACTCGACGAGTTCGACCTGAACGACTACATCAAAGCCATCCACTTCGACGAGCTGAAAGTTCCTTCTGCGCCATTCCAGATACCCAACTCGAAGACGTACTTCGGCCTGGATCAGATGATGGAAAGCGAGCTTGATTTCCTGAAGGCTACCGTACTCTCAAAATCAACCGAGCCTGTGATCATGTACAGCGACATGCCCATGGCCGAGATGGCCAAAGACCCCGAGTTTCCGAAGAAGTGGATGTTCGGCATGGCCATGATGCTGAAAAAGGGGCTTCATCTCAATCAGATCCATGACCTGAACCGGTCCTTCGAGGATATGATGCTGGGACTTGAGAGCTGGATCCCCATGTACATGACGGGCCAGGTCTCCCCGTTCTATCTCAAGGAGCCGTCGAACAGCGTGTTTCTGCACCTCCTGAAGGTATCCGGAGCCGCTGCCCTTTACGGTGAGGCCATTGCGGGCCACCATGCCGAGGGAAGATACTATTTGACCAAATCGAGGAAGGAGTTGGGGTACTATACGGCGCGGGCCCAGGAGCTGCTGAGCGCTGCGCGACCCTTGATGGATATCTACAGCATCGACAACAAGAACGAGTTCAACGCTTTTTTACAGGTCGAATCAGAAGCAATCGGGAAGCGCAAGAGCATCCTCTCTTCGCTGCCGCTCTACACCATCGATGCGTCCCTTCTGATGGAGATGCTTGCAAGGTCTGGATTCGATGGAGAAGAGGCTGCCGGCATCGCCGATGCCGCCTCTTCGGCTCGTCGACGCGTCGTGCATATTCTTGAGACTAGCCAGATCCATGTCAAGATACCGCTGCTTACCAGAGAGGAGTTCGAGGCCTATCCGTTGAACCTCGACCTTTCGAACGCCTTCTGCGAGAAGAGCGTCGCATACACGTACGAGCAGTACCTTGCGCACATGGAGGATACCGACCGTTTCGCAGCGGATCATCCTCGATATCAGGTAGAGAAAACTTCTTCGCAGACGTTCAGGAACCTACAGATCAGCATTCACGAAGGCAGGTGGGCTATGGTGTCGAAAGAGCTTGCACCATCAATGCACTTCATCATACACCACCCAAAACTAAGACGTGCGATAGAGGAGTTCATTCCGCCTGTGGTCGAGAAATAGCCTCTGCCGCTGTTGTCTGAAGCAAATCGCGCAAATTGCTGGCAGGGCTGCCATTATATTCATCGACTATGAGGCTATCGTCCTTTCGCCATATGGCCTCAATCTTGCTATTGCTTGCGTCTATTTCATCAGGATCAGGAGCCTGGTAATCGGAAAGCCCGGAAGCTTGCACGAGGTCGACGATGTCCTCCCAGCGATTTGCCGGAATAACTGGGCACTCGTCCGCCGCATTTTCATTGCCCACTGCTATGATCGTGTCCCTAATGTTGGTGTAAGAGCCGTTTCGCTTGAGAGACAGGAAACAGCCATCGCCTAGAATCTTCAATTGTCGAGATTGATGGATTCAAGAGAAAGGCGATGACCTAATGGAAAGTGTAGAGCATGGGCTGCCGACAGCGACCGAGATTCCTCGATTCGATGACGGGATGGTCAACATCCAAGAGCTCATCCGCATCATGGCCGAGGCTCTCGTCAACGAGATCATGGACGCCCAGGCAGAGGATGCATGCACTGACGGCAACCAGCGTAACGGCTATCGCGAGCGCACGCTCGTCACCAGCGTCGGCGTCATCAACCTGCGCATCCCCAAGCTCAGACGCGGCAGCTACTTCCCAGAGGACCTTCTCGTGCGCTACTCGCGCGTGGACCGCGCGGTGATAGCGGCCGTGTCCGAGATGGTGACCTGCGGCGACAAAGAGCTATCCCAAGTCTGATGCCGGGCGAAGGTCGGTGCCGATCGCTGCTTACACGGCAGGCGAGGTCAAGGCCTGGATCGACATCGAATCGGCTGGCTTCGAAGGCATAAAGCCTTATGCGCTCAGGCATACATTCGTCGCTTTGAACCTCGCGAACGGCGAGAACATCAAGACGGTCTCTGTGTTGATGGGCCACGCAAGCTCAGCTTACACCCTTGATCTCTATGCTGGTTATGTACCGAACACGGGCATTGGAATCGGATCTCGGTATATGAGCTTCCTGCGCGCTGCTGTTTAAGCTGAGACTCATGGGGTTTCGTTGAAACGACCGGTGGGACGTGGAGTGGTAGCGGTATAATGATTTGCCAATGCGGGCGTGATTCAATGGTAGAATTTCAGCTTCCCAAGCTGGCATTATGGTGAAGCTTCACGAAACAGGTGAAACGCGCATACGCTAAATCCCCAGTTCAGAACATGCTTTTGCGAAACCTCTGAACGTCTTCGATTTCCTTCTCGATTTCTGCAACCCCGAATTTTCCAGTACGCTTCCAGTATTTGCGAAACGTACGGCTCATTCGCACATTTATTGAATGGGTTGTCTGACCTCCACGACGTGGCTCATGCCACAGGAGTGGAGGTGCACCATGACGTGCAAAACAATAGCGGTGGCAAATCAAAAGGGAGGGACGGGAAAGACCGCCACAACGCTCAGTCTCGGCATCGCCTTGGCAAAGCTCGACAAGCGCGTATTGCTGGTGGATACGGATCCTCAAGGCGATCTGACCAAATCGCTCGGCTGGGCAAACCCCGACTCTTTAGAGGTCACCGTTGCCAATCACATCCAGGCGGTGATTGAGGGCATAGACCTGCAGGCCGATGAAGGGATCCTCAGCCACAAAGAGGGCATCGACCTCATGCCTGCGAACATCGATCTTGCGAGCATGGAGATGAGCATCTTCATGGCGATGTCACGTGAGCAGATTCTCAAAACCTGGCTTTCCAACATAAAAGATAGCTACGATTACGTCCTTATCGATTGCGCACCGACGCTCGGCATCTTGCCTATCAATGCGTTCGTAGCATCCGACAGCGTGCTCATCCCCGTATCAGCAGAATTCCTGCCAGCTTCGGCGATGACCGAGCTGATGAAGACCATCAAAAGGGTCAAGCGGCAGATCAACCCCTCTCTTGAGGTCGAGGGGATACTGATCACGCTCTTCGACACCAGAAACAACCTTGCTCGCGAGGTGGAACAGACCATTCGTAGTCAATACGGCAATACCTATCGCGTATTTGAGTCCATCATCCCTCGGGCCGTATCGGCTGCAGAGACGCCTGCCGTCGGCGTAAGCATCTTCGCTTACGACAAACGCGGCAAAGTCGCATCAGCCTTCACCGGCCTTGCCGATGAGGTGATCTGCAATGGCTAAGAAGAAAGTGAACATAAGCCTTCCGTCGGTAGATGAGCTCTTCACCTCGCAGGTCGAGCGGGACTCGAAGGGAAGCAGCGTCATCCAGCTACTGCCTGTTGCCTCGATCGTCCCATTCCCCAACCATCCCTTT
>NZ_CDSBIE010000023.1:0-11311 GCF_977113345.1 Adlercreutzia sp. CNCM I-6216
CGCCGGCCAAAGTCCGGTAGCGCGATCGGCGCCTGTGCGGTGGCGCGATTGGCGGGAAGCGGGGGCCCAATCGGCGATTATTACGGTAGCGCTAACACCAGGCGCAGCTCGCCTTCAAGATCGACGCGATACTGGCACTCTCGAGCGCGACCATGGCAGAGGGGCGCGAGGGGCTGCCCGAGGCGGACAAGTCGATCATCAGCCGCTGCGTGGAGCTTGCCTACATGCGCTGTGAGGGCAAGGGGCGCCTGCCCGTCCTCGGCGACTTCTACGAGCTGCTGCTCGAGCAGGAGGAGCCCGAGGCGCGCGACATCGCGCTTCGCTACGAGCGCTACGTGAAGGGGGCGCTTTCGTTCTTCAACCACCAGAGCAACGTGGGTTTCACCAACCGCATCACCAACGTCGACTTCAAGGACCTCTCGCAGAACATGAGGGTCTTCGGCATGCTCACGGCGCTGGAAGCGGTGCGCAACCGCATGTACGCGAACTTCGAGCGCGGCGTGACCACCTGGCTCTACATCGACGAGGTGCAGAGCCTCTTCGGGCACCCGGCGATCATCAGCTACTTCTCCAAGTTCTGGGCGGAGGGCCGCAAGTTCAACCTGATCTGCACGGGCATCACGCAGAACTCGACCTACATGCTCGAGCACGAGGACGCCCGCAACATGGTGCTGAACTCGGATTTCGTGCTCCTGCACAAGCAGAGCCACCTCGACCGCAAGAGCTGGGTCGACCTGCTGGCCCTCTCGGCCCAGGAGGAGGGCTACATCGACGACTCGATCAAGGCCGGCGAGGGCCTCCTGGTGGCGGGAGGCGTGCGCGTGCCGCTCAAGGACGACTTCCCGAAGGGCGCGCTCTACGACCTGTTCAACACCAAGCCCGAGGAGATCGCCCAGATAAAGCGCGCCCAGGCGTTCGCGCGGGCCCGGGAGGGCGGCGATGCCTGAGAGCGCGGCGACATACTCGGACGGATCGGCACGGCTCGAGGCGGCAAGCCGCGAGCAGGCGCGTGCGCTCGGGATGGACGACCGGCCAGACGCCATCTCGGCGGGGATCGTGAAAGGATCGACCGAGCGCGCGGGCGAGGTGCTCTCATCGAAGGGCGAATCTCCGGGGCGGGGCAGGGCGGACTTCGCCGAACCCTCCCCTGTCGGTGCGGGCAGGCCGAAGGTGAAATCCCGCCTCGCCGCCCAGGCCAAGGGGAACCTCAAGCGCGCGATCGCCGATGCCGCCGCGTCCGAGGCGGACGACTCCGAGGAGCTCTCCGGCATCGGACAGGCGAGCAACACCTTCCGCGGCGCACGCTCCGTCATCGCACGGCATTCCGCCTCCAAGAAGGCTACTGCCGCCTCGAAGCCTAAAGGCCCGCTGAAAGGGGCCGCAAAGCATGCCAAGGCGGGGGCCTTCGGTCAAGGCGCTGCCGCGAAGGCCCGGCATGCGGCCGTCAGCCAGGCATCTGCCGGGGCTGCGAAGGCTGCGGCATCCGCCGGCGGCAAGGGCGCGGTCGTGAGCGCGGGCTCGTCGGTTGCTGTCCCCGTGGCGGGCGTGCTCGCGGCGATCATGGCGTTTTTGCTCGCCGTGCTCGCAATCTCCCAGATCGTGAGCGCCCTTTTCGGGTTCTGGGAAAACGAGGCGTCCAAAGCCTCCCTCGAGGGGCTGCCGCCCTACATCACCTACGAGATGGTCGAGGAGGCGCTCGCGTGTCAGGAGGAGTACGGGCACCCCGCAGGATGCACGATCGCGCAGATCATCGTCGAGTCGGGGCAGGGCGACCACCTCTCGGGGCTCGCCACGCAGGACCACAACCTGTTCGGCATGAAGTGGTCGAGCTCGTATGCGCTGTGCGAGGAGGTCGCGGGGAAGAGCTCGTGGAGGACCGGCGAGGAGTACGGCGGCGAGCAGGTCACCATCACGGCGGACTTCATCAGCTTCGTCGGCGACGCGGAGTGCATCCGCTTCCGCAGCCGCGTCTTCCTGCAGGCCGATCGCTACGCGTCAAACGCGCTCATACGCGAGGCGATTGCGAACCACGACTCGGACAAGATGGCCGAGGGGCTCAAGGACGCGGGATGGGCGACGAGCTCGAGCTACGTCGAGAGCCTGAAATCCACCATGGAGACCTACAACCTCTACCGTTTCGACGGCATGAGCCTGGAGGACTTCAGGTCCGGGGCGGTCTTGGCAGATGCGATCGTCTCCGCCGCCTACAGCCAGCTCGGTGTCCCCTACGTGTGGGGCGGGACGACCCCGGGCGTCGGCCTGGACTGTAGCGGGCTCACCCAGTATTGCTACAAGCAGGCCGGCATCTCGATACCGCGCAACACCGAGGCCCAGTACGCGCAGGGAAAGAAGATCGCGCTCTCGGAGGCGCAGCCCGGCGACATCCTCTACCGCATGGGGCATGTCGGCATCTACATAGGGGGCGACCGCTACATCCACGCGCCCCATCGGGGCGAGGTCGTGAAGATCGCAAGCGGGATCTCGAGCTTCACCTGCGCCCTGTCGTATCGATAGACAAGGAGCAAGAAGATGGACAAGAAGACGAAACTGATGGCCATATGCGCCGCGGGCGCCGCAGCGATCCTGATAGGGGCAGGGCTCGCGCGTTGCGCGATAGAGCCGAGCGAACCCGAGGCCGTCGTTCCCGTAGAGGAGCGAAGCCAGAAGATAGAGAAGGCGGACGAGTCGCTCGCGGGCTATGCGGGCACCACCTGGGAAAGCGAGGACGGAGCGTGCACGCTCACGCTTTCCGACTCGACGATCGTCGAGTCTGGAGAGGCCGGGGTGCAGGTGATGTACTACGAGGTGCTCTCAGAGGAGTCCGCCGACGCTGGCGTCTCGGCGCAGATATCCTTCACGCGCTCGGCGGGTGAGGCCGCCTCCCAGACACTGCTCTCCATAAGCGATGCGGGAGGCCGAAAGAGCATCTCCTGCGACGCGTTCTCGCTGTCGAAGAACTACCTCATCGCCGAAGGCTCCGATGCCGGGCTCGAGCTTGCCGCGCACCCCTCTGAGCTAAACGACCTCCTCGATGCCGAGGATCCCGAGATCGCCTCCGCCATCGCGCAGAGGGCGTCGATCGCATCCCCGACGGCGACGCTCGCCACCTGGGACGGCGAGGTCTACATCGACTGCAACGAGGACGTCCTCACAACGTCCTTCCACCTGAACGACGCAGCATCGACGATCGTTCAGCTCTCCCTAGACCGCGCGAGCGGGGAGCTGAGCGCGCTATGAGGCGGGTGGCGACGATGATCTCAGACAGGCGCTTCCGCATCGCGTTCGCCTCCACCTTGCTCTTCGCGACGCTCATGCTCGTCCCGGCGTCTCCCGCCTACGCGAGCATCGCCGACGACGTGAACGCATGGCTCGCCGGGCTTCTGCGGGATGCGTGCAATTGGATGTTCACCAACCAGGTGGCGGTGCTCTCGAGCATCGGCTACGAGGGCATCATCGGCGCGGACTTCTCGCAGATGCTCACGACCGCAGGAGATGTCTCCATGTACGACATCGCGCGAGGGGTCTGGGACGCCGCAGTGCTTCCCATCGGATGCGGGGTGCTCGGGCTGGTGTTCACGGTGAAGCTCATCCAGATAAGCCAGCGCATGGACGGCAACGCCTCCTTCCCCGGCGTGAAGGAGGTCGTCTTCCTGCTGGTCTTCTTCGCGGTGTTCCTGTTCCTCATACAGAACAGCTTCGAGCTCATGGAGGCGATCTACTCGGTGGTGGGGCTCGCCATCGACCGCACGATGGCGCTTTTCGGCGCGGGCGGCGCGATGGACCTCTCTGCCGTGAGCGTGGTGACCGAAGACGACGACGTTCCGGCCCTCATCGCGCTGCTCCTGGTATCCGTCATCAGCTGGGTCGTGGTGCTCGGGGCCTACATCGTGGCGCTCGTCGTGTGCTGGGCGCGCGCCATCCAGCTCTACGTCATGGCGGCGTTCGGCCCGATCCCGCTCTCGCTCATGGCGCTCGACGACACGCGCCAGATAGGCATCGGCTACCTGAAGAACTTCACCGCGGTGTGCCTGGCGGGGCTCATCATCCTGATCCTGCTCGTCGCCTTCCCGCTCATCCTGGGCGGGCTCACCGGGGCGAGCACCTCGACGGGAACCCCCATCGACGGCATCGCGACCGGGCTCACCTACGCGCTCCAGTACCTGGCGATGTGCGTGCTTTTGATCCTGTCGCTCGTCAAGAGCGGCGCTTGGGCGCGCGACATCGTATCCGGGGTTTGATCTTGTCGGAAGGATCTCTGAAAGGGGGTGATCGCCTTGGACGGCTGAGGGGCTTTCGACGGTACGGACAGGCAGGCGGGCTTCCACATCGACAACCGCCTGCGAGGATGCAAAGAAAGGGGCATGGAATGCCTGAGAAGAAGAACACCTACCTCACGCTCCACAAGAACTTCGTGCGGACCGACATCGAGTACACCGACCGGGAGACCGGAGAGGTACGCACCTTCAACTCCGTGACGCTGCCGAAGGGCACGGTGGTCGACGGGGTTGACGTGAGCTACTACCAGTTCAGCCCGATGTTCGTAAACGAATCCCGCTACCGCGGCGAGAACTACCGCGACATCCCGCTTCTGACGGATCGCGAGGTGTGGCTCAAGAAAAGCGTGCTCGACGAGGACGGCCAGCCGGTGCTCGACGAGCGAGGAAAGCCCGCCAAGGACATCGTGCGCGTCATGCCGGCGCAGATCAAGGAGGCGCTCGACCGCAACCGCAGCGAGTACCTGCAGAGCCTCTCCGAGAAGGCGCGCGGCGCGCGCGAGGGCTCGGAGCGCCTGGGAAACGGCGATAGGCGCGCCGCCCAGAGCCGCGAGAGCATCGCGATGTAGGAGGAGGTGCGCGAGAAATGAAAGAGAAGACGATGGAGAGGATAACCTCCTCGAAAATCGTGCGGGTCGCCATGGCGATGGCGCTCGTGCTGTCCGTCGCCATCGTCCCGACCAAGGCATATGCCTCCGGGAACGTGAACGTCTCGATCGGCAAGAGCATCCCCTATGCCGGATACGAGACGACCCAGATGAGCGCCAACGGCAACGACGCCTACTGCATCGAGCCGTCGCGCTCCGCGCCCGATGCGGGAACCTATCCGACGAGTGAGGCGGGAGATCTGGCGGCGGCCATGTGGTTCTCCTATGGGGCACCCGGCTTCGACGCGTCCATGTGGCCCAGCTCCTGGTACGACGGAAGCGGCATGGACGAGGACAAGTACCGCGTGGCGAGCCACATCCTGCTCTCGTACGCCAACCTGGGATCTGCCGCCGAGGCGACCTACGGCACGAGCGCCGAGTTCGCCTCCTGGGCGGAGCGCGAGATCGCGGGCGACGTGTGGAGCCAGGTCAACGCACGTGCGAACGAGGTCTCCACGGGATTCTCGGCCATCAGGATCCATGCGGGATCAGACGCCCAGACGCTCGCCAGCTTCACGTGGGAGCGCGGCGGCGTGAAGATCGCCAAGGTCGATGCGCAAGCCGGCGCAGGCGAGCAGGGCGACGCCTCGCTCGAGGGCGCCGAGTTCGCCATCGTCAACGCATCGGGGATGAACTCCTACGTGAACGGCCACAGCTACGCAGACGGCGAGACGGTCATGACCATCTCCACCTCCTGGGACGGCTCGGCCTACACCGCGCAGACCGCGAGCGACGCGCTGCCGTGCGGCACCTACCGCATCGTTGAGGCGAACGCTCCGGAAGGCTACCTTCCCTGGGAAGGCGAGCTCGGGTTCGCCATCGAGGGCGACGGCCAGGTCGTCGACCTTTCCGGCGACCCCGTGCATGACGACGCGATACGCGGCGGCGTGCAGGTGACCAAGGCCGACGCGGAGCTCGGCGAGTCCGAGGCGGTCGGCGGGAACGGGCATGCAGCAGAAGGCGTCGGCACGACGCTCTCCGGCATCGAGTTCGCCATAACGAACGCCTCCGAGAACAAGGTCCTCGTAGGCGATGCCTGGTACGAGCCGGGCGAGGTCGTCGCCGCCATCGAGACCGAGTGGGACGAGGAAATCGGCTCCTACATCGCGAAGACCGCGCCCGACGCGCTGCCCTACGGCACCTACACCATCCAGGAGACCGCGACCAACGACTCCTACCTGCTCACCGACGGCGAGCCGAAGACCTTCGAGATCCGGACCGACGGCCTTGTCGTGACGGCGGACGCGGAAGGCGGCGAGCTCACCTTCTACAACCAGGTCGTCCGCAACGACCTCAAGCTCTCCAAGAAGGCCGAGGACACCAACGCGAGCCTGCAGGTTCCCTTCGCCATCTCCAACGTGGCGACCGGCGAGACGCACGTGCTGGTCACCGACCGCAACGGCCAGGCTTCGACCGAGGCGAGCTGGAACAGGCACACCGCCAACACCAACGGAAACGACGTCCTGCTCGAAGCCGACCGCATCACGGCCGGTATGATGGACCCGTCGGCGGGCATCTGGTTCGGGCTGGGCGAGGACGGCTCGTCGGCTCCCGCCAACGACGCGCTCGGCGCGCTGCCGTACGGCCAGTACACGCTCGAGGAGCTTCCCTGCGAGGCGAACGAGGGCTACGAGCTCGTGACCAAGGCCTTCTGGATCGAGCGCGACTCCGGCGTGGCGGAGGCCGTCTGGATGACGCTCGACGACCAGGAGGGGCCGAGGATCGGAACGCGGGCAACCGAAGTGGCCGACGGTGACCAGATCGCCCAGGCAAACGAGCAGACGACGATTGTGGATACCGTCTACTACGAGAACCTCGAGTTCGGAGGCACGTACACCCTCACGGGCACGCTCATGGTCAAGTCCACCGGCGAGCCGCTGCTCGACGCCGAGGGCAATCCCGTGACCGCCACCAAGGAGTTCACGGCGAACAACACGAACGGGTCGGTGGACATCGAGTTCACCTTCGACGCGAGCCTGCTCGCGGGCGAGGACGTCGTGGCCTTCGAGAGCCTCGTGAAGGATAGCATCGAGGTAGCAGTCCACGCAGATATCGAGGACGAGGGCCAGACGGTCCATTTCGTCGACATCGGCACCACGGCGGCCGACGCCGCCGACGGCGACAAGCTCGTGACGGGCTCCGAGGTCATCATCGCTGACGAGGTGGCCTTCGAGGGTCTGACCCCTGGAGGCTCTTATACGCTCGAGGCGACGCTGATGGATGCCGAGACGGGCGAGCCGCTGAAAAGCGGCGAGGGGCTTCTCGCGACTGACGTGGCCGCGACCGTCGAGTTCACGCCCGAAGCTGCCGAGGGTACCCAGACGGTAGAGCTCTCATTCGATTCCTCCGGCCTCGGCGGTCACCGCCTGGTGGTGTTCGAGAAGCTGCTCGACGCCGAAGGCACCGTCCTCGCGGTGCACGAGGATATCGAGGACGAGGGCCAGTCCGTCACGGTCGTCGAGATCGGCACCACGCTCGTCGACGCCGCCGACGGCGACCACATGGTCGAGAACGGGACGGTCACCGTCGTGGATACCGTCGAGTACAAGGGGCTCGTCGCAGGAGAAACCTATACTGCCCACGGCACCATCATGGACAAGGCGACTGGCATGCCCCTTGAGGACTCGGAAGGCAATCCGGTGACCTCAACCGCGGAGTTCGTGGCGGAAAGTTCTGAGGGAACCGTAGAGATCACCTTCGAGTTCGATGCTTTCCAGCTCGAGGAGGGCGCCTCCCTCGTGGCGTTCGAGGAGGTGCTCGACGTGAACGGGAACGTCATCGCGGTACATCAGGACCTCGAGGACGAGGGGCAGACCGTGGTCGTCGACAACCCCGAGACTCTCGGCACCCCCTACGACAAGACGGGAGGCGACCTGCTTCCCGTATGGGTTCTGATCAGCGCCTTGATCCTCTGCGGCGGCGCTGCGGGCGCATACGCGCTTCGCGGCCGCATCCGTCGAAACGCATCAGTTGGCGAGGGATCCACTGACGAGGGTCCCGAGAAGTAGCCGGGTCCCGGTCGATCGAAGAGGGCGGGGCGGCGATGAGCCTCCCCGCCCGTCTTCCTGGAGGTTCAAGTGAGCACAAATATCAAGCAGCGATTTGCAATCATGGTGGCGGTGACAGCGCTGGTCGGTGCTGCGGCGTTGGGGTTGTGGCTCTTCAGCATCCATGACAGGGCGGCAGATGTAGACCCCTCTCCTATCTTGGCAGATGCTTCGGGAAGCGATGCGGCATCCGATGGCGCCCCGACGGTCGACTGGGAATTCTGGCTGTCGGTGAACCCCGACATCGTGGCGTGGGTGAGCGTCCCGGGGACTGATATTGACTATCCGGTGGTACAGGCGAGCGCCGACGATCCGACCTTCTACCTCGACCACGACGTCTACCGCGGCTGGAACCCCTACGGATGCCCCTACCTCGACGCCGGCTGCGCGGGGCGGGGAATCGACAGCCCGCTCGCTCTCATGTTCGGCCACCACATGAACGACGGCAGCATGTTCTCGGCATTCGCGAACTACTCGGACAGGGGGTTCGCGCAGGAGCATCAGGAGATTCTCCTGCAGACACCCGAGAGGGACATTCGCCTGAATGTCATCGCGGCGGACGTCGTGGATTCGAACGCTGAGCACAAGCGCCTGGAGTTCGCCGACGACGGAGAGCTCGGCTTTTGGCTCGAGAGGCTGCTGGCCGAAGCGGACGTCGTGCTCGACGTCGACGTTGAGGCGGATAGCGTCAAGGCGTTCTGCACCTGCAGCTACGGCAGGTGGAACGGGCACGAGAGGACGATAGTGTATGCGCGGGAGGAGGTGGTGTGATGCAATCGACCATATGCTTCTTCATCGGCATGGCGATGATGGCGTGCGCGATCGTGGGGTACGCCTGCATTCGGGTGGGCGCCATGAGCGAACGTGAGGAAATGCTCGCCGAGGGCAAGCGGGAACCCTAGGCTGCTTTCGGCAAAAAAAGGGTATGTAAAACAAGTGGTTGGAAATTGGTAAATCTCTGGTTGGTTGCTGTTGAGTCTAAATCAACTCATCCAACCATCTTTCTAACAGCTGGAGCTGCAATAATCCAACCACTTATTTAACGTCTCTATGTATCATGTCGAAGTCAATCAGCTCTAGTTGCTCTACGAACTTCTCTAGATATGAGGCGACTTCCTCGTCATTCACGAAGAGCGGCCTATCCTGCGTGAGCCTTCCTGAACTGTCCTGCGGATAGCGAAGACTGATGCCGTTGTCGTCGATGTCGGCTACGGCCTCTACGAATGCGCCCATATTTTTGATGGCCCTGTTGTCCTCACGGCACCTCTGCCCTGGGAACCTCGAGAGCAGTGAGCTCCACAGCTTCGTGAGGCTGTGCTCTCTCTTGGGCTCGACTCCGCACTTCCTAATCACCCTCTTGATAGCTAGTTCCATGCAGTGTCTCGTGAGGAACAGGACCGGGATCGCATAGGAGTGCTTCAGCATCACGTACATCCCAGGTCGGTCGATGGCCCTTCTTCCGGCGGCCGCCAGTTCCTTCGCGGCGTTGAGGAACGAGCGGATGAACTCCTCCTCGAACATCTCGCCCTTGAGTTTTTCCTTCATCAAGACGGATGAGTCGAGCAGGGAGAAATCCCTCAGGGTGGGGTCGTTAAAGCCGTTCATCTGGGGCTTCATCACTTGACGCCCCACGTATCTAGGAAATACATGCTCGGTGAATATGCTCCCCATTAATGGACCTCCCCAGTCGTTGCGTCGACCTTCACTCCCGACCTCGGGTCTATGAACTCGTCCACGGCCTCGTCCTCGCGGTCGGGCTCGGTCACGAAGAGCGGGCCGGGAGCATCGATGCGAGGGCCGATCGTGAGCCCGTTGCTCGCGATGATGCGGTCGAGGTTCTGCCTGCGGTAGAGGGTCCTTGCCCGAAGCGTCTCGAACGAGTATCCGCGCCCTCTCATGTCCGTTTCGTTGATGAGCCGGTTCGCGCACTCGGTGTAGCCGTTCGAGATGCGGCTGGGGCATTCCCAGTAGTTGAAGATGAACTCGCGGTGGTTCTGGACGGTCCGAGCAAGGGCTCTGAACGGATCGAACTCCCTGCCATCGGGAATTTCCCGAATCCAGGCGTCGAACGCCGCCTCAGCCTCCTCGCGTGAGGACGGATGGTCGTCGTAAATGCCGAAGAAGTCCTCCTTGAGGTCGTACGCGGTCATCAGCGTCGAGTAGGAGGGGTCTTCCCGTAGCGCCCTTAGGGCCGACGCCTCGTAGGGGCTGAGGTCGCGTGTCCGCTTCCTGAGGGCGTAGGCGAGGCCCTTCTTTAGCTCAAGGCGGCCCTTCCTGTCGAGGGCTCCCTGGAGGCCCTTGCGGACCGCGTCTAAGGCCTCGTTGGCTCCCCTCACGACATGGAAGTGGTCGATGACCCATGTCGCGTTCGGGGTGTACTTGGCTATGCTCCTCCAGAACGGCCGGTACATGTCGCTCGAGACCCATCGTACGCGCTCGAGGCCCTCCAACGAGGAGAAATAGGCGTCGAGGTCGGACTGCGTCCTGCCGGGCACCATGTCGAAGACCGTCCTGTGCTCGAGGTCGGTGATCACGGTCACCATGCCGACCCTCTTGAGGTTCTTCTCGTCTATGCCCAGGAACGCCGGCACCTTGAAGCGAAGCCTCGAGGCGTTCTCGCGGACGTAGTCCTCGAAGACGTTCTTCACGGTGACGTGCGAGAGCGGGTACTCCTCGGCGACCTCGCGGAAGGTGAGCCTGAGTGAGCGCTGGGCGATGTCGGCGTATGCCGCCTCCGTCATTCGGTGACCCGCGTCGACCCCGCCTATCGCCGGGCGCCACACGTAGCCGCACTCCGGGCATCGCATCCGCGGGAACCCTATCTCGAGCCTCGTCGGGATGCCCAAGTGTGGCGTCGACACAACGCCGACGGTCCTCGCGCCGTGGCTGTGCAGCGTCCCGCCGCACTCGGGGCACGATGCGGGGACGGGCCCGCGGTATCTCAGGTCGAACTGCTGGAGCCTCCTGCCGCAATCGACCTTGGTCGCACTGCCGATGAGCTCGCAGCCCCGGACGCCGAGCAGCTCCTCGACGTAGCCCGCCGCGCCCATCTATTCCCCCTTCGAGAGGTAGGAGGCGAGCTCGGCGATGTCGTAGCGCTTCCCCTGCGAGATGAGGTCGTACACCTGGTCGGCCAGGGGCTCGATCGCCTGCGGGTCGTCGAGCGCCTGCTCGGCGAGGTCTCCCAGCTCGTTGCTCATCATCGACATGAGGGCCCTGATGACGATGTTGCGCAGGCGCCCGTCTGTTAGCGCTACCGCAAAATCAGCCGAACGCGCCACTCTATCCCGCCGGCGGCGCCCCCGGTTCCCGGCCGGGGGCGCTACCGCACTTTGGCCGCCCG
>NZ_CDSBIE010000024.1:0-10480 GCF_977113345.1 Adlercreutzia sp. CNCM I-6216
ATCTGATGAACAACTCCACAGCCTTCAGCTTCTCTTCTCTCGAGTACATCTCCACCTCCAAATCGTGATGATTCGGGACAGGTTTTCGTCAGCATCCCCATTTCACTTTGTATTTTCCGACATTCTCACTTTGCAAAATCCGAAGATTCCACTTTGTATTTTCCGGATTTTGCTTCGAGCTTCGAGCAGGCGGATGTCAAACCCCCCAATCTTGGCGTGGCGGGCACCAGATCCCGGCTCCTGAAGAGGGACGATTGATTGTCATATTCAAAATAACGAGATTTTACAAGAAAAACGAGACTTTCAGGTACAAAATAACGAAGATTGGAAGGGGCGAGCTGTAGCGCTGTTAGATTTTCGGCAGCGAGATCTTCGGCAATCCTGCTTCGGGAAGGAGAACCTCACCGCACTTGCGGCTCGTGCCGAAATCCAGTGTCACTCGCTATGAAATCAGCGCAGCTGGAAACGGGAATAATCAGTAGGGCGTTTTGCGCTATAGGGAGTACTCTTTCAGGAGGCGCTCTAGGGCTTCCTGATCACCAAGAAGCAAAATGTCTTGCTCTCTCCCGTCTGCGAGAAGGCGGTTGATTAACGCTGAGATGCGAGCGGCCTCTTCCTTCTTTCCTTGCTCGAGGCCTTGCTCGAGGCCTTGCTCGAGGCCCTGCTCGAGGCCCTGCTCGAGGCCCTGCTCTTCTCCGGCCTCATAGCCCTGCTTGAACCCCACTTCGCTATAGAACTTCTTAGCTTGGCGAACACGACGCTCGGCGTTGGCCTCCACAGTACTGACGGATATCATCTCGCTCATCACCTTATCATCGTCGTTGGCCGCTACAACCAGACGGTCAATTTGGGCCACAAGATCATCGCCCTCCGTAACGGTACCGTCCTCGATGTATTGTAGCAAGGATCGCAGCTTCTCGTCGTCCTCTTTTACCCACGCGCTTCCGTTAAGGACGATCCACGTGCAGCGCGTATCCAGCTGACAGTCATTATTCTCCAAGCACCTCGGTTCAATGGTATACACGGGGAGACCGCAGCCGAACGAATCGTGAACGCAGAGAAAGATAATATAGCTGCGAGGTAAGTCCTCGTAGTCATCTCCTTTGTGGAGCAGATCGCTATCGATCACCGATTGGTAATAGCGGAGTCTGCATCCAAGGTAGTATTCAGCCTGCGCTTGCATTTCGATGTTGAAGGCTTTTCCCTCCCCTTTTACATAAGCGTCGAGCCTCACGCCGCGACCCTCAATGCTGGGATCAATTGACAAAGGCCTCAGCCAACTTGGGAGATGGGAACCAAACCGCTAATCTTGGCATGGCGGGCACCAGGTCCCGGATCCTGAGGAGGGACGGTTGATTGTCATATTCAAAATAACGAGGTTTTACAAGCAAAAAAACGAGAACTTCAGGTACAAAATAACGAAGATTTGTTGGCGGAGGCGCTGCATTATTGCCTCGCGAGGGAGGCTATGGCGGTGCCGATTATGGAGAAGGCGGCGCCCATGAGGACGACCCAACCCAAGACGAGCTTTCCCGGCAGCGACGCCAGCGCCATGACGAAATACCCGATGCCCGGTATCTGGTTCACGGCGCGGCCGACCACGTTGTCGTACAGCGCCGGATGCGCGTCGATGCCTTCGTTGGCGTCGCCGCGGGTGATCAGTTCGCAGTCTTCGTAAAGGTTTTCCTCCACGCGGTGAATGACGACTTCGTCATTGCGCCAGAAGACCGCCACGTCACCCACGGCTAACGCCTCGGGCTCGATGGGTTCGGCGTACACGAGGCTGCCCACGGGAAATGACGGCTCCATGGATCCCGATACGATGGTATAGGATTGCAATCCCATGAAGCGCGGCGCCACTGTTGCGCTGATAGCCAGCAGGGCAACCGCCGCCAGGAGCACGGCACCGACGATCGAGCAGAGCCGCGACACAATGCGCAACCGCGCGAGGCGCTTCTTAACGTCGCGCGCAAATGCATCCGACGTCTCCGCCGGCCCTGAAACGCCGAGCGAACCTGCCGGTATGTTAGCTACTGCATCAGTCATGGAAATCATGGGGTCGATGGATTGTTTGCTCTGTCTTTTCCTTAGTCAATAGCTCATCTTTTACTATCAAGCACAGATACGCGCGAAGCCCCGAAGAGCCTCGCGCGTATCCCTCATGGTATCTCAATCAGGCGGTTGCCTGCGACTCCCGACACATCCTAGTTCTCGTCATCCTTTCCTGCACGACGCCGGCGGCCGGCCACGATAAGGGCGATCAGACTCGCCAGCACGATGAGGCCGATGCCCAGGATCGGCAGCATGTCGCCAGTCTGGGCCAGAATCGTGCCCAGCGGCACCTCGCGGGTGGTTTCGTGCTCGCGCTGCTCGACCTCTTCAGCGTCCATCATAGTGTCGTAGAGGGTGATGGTGTTGTCGGACAGCTCGGCGTTGCCGTTTTCCGTGCCCTTGGTGATGGTCACGTTGCCGTAGTTGTCGATGACGAACTCAACGTCGTTGGCCAGGCGGTACTCACCGGGAGCCTCCACCTCGCGCAGGAGGTAAGTGGTGCCGACGTTCAGTGTCTTCGCCAGCTTCTGGGGAGCCTTGCCCGAAGTCCAGCTGGCCACTTCCTTTCCCGATTCTTTATCGAGGATGACCAGCTTGGCGCCTTCCACCCATTCGTGGGTGCGCGTGTCCAGCTTGTTCACCTCGATTTGGGTGGTTTCGTCGTAGACGCCGCCGTCCTTGTCGTAGGTCAGCAGGATGTTGCCGTCGGCGCTGTGGCCGGGCTTGGTCTGGTCATCGGCCGCGGTCGCCTCGGCTTGGGCGGCGATGGCAGCCTGCAGAGCCTGAGCCTCAGCAGCGGCCAACGGAGCGGCAGCGGCTTCCGTTTCGGCGGCGTCGAAGTACTTGGTGTCAGTGTACTTCAGGGCATAGCCGTTGGCGGACGTCGCATCTTCCACGAGGTAGAAGTAGGGGCTGCGGAACTCGCTCACGGTATGGCCCGCGGGCGCAGCCGTTTCCTTGAAGTAGTACAGGTTGTTGGTGGCAAGGCTCACGTTCTTGTAGGTGATCCAGCCGCCCTCCTCGGAGGTCGCCTCAGCGAGCCAAATGTCGCCCTGCGGGTTCTCGTTCACCATGTACAGCGCGTAAGTGGCGCCCACCAGGCCCTCATCGCGATCGGATACGCTGGTCTTGCGCACCTGCAGATCCATCGGACGCGCCTTGTTGTTGATGGTCGGGTGCCAATCGGGATTCAGCTTCGACATATCGCCGATGTTGCCCGGCTGGGTCTCATAGTCGGCGTACTGCTCGTCGAAGCGGACGTTCTGGTTGGCCGCGGCGTCCCACCAGCCGTAGTACATGTCGGTGCACACCAGCTGACCGGTCGCCTCATCTTGCTCGATGACCGTGGTGAAGGTGATCACCTGATCGCTGTACAGCACGGATTGGTCGTTCATGCCGCCCTTGCTGGTGTCCTCGATGACGCGGTAGTAATAGGTGCCGGGCTTGGTGTAAGCCAGGCAGCTGGGGTTCTCGAGGTCGCCGGAAACGTTGTTCGCCTTGTCGAAGTCGACCATGCCGAACTCGTCGTTAGTAGTGGCGGAGATGAGCTCGCCCTCGGTGTCATTGTAGTTCGCCACCTGAATGAGCTTGAAGGCGAACTCGCCAGACTTGATGGCGCGGCCCTCGAGGTTCTTGACGATCTTCGGATCGACGTAGCACACCTGATCGACCGGCTCGCCGCTAGCAGCGTACACGCTATAGCTGGCAGCGCTGATCAGATCGTAGGTGTCGGTATTGTAGAACGCTGGGAGCTCGCCTTCGGGAAGGGTCAGCGGGTTCAGCGGGGAGTTGATGTCGTCAGCGTAACCGAGCACCGTTCCAGTGGCGGTGAGCTTAGCAGGATTGCCTTCATCAACCGCTACAGTCACTTTGATGACATAGGCCGTCGTGTCCTTGGCAGCATCGTCGCCATTTTCGGTGATGAGATAGTAGTGGTCGCCGATGTCGTTGCGCTGGTTCTCGCCCTTGCCTTCAGCAACATAGGTGATGTCGGGGAATTCAATGGTTGCCTTACCAGCCGCGAGCTTATCCTTGGTGACGTTAGCAACCAGAGGGGTAAACTCCTTGTTCTCGAGGTCTTTCTTAACGGCTATGGACGAAACCGCTTCATCCTCGCCGGGCGCCCGCTCGATCTCAACCAAGGAGAAGCTGCAGTCGCTCGGCTCGCCAAGTCCGTAGAAGAACTTGTCAGCCCGGAACTGCCAGGTTCCATTGGGCGCATAACGGTTCGTGACCGTGATTTCATTGTTCGCAACTTCAACATCGGTGCCGTTGACGGTCATCGTCTTCACCGTGGGCGTCACGAGATAGATGCTTCGGCCGTTCTCGGCAGTGCGCTGACCGACAGCACTCAAAGTCACTTTCACCGTCGCAGGTTCGATAGTCGACATGAAGTTCGCCACATCACCCTCAAGCGGGGTTTCCTTTAGCGTGAAAGTGAACTCCTTCTCGTGAGATGCCTCCTCGAAGGCTTCCTTAGCGTACTTGCCATCGGCGATCTGCAGATTGAGCTTGCCCGTCGTGGGATCAGTGGCGCCCCACGCAACTGGCTTCGCTTCTGCAGCCGGGTTCTCGCCCTCGTAGAGATCAAAGCTAAACGTCCTATCGTTGAGAGGCAAGTTCTTCCCAAGCGTAGTAAGAATCTGCTTCGTCAGACCTAGATTGAACCCAGCATATTTCATGGCAACGTTTTCGAACTTGACACCAGCAACTGCCACGTTTTCAAGAGCGGTTTCACCGTAAGCCGCTTTGTAGATAGTCTTGTTCGTTTCCAAGCCACGCTTATTATCGGACAGCTTTACATCAACCTTCACAAGGTAAGCTGCGCCATCGTAATCTACTCCGTTGGCAACGTCTTGACTGCCTCCGTTTTGTTCAGCAATGGCATACCAGTAAGTTCCCGGTGCAGTGTACTCTTCAGTATCGAAGGAAACAGTACCTTCAACCTTCTGATTTGTTGAATCAGCAAGCTGTCCGGTTTCCTTGACGGTTGCACCCTCCGTTGCAGCAATGCTGACAAGGCTGTTAGCCTGCTTAAGCTCCGTGGGATCGCCCGGATCGTTGACAGCATCATCAATGTTATCAATCTTCTTGAACCCGAATGCAAAGTTGCCAGGCGCAATACCATCAGCGATCTTCGTCACCGGAATGTTCACAGACGTCTTCAAATCCAGCGTGTTCGTAACTGTTGCAGCATCGTCGCCCGATTGATTGCCAATCTGCACTGAGCTGACCGTGGTGGTGTAGGTCGTGGAAGTCAGGAGAACGTTGTTGTCCTTTTCTTTGTAGCTAGCCACCTCTTTTTTGACATTCAGACTGACACGAACATCGATGCCGTCGGGAATAGAAGACACAAAACCCGCGTCTTTCTGTTCATTAGTTAAGATCTCCTTCAAAGAGAAGGTTTTTTCTTTCGGGCCTTCGGCACTGAAACCAGGCAATATAAATTTCAGATCACCGTTCTCGGTGTATCCTTCGTATGTCTCATTCGTTTCTTTGTCAGTTAACTCGAAACGGAAAACGTCATCGGAACCAATGTCTAGAAGATCACCCAAGCTGTTAACAATTTTCTTCGTCAGTGAAACCGTGTAAGGGTTCACCGTGGTTTTTTCTTCCGTGTCGAACTTTCCGAACTTGATCGCGCCGTTGCAGGCAATACCACCGCCGTGAGTTCCACTTTTGTTTCCTGTTATGATGACACTTCGGGCTATGTTCACATTATCGGCAGTAGCCGTGTTAGTAAGACAAAGGGTGGCATCATGGGATTCATAGCTCTGGCCCACAGGAATACCGATTTCCCTTGACCACAATCCAGTATCGCTCACCGAGCAACCGTTCACGGGAGGCATACCAACCTCGAACCCTCGCCAAGCAAGCGTTTCTCCTTCATTACGCACAAGGGTATTGTCCGCAGAAACATAACTCGCGAGAGTGCAGTAATAGTCTTGCGCAAGATCGACCTTAAAAGACTTGCTCGCATAGTCCTTGTTTTCGAGGGTATATTTTGTTCCCCATCCGTAGGTAAGCTTACCGTTTTCTATCCTGCCGGGGTTCTCTCCTGTTAGCAACTTGGCAATTTCGCCTTCGCCCATACCAGTAAGGAAGAAGTCGCCCGAGGGAACATTCTTGCCCGAAGAAACAACAGACGCAGGAACATTGAAACGCAACACCGTATTCAAAGGATAGCTTGTTCCAGAAGCAGTGTTCTTGAACACGGCGGCGCTGCTTTCCAACTGGCCAGCGCTGGTTGTCTCCTTTTCTCCAATAATAATCTTCGCATGAGGACAACCAGCAACGCCTCCGCCGAGACCGGCGGCACTGTTATTCGTAATGAGGGCAGAGGGAATCATCAAGGTGCCATTGTTGTTGATGTAAATGCCACCGCCGCCCCAGTCGGTAGTAGTCTCTGTTTCATTGTTAATGATGGAGCCACCAGTTATCTTGGTGTCTTTTGCGTCAGTAAAAATGCCGCCACCTTCATGGGCACGCAAAGGACCATCGGAGCCATCCGTTTTATCGGGGTCTTTTGCTTTGTTACTAGAGATCTCGCCACCCGTCATCTCGAAATGACAACCATTCCACACGAATACACCGCCACCAGCTCCCGCTTCATTCTTGGTGATGGCGCCGCTGTGCATGATGAAGCTAGCTCTGTCGTTCACGAAAACGCCGCCACCTACCGTGCCTGCGCCGTTGTTGAAGCCACCAGAGCCACCAGGACTCGCCGATCCTTTACCTCCTGTAACAGTGGGCCCCGCACCGTTTTCTGTACCGAGAGTGACCTTGCTGTTTGAACCAAGTATAGATATGACAGAACTGGTACCTGTACCGATGATTTTGCCGGTACCAATGATGGTCAGCTTGGCGCCACCAGTCACCTTGATGTCGCTGCGAAGCGTACCGTTGACGGTGAGAGTGTAAGTTTCGTTTCCGCTGAAGGTCAGAAGGTTAGAGGTATTGGTTACGTCGCCGTCGATGGTGTGCGACATGTTGTTGGCCAACTTCTCCGATTTCGTCTCCACAGGAGTTTCGGCAACTGTCTTGGGATTCTCCTCGGGGAGCGCCGTCGCCATGATCCTGGCCTCTTCGCCTGCAGGCGGCTCTTCCCCATCGAGAGTTGCACCGTCTAAGACGTTTTCTTCTGAGAGGACCCCCTCCTCTTCACCTTCAGCATTTTCCGCATCTTCGGCGCCTTCCAGATCGTCCGTATCTTCGACGGATTCTTCCGTACCCGTGTCGGCTAGGACGTCGTCCTTAGAGCCGTAGGCGATGTTGATCTGGGGGACAAGGGCGACGATCAGTAGGATCGACAGGGCGATTCCCAAGAATTTGATGATCGATTTGTTCTGCAGCAACTTGGTCATGTCGTCCTCCTCCCTTTAGGCGTTCATCGAATCGGTTGCGGTTTGCTCGTTCTTTTTGCGGCGGCGCATCCACCAGTAGATGCCAAGGCCGGCGACCACGAGAACGAAAGCGCCCGTAGCCACATGCAGCGCCGTGCCGGAACCGGAGGACGCCACATCTTGGACGAGCCCGGAATAGAGCGGGTTCTCGTCATCGACGATGGTGCGCTCGGTAGTGGTGTCCTGGCCGCCGAGCGTTGCCAGCGGATTATCGTCGTCGTTGATGACCGCTTCCGCGTCGCCGGTGCCTATGCCGGCATCGATGGCAGCGGGAGCCGTGGCGTCGGCGGCATCAGCAGCAGCCCCTTCCGCAGCGGGGGCAGCAGCGAGCACCGGAGCGGCCGTCATCACTGTGGTGCCCGGCACCGTCACCACGCGCTCGGTGTCGACGATCTGCGTGCGGCGAATAGTGATCTGCGCGCTGAGCTCGTCGTTCACATCGCGGTAGTAAATGGTGTAGGTACGCGCCGGCGAGAAGTAGGCGTGGCGGATGGCCGTTTCCTGACCCGCCAAGCGCACGTAGGTGTCGTCGCCCAGCGAGAAGCGCTCCTCGCCGAGGATGTTCACGAAGTCGTTCGTTTCAGGATCTATCGTGATGGTCTCGCTGCGGAGAATCTGGCTGTTGGCGATGTTCATGTACTGCACGGTGATGTCGTAGGTATCGCCCGGCGTGTAGTCCTCCGGCACGTAGTAGACGTACTGGAGCACGTCGGTGCCCTTTTCCAGATCTTCCCACGCGTAGGTGATGGGCTCCATATTGCCAGACCACGGCACCAGACCGTTCTTCGGGGCCGGGGTGTAGGTGGCCGTCTGCTCCGGGGTGACTTCGTAGTGGATCTTATCGATAAGAGCACCCGTCTCACCGTTGATTTCCATCACGGTGAGGTTGACCTTCTTCGTAGTGGCCTGCGAGACGTACTTCGCCGTTACCGTGCGGCCGGCCGGATACTCGCCCGCTTCGAAGGCGACGACGGGATTGCCCTGCTGGGTCTCCGCCGAGCGGGCCCCAATGGCCACATTGTCGTCCGTCGCATTGGTCTCGATGGTCCAAGAATCCAGCGTGTAGTAGTTGACGCCCCACTGTCCCTTGTCGCGGTCGGTGGTAGGCGCATCCGCTGCATTCGTGACAGCGCTCATCGAAAAGGAGTTCGGCAGGGTGTATTGGTAGCCCTTGCCCTTCACATCTACGCTGTCGGTCCACAACGTATTGCCGTTATCGTCCACATAGTTAATGGTGACCTGATAGGCGCCGGCTTCGGTGTTCTTCACTTCCATAACGCGAATCTGCTTCGTGGCCTGCTCGGGCGTCAGCATGATGGTGGAGCCGGTGAGACGCTGGATGACGCGATAATAATGCGTGGTCTCCTGGCCGGCCTCATCGGTAGTCGTCTTGAAGAAAGACTTCTTGATAGCAACCTCTTTGCCTTCGCCGAGGTTTTCCACGATTTCCGTTTCGATGATGTTGCCATCGACATCGACGTACTTGACAGCGCCGGAAATAGCGTCGGCTTCAACTTGGTTATAGGTGACGACGAGGCGCTTGCCGGAGGCGACATCTTGCACCTCGGCTTTGGGCTCACCGGCTTCGGTCGTCGCCATGCTTTGGAATACGATGGGGGTGTCGCCCGTGAGGTTCTTGTAGTAGCTGGCACCAGCGCCGACCGTTTCCGCGAACTTGTCAATGTCGGGATCGATCGTACGGATGCCGAGCACCTTCCACTCATCCTCGCTCGGCACGGCGGGGTCGTTGACAAGCTTCGCGTAGATGGGGCAAATAGTGCCCGCGTACAGCGGATCACCGCCGCGCTTCGCGTCGAACACTTTCACGGTATAGGTAGGGAAATTGTTCGGGTCGCCAAACACGTCCTGCAGCGATTGCGGGGCCGGGGCTGGGGCCTCGGCATCCTGAGCCGCCGGAACCGGCTGGGCGATCTTCAGCGCGACAATTTGGGCGATGCGAGAGGAGGTGGCATCGCCGGCGTAGTCGGGTGCGGAAGTGTAGGCATCCTTTGCCTCGGGATCGGTATCCTGCGTCTCGGGAATAGCGTAGGCGAAACGCGGCGCGATGATTGTGCCATCTTTCTCAACCTCTATATAGATGGTCTTCCCTGCGCCGTTTTCCACGCGAAAGAGATCCCACAGGCCATCTTCAGCCATGGGGGTCATGAAATCGATGCCGTGAACGTCGCCGTGTTTGATCGGGTCGACTACAGGAGCGGCAGGTGCTTCTGCCGCATCACCATTCGAAGGGTCGTCGGCAAAGGCCTGGGCAACGAAAGAAAGACTCGCCGCCGGAAAAGCCAACGTGGCTGCAAGAGTAAAGGCTAGAAGGCTTCGGCCGAAAATTCTCTTTTCAGCGAGACCCCCATGACCGATTTCCTCATTTGTGTCTCCTCTGCTGCTCGCGATCGCCTCTGGTGCTATATGCACCTATACGCGCGCGAGGCGGGGGCCTCGGGCGCGTCGGCGATCCTCTTCTCCTCGTTGATTGCGAAGCGCCGCCTCTCTTTGTCAGCTGATTCGCAATCCTGCTCTCTCGCTTGCTATTTTAGATGGCTCATCAGGCTATTGTCTACCCGTCAAATCATCTTTTAGCAAGCTAACTCTCTGTCAGTGCTAAGGATCACTTTATTGATCTGAGGCTATTTGTCTACTGCCAAAAATGACAACAAATGAGACAATTATGGCTGCTACTCAAAATACAAGGCTTTGACCTGGGGTTTCGTTCGCCACTTCCCATAAGCCCAAAAGAAGATGACTAGGTAAATGACAGGGTAATGACTATATTAAAAACGCCTTGTAGGGGGTTAACCCGTGGAAAACGATAACTGCTTTTCAACGAACGGCGCTTAGCGAAACTAGTGACAATGCGTTAGGGATGACTCATATCCCCTTTCTTGCTTCTACTTCTCTTAGCAGACAGCTATACAATCATGAACCACCCCTCAAAGGGGTGGTTTGCTCTGGGCCTATAAGGCCGAGGGGGGCCGGCAGCGTCTAAAGGCGCTGCCTCTCACTTCGTTCAA
>NZ_CDSBIE010000025.1:0-6062 GCF_977113345.1 Adlercreutzia sp. CNCM I-6216
CAGTGTAGGGCCAGCAGCGTCGCAATGGCTGTTTTTGCTTGACTGGAATTTGGCTGAACTAGTTTGACTTTAGGTGGCTATTCTCGCCCGACGCTAACAATAGTCCCCTTCGCCGCCTCTATGAACTAGCTCAATGCCCACAGACCACGCATTCATGCCGTAATCTGACGCCCACGCCCCAATGGACGAAGAACCCTCCATATCGTCACGCCCATCTTCTATTAGGCCATACTTCTCATTGTGGCCTGTATCGCCATAGCCAGCATGATGCGCAATCTCGTCAAGGGGAACGCATTGAAAGATTGAACCATCTTTCCCGATGACAAAATGAGCGGCGACTAAATTGCCATTCGAATCCCACCAATCAATCACCGAAGCGGGGTCGCTATCGCCCTCCGTGTCATGCAACACTATGTATTTCTGGCAATCTGCGGGCTTGGATCCATGGGAGAAAGAAGGCCGCACATCTTGGATGATCGCCAAGTCGCTAGAAGCTGGTTCGTTAGATAACAACTTTTCGGAATTGACGGGAGGATCTGAGCCCCCTGCATCGCTTCTTGGCTTCTCCGAATCAGGTTCTGGATCTACCTTCCGCTCTTTCGGCTCCGCGTCGAAAAGAGAATCGTCGGGGTACTCTTCGACTTCGATGATATCCGGTCGTGTCGTCTTCAGCGCCTCGCTTTGCCCTCCTGAAGACGCGCAACCAACAAGAGCCAATATCGCTCCTAAAAGAAGCAATGCGGCCATATGCCGAGACGAGAATCTCATAACTTCACTTCCGATCGAATGCATCCGTGCTTACGCCCCTGAAACCCTACGATACGTACTGCGAGTTACGCGCCTGCTCAATTGAAAGAATTGTTTGCGAGTTCGCCTTTTCGTATTCATTGATGGCGCCATCCCCGAGAGAATCGAACTCCTCAGGTGTGTATCGAGGTTCATACCAGCTCTTCGCTTCGAAGTAGTTTTTCAAATCTTCATTGCTGAACATACGACCATGGCGCGCAAATACTTCATTACGAGCAAGATAGAGTTCCCAGTCGCTGAAAGAGCTCAACTCGGACTCTGAATAATACCGGCTATCGCTTTCAGATAAGAGATAGTCAGCACCAGCGGAGCCTTCATTCGCTTCTCCAACAGGTTTGCTATCGATAGTTGTTTGAGGGACGCCTTGACTTGTTTCATCCGTCGAAGGCGCTTCTGCGATATCATCCGACGAGCTTTCGGCGCCCGATGTCGCATCATTTTTCGAAACGTCAGCACTTTCGGATGCGGAAGCATCTTCTTCGGCAGGGACGGCGACGTCCGAAACAGCCTCCTCCGCTTCATGCCCTTGACTCATGGCATACGCATAAACTAGAGCACCGCCAACGAATAAAAGAGCCGCGAAAAGGCTAACAACAATGGGGAGATACGGCCTAACCTGTTGTTTGAATCTATTTGAGGGCTTGCTAGCGCTTTGAGAAGCAGCATTTACGCCCGATATACGAGACAGCGATTCGTCACAGTTCTCCAATGACTGTCCGCAGAACTCACAAAATCGACTTTTCGCTTGATTGGGTTTTCCGCAGTGGACACAATACATGAGACCTCCCGAAAAAAATAATCCGACCTCTTAAGCTCGCGCCAGGGCAGTCTCGGCAAGATCCATCGCTTCTGTATACAGATCGTACCGAACATCCCCAAACTCCTCGGTGTCGTCATCATAGAAATAAACCGTGTAGTCAACGGAAGAGGGCAAGTTGGCTTCGCTTACGAATACGGAGAGTGTTGCGACAAGACGGGCATGCAAATCATAGTAGTAGCACGTACTTGTAGCAGATGCGTAATCGCTTTCTGAGCTGTGCTCAATCCGCGTCTGCGATAGAGGCTTCCCTGTCGCACTATATTCCCAGTCGGTTTCGTTAGAGTAGGTTAGATCGGACGGAGTAAGGTACTTTTCGTCGCTCCACCAAGAAGTCGCGCCTACGAGATTGCCGAATTGATCGTATTCCTTATCCTCTCTAGATAGAAGTATATCCTCTTCATTAAAAGACTCTATCAAGATAGGATTGCCGAAGCTATCGTATGCGTATGTAGAATATCCAGTATAGTCTCCGTCACCGTCATACGAGACAACCTCCACAGGGTCATCGTCCCCAATCCGATCTCCCATCGAACCTGCCTCCGTCGAAATGGAGGGAGCGCACTGCCTGCGATCCTCATTGTAGGTCGACACCTGTTTACTCGCAACCTCGCCATCTGTGTTAAACATGGTTTCTGTCACCTCCGTGCCATCAGTGCTATATTCGTAAACGGATCGGTAAACCATATCCCATAGAGGCGCCCAAGTGTTAGGGTCACGATTCGGATAATTACGAAGTATTTCCGTAAGCTGACCTTCGTCTCCGTAGGAATACGTAAATACCTGATTGTCCTCTGGCTTCTCGTAATAGGCAGTGCTTTGCTCAATCAGTCTTCCCTCAGAGTCGTAAGTCCATGCAACGGAATAGTTATCACATTCCTTCCTCGTCATCTGCCCTTGATCGTTGTAGGAGTATCGAGCCGAAGAGCAAATGTCCATATTATCAATATCGCTGCCGCTACGAACTTCCACTATAGTGTTGCTAGCTTCTGGGATTTGGGGAAGGATCAGATCCGAATCATTAGGCGAGTCAGAAAGGCTTGAAGTCGGCTCAGAGACATCGGGCGCATCGCCACCTTCATAATTGGCAGAGTTTAAAATAGCCAGTGAAATCGCACCGCCTGCGACAACGATGGCTCCACATGAAAGCGCAACGACAATGCGCTTCAGCAGACCACCGCCTCCAGACGACACAGATCGCTCTACGGGGCAAGCGAGTGGCTTAACAGACCGGCCGCAGCTAGTGCAATATGGTGCATCTCCGCCGACCTCTTTACCGCAATACTGGCAAAACATAACACTCTCCTGAATGGAAACTGGTCACCACGATGGGCGCCGAAACATTAGGAACCCTAACCGAATAGATCCAAGGTCACCGATGTGGAGGAACGGCCCAGTAACCTCGCCATAGGCGACGGATCGGTAATAGAGGAATAGGAATAATTCTCTATAGTGGTTTCATTTGGGTATCTCCATTCTTCTGACCTCGATAGTGGGTCATTTTTAACAACGGTAAACTCCACTGCATTTTCTTCCCCTCGATTGAGGGTGCCAGAAATCAGCTGACCGTCGTGGTCGTAGACGTACTCATAGATGCTATCGGCGTTATCATCATCGCCCCAAGCATCTCGATCATCTTTCGTGAAGCGTTGGACCGCATCTCCCTTTTCGTTGAAGACCCAGCGGAAATCCGGCCACACGCAATCATAGGAAGAGCCCTTCCAACTGCCTATCAGTTCTTGAATTCGGTAGTTATTCTGATATTTTAATTCGAATGTCAACGTATTGCCATTCGGGTATGACCTTTCGATACGAAGAGGAAGGCCACACTCATTACTGTCGAGTGCTCTCTGCTCCCAAACGATCACCCCTTTTTCGTTCAGGCACCTTGACGGAACTCCATTGTCACCAGAATCGTACTCGAACGTATTGGAATAGCAGCCCTCCGAACTTTCATACATCATGCGCACTACATTACCCGATGAGTCGTGGTCAAAATGATAGGCAACAGCATGCTCTGAACCATCTTGAGGCTTTCCAATGGACTCGTAATCCGTAAGAACCCGAACTGGCTCTTCATCGCTCGATCGAAAGATGGAAGGAAGGAACGAATTGGCTTGACTGACAAAGACGAATACGGCAACCCCCAGCAACAAACACACTAGAACTACGGTATACAAAAGGATCCTCTTTCTACGCGGCGGCGATTGCTCTGCGCGAGAACTTGAAACAAGACGACTTCCGCAGTTGCCGCAAAAGGCAGGATCATTGCCCGTGATTTCTTTTCCGCAATGGGGGCAGAACATTATTGCTCCTCCTTGCTTCGGGTGATTGGATCAATGGATGACGTCGGCTGCGGCAATTCGGCGCGCAAAAGGTGCGCGCTAGCGCACGCTAGCCATTCGTCGCAAGCCGACAGCCTATACCGGCATACCTAGGAGGCGTAGGGAATTGTCGGTGCCTATCATCATTGAGACGCAACCGAAAAAGGCAAGCGCATTGAAGAGGGCAAAAGCGGAGAAGCACAGGCCCACAATGGCAGGTGCGCGCGAGGCACCGACTTCCCTCTTCTGGAGACTCACGAGGCAAAGCACGAGCGCGATAATAGCGGGAAGAACAGCTTGTGGCCCCATAACGAAGAGGATTACGCAGGACAGAATGCCAATGACGAGACCGAGGATTCCGAGCGTCGATCCTGTCGGCGTTCCCTCCTCCTTAGGTGGATTGACGGGATGAGTAGCTGTCGGAGCAGAACTAGAGACCACTGCTGAAGCGGGATTAGTTTCCGCCGTTGGTGAGGCGCCAGCCGATACCGGTGTCGGAATAGTGGCTGATGACGATGCTTCGTTCGAAGGCTCGGCGTTCTTGGTTGGATGAGCGCAATGCGGGCAGAATCGCGCATCATCATTGAGCTGTTTACCGCAATTCGTGCAAAACATGGAGTCACCTCTAACTTTCTGAATCTTTCTTCATGACAAATGCATCATGTGGATAAGTAAACATATTTGCATTGTTGTAAAACGAATAAATGGTCAGACTTATGCCACCTTTTCGATCGAGCTCTATGCGAAAATCGCAAGGTCGTTCTCCTCGATAATCTCCCAAATGATCCGAGTCGGTATCTAGATTGACCAGAGCATTCTCCACTGTAACAATCTCATCACCCGGAAAGCTTTCTACAGGGTTATCTGATGATCCTGGCTCGTGGTTGTGAACAAGCACCGTAAAGTCTATGCGCGCTGTCTTCGACAGACCATCGACACTTTGTATTGTCATTCGAGCGGGGGTGTAACGCCCAGCGTAGCAATTAAAGCTACTCGAGTCGTTTTCGACATATTCGCCCACCCATGTACCGATCAGGCTTGAGTAATCTGCGGTATATGACCCTTCGGTTGCGTAGCAATCAGTGATTTGCCAGTCGCTGTCGTCCCACTCCAGCGTCGCTTGAAGCTGACCGTTATAAGAGGTGAAGCCATCGGTAGCTGTAATGCTAATTGTTGCATTTGCAGTAGTTGACCCTTCGCCCGCCTGGAATTCCACGCTCTCAATAGTTGGCTGAAAGTTATCGCTGTACAAATCAGTAAGTTCAATAGTGTTCTCGTCAGGATCATAAGTGGGATGATTCTCGTCGGCTATCTGCATCATCGAAGGCGCGTGGTTGATGACAGCGTCTTCACTTGGCGCGGTCTTGGGTGTAATGTACCGCGAGGTCTCAAGAGAATCGATTACCACCCACTCTCCGTCGATTTTCTCGTAGTCCACCATGACGGTACTCTCGGTGGTAAGGTCATCCGACTCGTACACAGCGGTAATGGTGTACTCCTTCATATCCGCTTCATCGTACGTTAGCTCCAACTCTGAAGTGGAGCTGAGGGTGGGCTCTTGGTAAGCGTACCAGTCGCCCTCGTAAGACAGGTTGCTTGCCACCCCCTCGAAGTTGAGATCGCTCATGACCTGTTCTTCGGAAGGGCCGTCATAAAAAAGCCCGGACGTAACGTCGTTGCTAGAGGAATCCGCGCTAAAGGCACCGCTGTTGGCCGCCACAACAATACCGATGCCGACGATCAAGGCGACGCATGCAACGCCAATGCCAATTTTTGTTGCCGCATTTAACTGCGAGGACTTCTTTTTGGAAGAATCCATCACTGGCCTGACAGGCTCTGCCTCCGGATCCACAGAAGGCGAAGTCCCCTGTGGATCAAAAGGGATCGTAGCGTCTGGGATCCTGGCGCCTGGCACAGCGCTCCCTTCGTCATCCGTCCCAGAGCTTGCTTCTTCCTCCGCTGCGCGTTGCGGCGCAACCCCCTCAATAGGTGCTGCGCATTGGGAGCAAAAGAAGGGTACTGTCAATAATCTTGCGCAAATTCCAGCAGGCGACCGCCAGCCGTCGGCATGATCACTCGTCCAGCAGCGACACGTCCAGATACCTCCTCGACCC
>NZ_CDSBIE010000026.1:0-4880 GCF_977113345.1 Adlercreutzia sp. CNCM I-6216
GCGCCGCAGTACTTTCGGCGAGGTGGGGCTTAACTGCCGAGTTCGGAATGGGATCGGGTGATCCCCCACTCCATGGTTCCGCTCGCGGGAGGCGCTCCCGCGGCAATCGTCTTGCCGTCCGAGGGGGCCCGGGGATCCCCCGCGCCACCCTGGCGGTTGCATGCGCGCGACACGTCCATCTCTCGATCTCGATCGTAGTCTTGGCAATGAAGAAGAGCTCGGGCTATTAGTAGCGCTCGCCTGAGCAGGTCGCCCTGCTTGCAGCTGCGCCCTATCGACCAGATAGTCTATCTGGGCCCTTACCGGAAAGGGAGCTCATCTCGGAGGCGGCTTCCCACTTAGATGCCTTCAGCGGTTATCCGTGCCGGACGTAGCTAGGCGGCGGTGCCGTTGGTCGACAACCGCGTCACCAGAGGTCCGTCCACCCCGGTCCTCTCGTACTAGGGGCAGATCTCCTCAACTCCCTTGCGCCCGCGGAGGATAGGGACCGAACTGTCTCACGACGTTCTGAACCCAGCTCGCGTACCGCTTTAAATGGCGAACAGCCATACCCTTGGGACCGACTTCAGCCCCAGGATGCGATGAGCCGACATCGAGGTGCCAAACCTTGCCGTCGATGTGGACTCTTGGGCAAGATCAGCCTGTTATCCCCGGAGTACCTTTTATCCGTTGAGCGACGGCCATTCCACTCTGTGCCGCCGGATCACTAGAACCGACTTTCGTCCCTGCTCGAGGTGTCTCTCTCGCAGTCAAGCCCGCTTGCACTCTTGCGCTCTCGGGACGGTTGCCGACCGTCCTGAGCGGACCTTTCGCGCGCCTCCGTTACGTTTTGGGAGGCGACCGCCCCAGTCAAACTACCCGCCTGGCACGGTCCGCGCGCCGGATCACGGCCGCGCGTTAGGCAGCCGGCACGACGAGGGCGGTATTCCAAGGTCGCCTCCACGGGGGCTTGCGCCCCCGCTTCAAAGGCTCCCGCCTATCCTCTACGCGCCGTACCAGATGCCAATGCCAAGCTGCAGTAAAGGTTCACGGGGTCTTTCCGTCCTTCCGCGGGTAGTTCGCATCTTCACGAACAGTACAATTTCACCGGGTCCACGGTTGAGACAGCGCCCAAATCGTTACGCCATTCGTGCAGGTCGGAACTTACCCGACAAGGAATTTCGCTACCTTAGGACCGTTATAGTTACGGCCGCCGTTTACCGGGGCTTGGCTTCAGCGCTTCGCCTTTCGGCTGACGCATCCGCGTAACCTTCCGGCACCGGGCAGGCGTCAGACCCTATACGTCGCCTTGCGGCTTTGCAGAGTCCTGTGTTTTTGATAAACAGTCGCTTGGGCCGTTTCGCTGCGGCCCCCACTAGCTCCGGCAGCAAGTGCCTTCACCGGCGGGGGCGCCCCTTCTCCCGAAGTTACGGGGCCAGTATGCCGAGTTCCTTAACCGTGGTTCTCCCGATCGCCTCGGTATGTTCTACCCGCCCACCTGTGTCGGTTTTGGTACGGGCGCCGACGGCACTCCCTAGAGGTTTTTCTCGGAAGCATGGGCTCACCGGCTTCGCTCGCTCGCTTCGTCTCGCGTCTCAGGCCTCTCGCGCAGCTGATTTCCACGCTGCGCGCCCTACGCGCTTTCACGGGGACGTCCAGAACCCCGCCCGGCTACCCTTCTCCGTCGCCCCATCGGTAATGCCGCGCCGTCGGCGGTGCGGGAATGTCTGCCCGCTGCGCATCGGCTACGCCTCTCGGCCTCGCCTTAGCTCCCGACTGACCCTGGGGGGATTAGCCTCGCCCAGGAACCCTTAGGCTCACGGCGCCAGGGTTTCTCGCCCTGGTCTCGTTACTCATGCCAGCATTCTCACCTCCGCGCGGTCCACAGCAGGTCGCCCTGCTGCTTCGCCCCCCGCGGAGAGCTCCCCTACCACTGAATTCTCAGTCCGCCGCTTCGGTGCATCGCTTAGCCCCGTGAATTGTCGGCGCATGTCCACTCGACCAGTGAGCTGTTACGCACTCTTTAAATGCATGGCTGCTTCTAAGCCAACATCCTGGTTGTCTGGGCAGACGCACATCCTTTGCCACTCAGCGATGACTTGGGGACCTTAGCGGGCGGTCTGGGCTGTTTCCCTCTCGAGCGCGCAGCTTAGCCCACGCCCTCTGACTCCCGGCCTCTCGACCCGCGGCATTCGGAGTTCGGTTCGAGTCGGTAGGCGGTGAAGCCCCCTCGTCGATCCGGTGGCTCTACCACCGCGGGTTAACGGCCGAGGCTAGCCCTAAAGCTATTTCGGGGAGAACGAGATATCTCCGGGTTTGATTGGCCTTTCACCCCTATCCTGGGGTCATCCCCTCCGTTTTCAACCGAAGTGGGTTCGGCCCTCCACGGGGTCTTACCCCCGCTTCAGCCTGCCCCAGGATAGCTCACCCGGCTTCGCGTCTGCAGCGTGCGACTCACTCGCCATCTTAAAGGCTCGCTTTCGCTGCGGCTCGTTTCCAAACTTAACCTCGCCGCACACCGCAACTCGCTGGCTCATTCTACAAAAGGCACGCCGTCACAGCGCAAAGGCTGCTCCGACTGCTTGTGGGCGCACGGTTTCAGGTACTGTTTCACTCCCCTCTCGGGGTGCTTTTCACCTTTCCCTCACGGTACTGGTTCGCTATCGGTCACAGGAGAGTGTTCAGCCTTGGAGGGTGGTCCCCCCGGCTTCGGACCGGGTTTCACGTGCCCGGCCCTACTCGGGATACTCGTCAGCGGTCCGCATGGTTTCGCGTACGGGGCTCTCACCCGCTGCGGCCGGCCCTTCCATGCCGTTCCGCTACCATGTGGATTTGTAACCGCTCCCAGGTGGGCAGCACCTGGACGCGAGTCCCGCAACCCCCGGGCGGCAACGCCTGCCGCTTACACGCGCCCGGGTTTGGGCTGGTGCGCTTTCGCTCGCCGCTACTCGCGCAATCTCGGTTGATTTCTCTTCCTCGGGGTACTTAGATGTTTCAGTTCCCCCGGTTGCCTCCCTGCGCCCTATTTGATTCAGGCGTGGGTAGCAGGGCATGACCCCTGCTGGGTTCCCCCATTCGGAGATCCCCGGATCAAGGTGTGTTTGCCACTCCCCGGGGCTTATCGCAGCTTGCCGCGTCCTTCGTCGACTTCCTGTGCCAAGGCATCCGCCGTGCGCCCTAGATATCTTGTCCATTACCTAGGTCGCCAAAGAAGTTGATACTTCTAATGGTTTCGTCCGTTGGATATAAATGAGAATTTATTCCGTCGTATAACATACGTTCGCGATCGTGATGAATCGTCTATTCCATGATGCGAGCACCCTCAAGAACCTAATCAGCTTAGGAAATTGATGTTGGTGTTGATCATGTTGACATTTTCATGTCACGCGCTATGCAACTGTCAAGGTGCGCGGGGACTCTCTTCGGAGCCCTCGCAGCCGGATGCTGGGGAGGATGAGAGCGGCTCTAGGTTGTCTCCCTAGAAAGGAGGTGATCCAGCCGCACCTTCCGGTACGGCTACCTTGTTACGACTTCACCCCCCTTACCCTCCACACCTTCGACGCCTCCGCCCCAGAAGGGTTCGGCCGGCGGCTTCGGGTGCAGACGACTCGGGTGGTGTGACGGGCGGTGTGTACAAGGCCCGGGAACGTATTCACCGCGGCATGCTGATCCGCGATTACTAGCAACTCCGACTTCACGCAGGCGGGTTGCAGCCTGCGATCCGAACTGGGACCGGCTTTCCGGGATCCGCTCCCCCTCGCGGGGTGGCAACCCTCTGTACCGGCCATTGTAGCACGTGTGCAGCCCAGGGCATAAGGGGCATGATGACTTGACGTCGTCCCCACCTTCCTCCGGCTTGACGCCGGCAGTCTCCCGCGAGTCCCCAACTGAATGCTGGCAACACGGGACGGGGGTTGCGCTCGTTGCGGGACTTAACCCAACATCTCACGACACGAGCTGACGACAGCCATGCACCACCTGCGCGAGCTCCTCTCGGCCACCGCGTCTCCGCGGCTTCACTCGCATGTCAAGCCCTGGTAAGGTTCTTCGCGTTGCTTCGAATTAAGCCACATGCTCCGCTGCTTGTGCGGGCCCCCGTCAATTCCTTTGAGTTTTAGCCTTGCGGCCGTACTCCCCAGGCGGGACGCTTAATGCGTTGGCTGCGGCACGGGGGGATGGTCCCCCCACACCTAGCGTCCATCGTTTACGGCTGGGACTACCAGGGTATCTAATCCTGTTCGCTCCCCCAGCTTTCGCGCCTCAGCGTCAGTGGCGGCCCAGCAGGCTGCCTTCGCCATCGGTGTTCTTCCCGATATCTGCGCATTCCACCGCTACACCGGGAATTCCGCCTGCCTCTACCGCACTCGAGCCGCCCAGTCCGGAACCCGGCCCGAGGTTGAGCCCCGGGATTAGAGGTTCCGCTTAGGCGGCCGCCTACGCGCGCTTTACGCCCAATGAATCCGGATAACGCTCGCCCCCTACGTATTACCGCGGCTGCTGGCACGTAGTTAGCCGGAGCTTCTTCTGCAGGTACCGTCTGAATCTTCCCTGCTGAAAGCGGTTTACAACCCGAAGGCCTTCGTCCCGCACGCGGCGTTGCTGCGTCAGGGTTCCCCCCATTGCGCAAAATTCCCCACTGCTGCCTCCCGTAGGAGTCTGGGCCGTATCTCAGTCCCAATGTGGCCGGTCGACCTCTCAGTCCGGCTACCCATCGCGGGCACGGTGGGCCGTTACCCCGCCGTCTACCTAATGGGCCGCGACCCCATCCCGCGCCGTCGGGGCTTTCCCGGGGAGGCCATGGGGCCTCCCCGGAGCATCCGGTATTAGCCGCCGTTTCCAGCGGTTGTCCCGGAGCGCGGGGCAGGTTGGTCACGTGTTACTCACCCGTTCGCCACTCTATA
>NZ_CDSBIE010000027.1:0-3445 GCF_977113345.1 Adlercreutzia sp. CNCM I-6216
GGTCGAGGAGGTATCTGGACGTGTCGCTGCTGGACGAGTGATCATGCCGACGGCTGGCGGTCGCCTGCTGGAATTTGCGCAAGATTATTGACAGTACCAAAAGATATGGGTGTTAACGACGACACCTTCTACAATGATTGGGATTCGCTTTACAACGAAAGAACGGTGATGCTCAAAGATTTCGTTGATAACTACGGGCTCACGGTGGATGCGGCGCATCAAGAAACCTTGGACGATTTGCTGCGCCGAGGGCAAGCGGTGGAAAAGGCGGATTCTGAGAGGGATGCGGTTGAGCAGCTAGCCGCGTCACTCAATTTCGATAAGGCGAGTGACGAAGAGGGTTTATTCTTCACGTACACTGCTATCGGCGAGAATGATACTGAGCTCAATCTCGAAGACGTTTCTCTGGTGCTTGCCCTCTATGACGAGGATGGCGTTAAGGTAGAGGAGACCTATGCTGGGACCAATTCTTGGCCAAAAGGAGAGAAGGTCAAGTTCGAGGCAATGAGCGATGTAGATGCTGCTGAAATAAAGGTATCCTTAGATTATTACACTGTTGTTGATTGATTGATTGAACTGATTCCAGAGCGACCTTCCGAAGAGGTCGTTGCCGGCCTCGGCAGGTGGATTGCGCGCTGCTGGTCAGCGACACTTCAAGGACACGCAGAAAGCGAGAGAGCCAAAACCTCTCTGACGAGTCGAGGTTAATGCCAGGTATCGATTTATTCTTTAGGAGGCATGGGATGACGTCGAAGCAATAAGGTAAGCTATCGATGACGATCATCTTCTGTTTCAAAGTCATGATGCATGCTGAGCAAAATATATCTAACGATAGGTGCAATATGAACAATCCACTGGCGACAGATTCGGATATTACGGAGTTTACTTTTGGCATAGAATTCCCCAAGACGAAACTTCTGCCAGCTGCAGGAGGGTCATCTCATGCGTTCACCTCTTCGAAAGAGGACTTCATGGAGAGTGAAACGCGATGGGAGGTCAGGCTCGATCATGCAGATAAGCTGGATTGCACCATTGCTGTTTCAAGCGGGATTATCGCAGGTCTGATCGATTCTTTCTTCGTGGGCGAGTTCTCCCTTGAACGAGCGAACGAGTGGGGTACGAGCAAAGTCAACGATTTCGTCATCTCGATGGCTAAGCTGGCCGGGTATAAAGGAGATGACCTTCTGGGAGCAATTAGTTTTCTTGAGGGCAGCTTCAAATTTGCAGCCGATGGGAATACCCTTGATTTCGGTGGCGGGTATCAGCATCATCTCAGGGATTTCTCTCATCATTTCAGCCTGGGCGGGTTGCTCTGTTCAATTTTCACTCAGTTTACGGGCAAAGTGATAGGCACCGACGCGGCCGGGAGGCTCCTTATCGTCGACGTTCCCGAAACCCATCGGCAGTTCCTTGGCAAGAGCTTTGGAGAGAAGGTGATGCTCGGCACTGTTTCCTGGGTTATGCATATTGCAAGCGATGTTGCAGGTTCGAGCAGCAATCCCGGCGAAGGAACCGGGATTCCGGGTCCCATACTATCGCTCATCAAGCAGTTCTCTGTGCTGCCTATCTTTCAAGACGCGCGACCGGCAATGAAGCAAACAGGAGACGAGGGACTCTTTTTTCGCGAGATTGTCTCAAAGATGTTCAATGGGACTTTCTTTGCGATCAGGGATGAGGACGGGAAGATCGTCGAGACCCTGCGATTCGATTTCAGGACAGAATTGGGTGTCATCCATGAGGTCGCCAGACAAGCTATACCCGTTATCCTCAACCAATGCCTCATCAGGTCGTTCTATTTCGTTCGAAGGCTCGTGTATGAGGTCAAGGCGTTGAAGATCACGGGCCTGAAAGATATGCAGCGAATAGATCCTGAAGACGTTCTTCCTTTTAGGAACAAGGCGATCACGCGTATGTCCACGGTGTCCTGCGGTGTCTTCTCGGCGGTCGACCTCTCGGATGCGGCAGTCAGGGCCGCTATCGCGTCGAGGAATCCTGATAGCGGTTTCTTCTGGGAATTCGTGGTCAGGATCAATTTCGTCGGTCTCGGAACCTTTGCGATTGCGTGCGTGCTCGACGTCAGGGAGGTGCTGAAAGAGCGGGATGCTGATCGAGGGCTCTCCGCTGAGGAAGACTATGAGAGGTCTCTCGCTGAGTTCGGATCCTTGGAACTTGGCCCAAGTCAGATCAGGCTGCTCCAATCGCTCCAGAGGGCGATCGTCTTGGACGATATAGATGCCACGAAGTCATCAAGAAAAAAGAGCGAGAAACAGCTTTGGTTGGAAGAATGGGAGACTGCGATTGAGCTCGGTTTAAAGGAGCGAGGCCTCATCCCTTCCGAATACCTCCTGGCGCCGGACGAGCTTTATCGGGAGTTCAATGAGCTTGCGAAAGGCGATCCTTCCAAGCCTTGGCCTTTCTTGGTTGCGCTGGAGGCTAGTCTGTTCGCGCCTTACGAGCCGCTGGGCGGTGAAAACGACAGGGAATTCAAAAAGCTCAAGTGCAAAGACGGCTATATGCAAGACGTGTTCGCCGTCTCCCAGGATATTGTCTCAAAGGGCGACCTTGAGCGAATGGGCAAAGCTCTCAAGCAGGCACGTGCTGACATCGACTCGAAGATGGCCAAGCGGATCGTTGGCTTCGTGGGCACTGCCATAGTTGCTGGAGCTGCCACAGTCGCAGCCTTCGTCTTTGCTCCTTACATAGCTCCCCTGATTGCGGGCAAGGCGGTCGCAGGGCTGTCGGGTGCAGCGTTGACCAGCGCTAGCCTTGCGTTTGTCGGAGGTGGTGCATTAGCTGCCGGAGGCCTCGGGATGGCCGGTGGCACGGCGATCATCGCAGGTGGTGGAGCGCTGCTTGGTACCATTGGCGGCACTGGGGCATCCAAGGTCATAGCAACAATGACAAACGCAGACGGTTTCGTCTTCGTTGAGGCGTCTAAGCTGCTCTGCTATTGCCGATACGTCTTGCTCGGCAAATTCTCAGCAATAGATTCAGTGAAGCGGATCCAAGTTTCACTGAACGAGAGAATATTGGAAATGGAGATAACCCTAGAATCACTGAGATATGCAGGGGGCTCTGTCGCCCTTATCGAGGAATGCGCGACAGATTCAATCGGTGAGACTGCCGAGGATTCGGCTGCCACTGAGATGGATCCCAAGAAGCAGATGAAGGTGCTCTCTAGAAGTTTGAAATATCTCAAGAGGTGCAACCAAGCTTTGGCAAAAGCGGTATCTAATGTTGAATGAGGTTAGACTGCAATGGGGTTTCTCGATGAACTTGCAGGTATAGCAATCAGGGGTGTTGTTGGTTATGCAAGCAGCATCCCTGAAGCTAAAGAAGCTGCCGATATTGGAGTCAGGTTAAATCAGCCACACCCAAGTCGGAGATAAATCGCCAATCCCGGCCAATTTAATTTCGCCAATACGCCAGTGATTCTAGTTGCGAT
>NZ_CDSBIE010000028.1:0-2606 GCF_977113345.1 Adlercreutzia sp. CNCM I-6216
TGAGTATTGCGGCATCCTCGGGTGGTGATTCCGCAATGCGTCAGTGCGCAAATCCATTGGCCATCGGTGCGCGCTTGCGCCGACAATCGGGCTGGGAGTCATTCTGCTCCCAGCCCTTTTTCGAGCTTTCAGTCGCTCGACTTCCGCGGTCTTCGCGCTAGATTATGCCGGACATCCTCTTCCTCATGGATTCGGTGCCCTCGATGTGCATCACGTGCGAGTTGAACACCAGCCTGTCCACGACGGCGTCTGCCATGGCGTTGTCGCCGAGCTTCGCGCGCCATCCGGAGGGCGCGAACTGCGAGCACAGAATGAGCGATCCCTTCCTGTGCCTTGCCTCCACTATCTCCAGAACTTCCCTGGTCTGAGATGGAGATATCGTTTCCAGCAGCCAGTCGTCGACGATCAGCAAATCGCAAGCGATGTACCGCTTTCTCATCTTCGCCCACGTCTCGCCTTTTGCGATGCACAGCGTATCCAGCAGTTCCGGCAGCCGCACGTACCTCACTGTCTTGAACGCATTGCAGGCAGCCACTCCCAAAGCGCATGCCATCCACGACTTCCCTGCACCTGAAGCGCCCGTGATTATGAGGTTTCTGGCCGCGTCCACCCATGTGCAGTTCGACAGCTCCATCACCTTGGCGCGATCGAGCGCACGGTCGGGATCGTAGCGGACATCGCACACGTTGGCATCGGGATCGCAGAAGGCCGCCTGGCGCAGGAGCCTCGTCCGCTTGTTGGCGCGCCTTGCGTCCCATTCGGCGTCGACCAGCATCGCGAGCCTGTCGTCGAAGGGCATCTCGGCCACGCCGATCGACTCCTCCTGCTCGCGGTACGCCCTTGCCATCACCGACATCCTCATCTGGTGGAGCTTGTCCATCGTCGCTTCGTTTGCCATCTTAGCCGAACCTCCTATCGGTCGCATCCGTCGAACTCGTCGTAGCAGTCGTCGGGCCTTCGGTAGGCGCCCGCATCCGGATCGGGGGCGGTCTCGGCCGCTATCTTCTGGAGCGCCGTCTTCACTGTCTTGTAGCTGGGGCGCGCCGTCCAGGTGAGCGCCTTTGCGCACGCCCTTTCCAGGAGCGCGTCCCCGTGCTTGTCGGCAAGGCCGAGAAGCGCCCGCGCTGAGCGGTAGGCCTGCTGCTCGACCTTGCGCGACTTGAGTATCCCGTCCACGACGGCGAGGGTGGCCTCCCCTTTCCCCGCCGCCCAGCTGCGGAACCTGTCCCCGCTCCACGCCGTCCATTCCCTGTGGGAGTCGGGCATATGGGCGGGATCTGTGACATAGGAGCCGGCGGGAGATGTCGAGCGCCTGTGCATGGCGATGCGCTCCCCGTCGCAGATGACGGCCACCGTCGTTCTAGTGGCGACGATGCCCACCTCGCGCCGCACGTAGGCGGCTGGCACCGAGTAGTAGCGCTTGTCAAAGGAGACATGGTAGTTAAACTGGACGGTGGCGGTCTTCCTGACCGTCATCTCGTAATGGGTCGGCGGCAGGGGCTGCAAGCGGTCCTTCTCCCGCCCGAGGAAGGCCTCGCGCCTGCTGCCGGCCCGCTTCTGGAAGGGCGCGGAGTTGATGGAATCCACGGCCTCGTCGATTGCCGCAGCGAGTTCCGCGATGCCGATGAACACTCGGTCGCGCATGGCGGCGATGACCTTTCGCTCCACCACGCCAACGCTCATCTCGACAGCGGCCTTGTCCTTTGGCCTGCGAACCCGTGCCGGCACGACAGCCACGCCGTAGTGCTCGCACATGAGCCTGTACTGCTCATTGACGACGAGCTCCTCTACCGTGTTCTTGATGACGCCGGTCTTGCAGTTGTCCGGCACGACGATGGGCGTCGTGCCGCCGAACTCGCGGAAGGCGCGGATGTGCCCGTCGATCCAAGACTCCTCTCCCATGTTTGGATAGGGCCGGGCGAAGATCATCGAGGAGTACGGCAGGCAGGCCACGAACACGTGGGCCTTGCGAATCTCGCCGGTGTCCGGGTCGCAATACGCCGGGCACTTGCCAGCCCAATCGACCTGCATCTCCTCGGCCGGACGACGGTCGATATGCAAGGTGATGCGGTTCCGCTGCGCCCATTTGCGATGGCGCTGGCAGAAAGCCGAGTACATGAAGGGATCGGCGCCGTGATCGGTGGCCTTCACGCAGTACTCGCTCCAAAGAAGCGTCATCGTGACCCCGGGTTTGCCCATCTCGCGCTCGACCCACTCGTGGTCGATGGCGAACTTCCCGTCATCGCGGGGCTCCTTCGGCGGGTAGAGCACGGCTCTGATTGCCGCATCGTCCATCTCGCCGGGTAGCGGCCACTCAAGCCCCTTGCTCTTAGCGAGCTTCTGGATCAGCTGCACGGTGGATCTCGCGCAGCCGCAGGAGAACGCTATGTTCTCCTGGCTGATCCCGAGATAAGTCAGTCTCAGGATCTCTCGGTACTTGACCATTTTTTCCTCCTAACATAGAAATGGCCCGGATGCTTTTTGCACCCGGGCCAATCGTAGGAGATTGGAGAGATTAAAGCGCCATCACCGGCGCACACCGACCGATAGCGGACAAGCGCACCGATGGCTCGCGGAATCACGGACTGAAAACGCCGCAATAATCA
>NZ_CDSBIE010000029.1:0-2382 GCF_977113345.1 Adlercreutzia sp. CNCM I-6216
TGTTAGCGTCGGGCGAGAATAGCCACCTAAAGTCAAACTAGTTCAGCCAAATTCCAGTCAAGCAAAAACAGCCATTGCGACGCTGCTGGCCCTACACTGGTGTACGCCAATACGCCAGAAGACAAGGAGGACCATGAATGACAACGAGCGCAATGGCCTGCAGGAGATTATAGACAAGGCCATATCGGATATCGCCCGGACGGAGGGCGATTCCTTCGAACTCGACAAGATGAACCTGGCCGAATTCTCGCGAAGAACGGGGCTCTCGAGATCGAGGGCCCGCACATTGAAAGCGAGAGGTTTCGTCGTCGCGCCCCACGGGCGCTGCGGGATGCGCGCTGCCACGACGGTGATCAGCGGCTTCGAGGGCATTGTGAACGCCCTGCTCTCGGAGGGCGTCACCAACTCCGAGGTCGTTTTCGAGCGCATCAGGGGCCAGGGCTACGAGGGCGGCAGGACCACCGTGAAGAACTATATCGCCGCGCATGCCGACCTGGTTCCCTCGAAGAGGAGGCTCGCGGGCGCCGACCCGCAGGCGAGCCGCGGCAGGAGATTCTCCACATCGCCCGGCGAGTCCTACCAGATGGACTGGGGATTCGTCGATGTCGAGGACTGGACCGGAGGCATGTTCAGAATCGCGTGCTTCGCGATGGTGTGCCACCACTGCGGCACGTGCTACGTGGAGTTCTTCCCCAATGCGCGCCAGGAGAGCCTGTTCATCGGCATGATCCACGCGTTCGCGGTGATGGGGGTGCCAGAGTGCGTGCTGACCGACAACATGAAGTCGGTGGTGCTGCGGCGCGACATCGACGGCAGGCCCGTATGGCAGGCCGACTACGCCGCGTTCATGTCGTGCGTCGGGTTCAAGACGAAGCTGTGCAAGCCCAGGCACCCGTTCACGAAGGGCAAGGTCGAGCGACTGATCAGGTTCGTGAAGGGCAACTTCCTGGCAGGGAGGAGGTTCTGCAACGCCACCGACCTGAACGCCCAGGCTCTCGAATGGTGCGCAGCGCAATCCGGGCGCTACCGCAGGGCGGTCGACTGTGTTCCGGCCGACGAGCACTCCGCAGCCTGCGCGCCCGCCGCGTCCGTGCTCGCGATGACCCACGAGCTGGCGCTCTACCTGTGCCCCCGCCGACGCATCAGCTTCGACGGGTTCGTCAGCTACGAGGGCAGGCGCTTCGGCGTGCCGTACTGGTATCCGGGGAGGGAGTGCCGCGTCAACCGCGACGGGGAATGGCTGCACATCTACTCCGACGACCTCTCTCGCGAACTGGCGGCTCATCCCGTGACATGGGGCCGCAGGGACAGCTGCTGCGACGACCAGTACGCCGACGTCCAGCCGGTCGAGCTGCCGACGGCCCCCGTGACGACCGTCATCGCCCGGCTGGAGCCTCCCAAGGGAAAGCCCGGGTTCGACAAGTTCGACTTCGAGGGGAGGCTGTAGCCATGGGCGACACGGAAGATGCCGCGGCCGTCTACGATCGCGTGAGCGCCCGGGCGGCGTCGCTCGGAGTGGCGATAGCCCCGGAGGAGCTGGCCGAGCTGGCCGTGCGCCACAGCATGGGAGGCGGCGAGCTCGCGGCGCTCGACGCCGTGTTCTCCTATCTGGCGGACAAGCGTCACGACCAGGTGATCGAGACGCTGCTCAAGCTCAGCAGGCTGCCGCAGAAGGCCCCCAAAACCTTCGCCGGCTTCGACTTCGACCGCATACGCGGCCGGGACGCGGGGGCGCTGCGCAAGCTGCCGGCGCTCGCGAACCTGCATGCGCGCAAGAACCTGGCGTTCATAGGGCCGGGCGGCATCGGAAAGACCCACCTGGCCCAGGCCTATGGCCGGGAGTGCTGCCTGAACGGCTACAAGACGTACTACCTGAAGGCCACGGAGCTGAGGGACAAACTGAGGAGGGCCGCCGATTCCGGCAGCGTCTCGCGAGCCGTCGCCGCGCTGGTGAAGCCGTCCTGCCTCATAGTCGACGAGGTGGGGCGGTGCACGTTCGACAAGGCGTGCACGGATCTCTTCTTCGATGTCGTCGACCGGCGCTACGAGAAGGACTGCGCCAATACGATGATATTGACCAGCAACACGCCCACGAACAACTGGGACGAGTTCTTCACCGGCGACGACACCCTGCTCTGCACTCTCGACCGCCTGTTCGACCGTGCATCTGTGTTCGTGATGAAGGGCGCCAGCTTCCGCGGCGCTGAACTTGAGATCTTCTCAGTCGAGACAACGCCGCTGGCAGTTAGGGCGACCGCATAAGGCAGCAGAAGGCAAAGGTAAATCGCAACTAGAATCACTGGCGTATTGGCGAAATTAAATTGGCCGGGATTGGCGATTTATCTCCGACTTGGGTGTGGCTGATTTAACCTGACTCCAATA
>NZ_CDSBIE010000030.1:0-1651 GCF_977113345.1 Adlercreutzia sp. CNCM I-6216
AATCTAGACAACTCGAATCATACCGAAGGCCGGAGCCGTGTCTTTTGGTATCTAGGCTATGCTGCTGTGAAAGTGCGCAAGAGATTGTACGTTACCAAATTGTATCGCGGTTACGACATATAGTGCATTGTTCAACTCTAACCCCTATTTCGGTGATGCGGATTTCATAGTGTTCGATGATGCGCATTCTGCGGAGAGCTTCGTCGCTTCGCCGTGGTCAGTGGAGGTTGATTCCGCCGTACGCCCAAAACTGTTTGAAGCTGTTGTCACGGCCTTGCGGCCCCTCATGACTGTTGAAGAGTATGAGCGTGCTTTGACAGGAGGGGGCGCGGCATCGCCGTCGTCTTGGATTAGCTTAGTGCCTCTTGTGAGTGCTGATAACGAAATCTCAAGTATCTCAATGGCGTTTAATCGATATTTTATTCAAAATGGACAAGATGATTTGCGTTTTAGCTGGAATATGGTCAAGGATCATCTTCGTGGGTGCCAAATATTCGTTTCAAGTAATTCTCTACTGATTCGTCCCGTGATTCCTCCTACGCAGCTGTTTGCTCCTTTTGCCGATGCCCGTCAAAGACTTTACATGTCTGGAACTCTTAGCGAACGAGGCGAATTGGAGAGGTCTTTCGGCGTCCGGGGTATAACCGCGCTACCTATGCTTGATCAATGGAGGGGGCGAACGACTGGACGTCGATTGCTGATGTTTCCGACGATCGCAGCAGACGATGTGCCGCTCGATCGGATTGTATCCAGGATATTGGATCAGGACGAGCGAAGTCTTCTCATGGTGTCTAGTAATGCCATGGCCGAGCAGTATTCGGATCTCGCAAAGGTCGCAGGAAAAACGGTGTTCACGGCAGCTGAACTCGAGAATGATAAGAAGCCATTTATCAGTAAGAAAGATGCGGTCGCGATTTTAGCAAATAGGTTGGATGGCTTGGATTTTCCGGGAGGTGAATGTCGATCGGAGATCATTGTACAATTACCGCAAGGAACCAGTATGCACGAGAGATTTTTGGTTGAGTCAGCCAATGCCGACGAAGTGTATTCTGAGCGTATGCGTAATCGCATCACCCAGGCACTGGGGCGTTGCACGCGTAGCCAGACGGATTATGCGGTAATTTTCGTGCTTGACGAGAGGGTAGTGCGGTTGTTGCAATCTCCGAAAGAGCAGAAATTGTTCAACGATGAGCTGCGTGCGGAGATTCAGTTTGGCCTGCGGAATGCAACTGGTAATGACACGTTGGATGATTATTTGGAATTGGTGGATGTGTTTTTGAACCACCGCGATGAATGGGAAATTGCAGAGCGAAACATCGTAGGACTGAGAAAGCAATTAACTGCAGCGGGTGAGCATGAGGGCATGGCTGCTCGCAAACTTAGGGATATTGTTGAGCTCGAAGTTTCGTGCGCTCTTAACCTCTGGAACAGCCAGCTTGGTGCTGCAATGACAGATGCCTTCGAAATAGTGAATAAGTTACGAGACTACGAGGGCCTTGAGGGCTATTTTGGCTATTGGAGCTATATTCTGTACCATGTTGCTCGAGCAGATGGATCGTGTCCCCAACGTTGGTGTAAGCGTCGTTTCTCCCAATGCGCGAAGAACGGCCATCGCCTAGAATCTTCAATTGTCGAGATTGATGGATTCAAC
>NZ_CDSBIE010000031.1:0-1597 GCF_977113345.1 Adlercreutzia sp. CNCM I-6216
TTGGGGATGCTGACGTTTTTCCGTCCCAAAACCTATGCTGCAAGCCCCAAGGTTCTCCTGTATTGCACGGGGCTCATCCCTCCCAATGATAGCTTGATCCTCTCCTCGTTGTACCAGCGGACGTAATCATCGAGAGCATCCATGAACTCTTCGGTCGACCATCCCGACCAGTCCCGCCCATAGAAGAACTCGACCTTGAGCCGCCCGAAGAAGCCTTCCATCGCTGAATTGTCCGGAGAGCAGCCCTTCTTCGACATGGAGCGGACGATGCCGTATCTCTCGCATCGCTCGATCCAGCCGGGCCAGCGGTAATGACAACCGCGATCACTGTGACCGACAGGATGCTCGCCTTCATGCAATCTGGATGCTGCAGCATCTAACATGGAGTTCACGAGGTCGGCGTTGGGCGAGGTCGATTGCGACCAGGCGACGCACATCCCGTCGAAGCAGTCGAGGACGGGGCTCAGGTAGACCTTGCCGGCGGGGATGGAGAATTCGGTGATGTCGGTGAGCCAAAGTTGGTTGGGAGCTTGAGCGTGGAAATCGCGCTTCACTAGGTTCTCGGGCGCCTCGCTGATCTCGCCTTTGTAGGAACTGTACTTGCGCTTGGCAGGGCGCTTGGCGACGAGTCCTTCCTCCTTCATGATTCTGCAGACGACCTTTTCCGATACGATGGCTCCATCAGATCCGAGGACGGCGTGCACTCTGCGGTACCCGTAGCGCCCGTCGCTGCCGTGGAATATCTCCGTTATGAGAATGCGCAGATCGGCATACTTGTCCGGCTTTAGGAGCGCCCTTTTCTGATAGAGGTAGCTGCTCTTCGCCATTCCCACCGCTTCGAGCAGCGCGCCAAGCCTATGCGCCGACCTCAGGCTCTCCACAAGGATCGTCTTCTCCTTGTTCGTGAGCATTGCAGGATCGACGCTTCGGTCTTTTCCCAGAAGCTCCACCGTCCCTTCCAGGATGGCACGTTGAAGTTCCAACCTGTCTATATCTCGTCTCAAGGACTCTGCGTACTCCTCGAGCTCCTCGATGCTTCTATCGTCTCTTTTCCTCGGCAATTTGCAGGGCACCTCCTCGCTCAAAAGCTTTCGCTTCCAATTGTAGAGGGTCGCTCTCTCGACGCCGAGTCCATCGGCGATGTCGCTCGCGGCTCCTTTTCTGACGACGAGGTCGATGACGGCTTTCTGCTTGACTTCATCGGAGACTCGCCTTGCGTCGGAGCGTTTCGGCCTGCGGCCGGGTTCTAACTCGTCTATCCATGCTGCCAGCAGTTCCTGTGAAGGGTACCCGAGCGCTCTCATCGTGCGCGCAAGGCACTGGCCATGCTCGAAGAAATGATCGACCGCTGCCCTTCTCTGCTCTTCGGTATATCTGCGATAGTTGTTGACCGATGGCATGTCGCATCCGTTCGCCAGGTACTCCTCGTACCATGCATAAAGGGTCGCGCGACACGGATAGCCGATCTCCCTTATCACCGAAGCGGGGCTCTTGTCGTATCTGATGAACAACTCCACAGCCTTCAGCTTCTCTTCTCTCGAGTACATCTCCACCTCCAAATCGTGATGATTCGGGACAGGTTTTCGTCAGCATCCCC
>NZ_CDSBIE010000032.1:0-1508 GCF_977113345.1 Adlercreutzia sp. CNCM I-6216
GGGGGTGCGGACAAAAAGTTGGACACTCCGGTGTCCGGATTGGAGTCCGCATGTACCCGTTGGAGACCAGGGAGCTCGCCGTGGAGGCCGTCGCGGCGGGGTTCAGCCTGACCGAGGCGGCCGAGCTGGCCGGCTGCAGCCGCACGGCCGTTGTAAATTGGGCGAAGGCGGCGGGCGTCGCCCCGCCGCCCCGCAAGAAGGCCGTATACTTGCCCTTCGACAGGAAGATGGAGCTCGTCGCGCGGCTGGAGGCCGGGGAGCGGGCCGCCGACCTCGCCGCCGAGGCCGGCGTCACCGCCGCTGCCGTCTCCGGCTGGCGCCGGCGGCTCCGCGAGGAAGGGGCGCTCTCCCTCATGACCGACTCGGACATCGCCGCCCGCGCGCCGGAGCCCCGCGAGGCGCCCTCGGAGCTCGAGGAGCTCAGGGCCCGCTGCGAGGAGCTGGAGCTGCGCAACGCCGTCCTCGAGGGGACGATCGACATACTAAAAAAAGACCCAGGCGCCGACCTGTCCGCCCTGACGGCGGCGGAGAGGGCGGCGCTGGCTGACCGGCTCAGGGGGCGCTTCGGGCTGCGGGCGGCGCTGGCGGCGCTGTCCCTGCCGCGCAGCACGTTCTACGACCGCCTGGCGGCGGCCTCCGCGCCCGACCCGTACGCCGCCCTGCGGCCCCTGGTCCGGGCCGCCTTCGAGGCGTCCGGGGGCGCCTACGGCTACCGCCGCGTCCGCGCCGAGCTCGCGCGGGGCGCCGGCGCGCCGCAGCGGGCCCGCGGCGCGGCGGGGCTCGACCCGGCGCGGCCGGTGGCGGTCTCCGAGAAGGTGGTGCGCCGGATCATGGCCGAGGAGGGGCTGCGCGCCCGCGCCCCGCGGGCGGCCCGCTACAGCTCCTACGCCGGCGAGGAGGGCCGCGCGGCGGCGCCCAACCTGCTGCTGGTCGACGCCGGCCGCGACCTGCACGACTTCTCGGCCGCCGCCCCCGGCGAGGTCCTGGTCACCGACATCACCGAGTTCAGGCTGCCCGACGACCCGCGGAAGGTGTACCTCTCGCCGGCCGTCGACCTGTTCGACGGCGACGTCGCCGCCTTCTCGGTGGGCACCTCGCCGTCCAAGGCGCTCGTGGCCGAGATGCTCGCCGGCGCCGTGGCCGCCGCCGGGGGCGGCTTCACGCTCCACAGCGACCGCGGCTGGCACTACCGCACCCCCGACTGGGTCCGCGCCTGCGGGGAGGCCGGGGTGGAGAGGTCGATGTCGCGCAAGGGGCACTCGCCGGACAACGCCGCCTGCGAGGGGTTCTTCGGCAGGCTCAAGGTCGAGTTCTTCCACGGGAGGGACTGGCGCGGGGTCTCCGCCGAGCGGTTCGCCGCCGAGCTCGCCGAGTGGATCCGCTGGTACCGGGAGGGGAGGCTGAAGGCGTTCGACGAGGGAGGGCGCAAGGTGTACGATACGATAGCCGGCCGCAGGAGGCGGCTGGGGCTGGCCGCCTAGGCCGTCCGGAAAAACGTCCGCACCCCC